>DATEHB010000118.1:0-13793 GCA_035279805.1 Candidatus Acidiferrales bacterium
TGGGTCGCGCGTGCGCGGAGGAATTTGCGCGGGAAGGCGCCGAGGTGGCGATTTGCGCGCGTTCGGCGGCGAATCTTGCGCGCGGGGCGGAGAGCATACGCAAGGCGACCGGGCGCGAAGTCTTCGCGCAGGAACTCGACGTGACGCGCCACGAAGCGGTGCGCGATTTCGTCGCGGCGGTGGAGAAGCGGTTTGGGCGCGTGGACATTTGCGTGACGAATGCGGGCGGGCCTCCGTCGAAAAAACTCCTGGATATTTCCATCGAAGAATGGCGCGCCGCCGTGGACTTGACGCTGATGAGCGCTGTTTATTTTGCGCGCGAAGTTTTGCCGCGCATGAAAAAAAATCGCTGGGGACGCTTGCTGGCGATTACTTCCGTGTCCGTGAAGCAGCCGATCGATAATCTGCTGCTCTCGAATTCGATTCGCGCCGGAGTGACGGGCTTGATGCGCACGCTTGCGAATGAATTCGGCGGTGACGGCATCACGGTGAACTGCATTTGTCCCGGCTATACGCTGACGGAACGTCTGGATGAACTCGCGGCGCTGCAGGCCAGGAACGCGGGAGTGGGGCGCGAAAAAATTTTGGAGCGATTGAGCGCGCAAGTGCCAGTGGGACGCATCGGCCGGCCTGAGGAATTTGCGGCGATGGTGACGTTTCTTGCATCCGAGCGCGCGAGCTACATCAACGGCTGCTCGATTCCCGTGGACGGTGGCTGGACGAAAAGTCTGTTGTAAATCTGTGGGCTCGTGGTTGTCGTTCCTCGGGCGCTGAAGTTCGGATCGCCCACCTGAAGGTGGCCGCTACGTGCCTCTCTTATCTGCGCTGCCGCCGATGGTAAAAGCGTTATCCCGCCAGAAGAATGCGCAGGTCGCGCAGATTATTTCCGGTGGGGCCGGTCATAATTGCGTCGCCGAGGCGCTCAAAAAAAGTGAATGCGTCGCTACGGCGGTAGAAGTCGCGCGGGTCTGTCCCGATTTTGCGCGCGCGTTCGAGAGTTGCGCCATCGGCGACGGCTCCTGCGGCGGAGCTATTGCCGTCGATTCCATCCGTGCCCGCGCTGAGCACCGTGATTTCGCGCCCGGCGATTTTTTCCACGCATGCGAGTACAAACGCCGAATTGCGGCCGCCGGTTCCCTTCCCCGTGACCCGGCTGCTGACCTCTCCGTCGGCGATCAGTGCGACGGGCCTGCCATCACGCGAACGCGAAATCGCATCGAGCTGCGCCAGCAAATGTTGCGCCGCCTTCTCGACCGGCCAGCCGTCTGTCGCGTTGTCGCACACGGTAAAAAATCCGGCGGCTTCGGCGGCCATGTGCGCGTGGTGAAATAAATCGCGCCGGCCGAGGAGCAATTCGAATTTCGCGCGCGCAAAGGCAGGGTCGCCCGGCTTTGGCGTTTCGACGAGCCTGTGCTGCTCGAATTTCGCACGCAGCAACGCCGGCAATTTGTCCAGCAGCTCGTATTTGCGGGCGATGCGCTCCGCATCGGCAATTGTTGTGGGATCCGGCAGAGTGGGGCCGGAAGCAAGCGCGGACTCCTGGCCTTCGGGCACATCCGTGACGCCGAACGTCAGCTTCATGGCCTCGGGCGCGGCGGCGGCAAGGCGTCCGCCTTTCACGGCGGAAAGATGTTTGCGAATGGCGTTGATTTCTTCGATGGCCGCGCCGCAAGTGACCAGCGCCTGATGCAGCTTCACGAAATCGTCGAGCGAGATATTTTCGTCGAGCGGCAATTCGACGAGAGATGAGCCGCCACCGGAAAGCAAAAACAAAATGAGCGTCTTGCTGTTGCATCCGTGCAGCAATTCGAGGATCGCACGTCCCGCGCGGAAACTCTCTTCGTTGGGAACCGGATGCCCGGCCACAAATGACTTCCAGCCGTCGAGCGCACGCGGCGGCTTCGCAGGGCCGGCGAGAATTCCCCGCGCGCGGAATTCCGGCGCGAGCACGGCGGTGATTCCTTCCGCGAGCGCGACCGCAGCTTTGCCGATCGCAATCGCGACAATCTCGCGATACTCTCGCAAATCGACTTGAGAGTCGCCCGCCGCAATTACGCCGCCTCGACGGCAAAGTTTCTCCGCGAGCGTCGCGGCAATATCGATGCCTCCGAGCGTGTTGAGAAAGATATGGCGGGCAAGCTTGCGGTCATTCATCGTGTTGCGCTGTAATGCATTGTGGTTTCGATTTCTGCTGAAAACGTCTCCGCCAAAAGTAATTCACGCCCTTTCGAGGGCGGCGGCTCCGGCGCGAGCGACTTCCAGGTCTTGATCCTCCGAACCGGCGCTGACGCCAATCGCACCAACGATCTCGCCATCGACGCTGAGCGGAACACCCCCGCGAATCGGGGTTTGCGCGGAAGAATTCGCGAGCGCGAGGCCAAGCGACAGAACGACATTCGGCTGTTCGCCGGCCATCGCTGCGCCAGTGGGAGCGCGGCGCATCGCAGCCGCTTGCGCTTTGACCAGCGCGACGGAAATGGAAGAGAGTTTTGCACCGTCCATGCGCGCAAACGCCAATAAATGCGAACCGTCATCGACCACGGCGATATTCATGGGGCAGCGAATTTCTTGCGCGTGCTTTTCCGCGGCAGCCAGAACCGCGCGCGCGCCTTCGAGCGTCAGCTTCGGATGATTTCGTGTGACGAGCGGCATGATTTTCCTTCGTAGCGATTTCAGATTTTGCGGCTCACGGCGCGTCAGGAAAAATTGAGCCTTACTTCTTTTTCCACAGGCCGACCGTGTTTCCATCAGGATCCTGCAGCCAGGCAAACGTTCCCGTGGGAATGTCGATGGGCGGTACCAGCGTTTTTCCGCCGAGCAATTGCGCATTGTCAAGGTAGCCCTGCACGTTTTCGACTTCGACATAGAAGATGGTGTAGTGATTCGGTTCGTGTTGAAGAGCGGTGATGTGTCCCGTGATTGCGCCGCCAGTGTTGATCATCGCGGCTGGGCCGGCCTGTTCAAATTTCCAGCCGAAGAGTTTTGCGTAGAAGTCCTGGGCTTTCGCGCTATCCCGGCAGCCGATTTCGAAATGCACAACAGGATGTCCCATAGCTTTCCTCCTTATTTATTTTGCGGCGAGCGCTTCGGGGTTAAGGGCATTCGGCGGACGCTGGCCGTCGAAGAGCGCAATCACATTTTCCGCCGCGATCAGCGCCATTTTGGTGCGCGTCTCGACGGAAGCGCTGGCGATGTGCGGCGTGAGGATCACGTCTTTGCGCGCAATGAGCCCCGGGTGAGCTTTGGGTTCGTTCTCGAAAACGTCCAGGGCCGCGCCCGCGATTTTTTTTGAGTCTAGCGCAGACACTAGCGCCGCTTCATCAACGACCGGTCCGCGTGAAGTGTTAATCAGATACGAGCCGGGCTTCATTTTCGCCAATGTCTCCGCATTGATCAGGCGGCGCGTTTCGGGCAGCAACGGAACGTGAACGCTGACGAAGTCCGAATTCGCGAGCAGGCGGTCACGGCCGGCAAATTCCGCGTGCAGATCGCGCTCGACTTCAGGAGTGGCGCGCACGGCATCAGCATAAAGAATACGCATGTCGAAGCCTCGCGCGCGTTTTGCCATCGCGCGGCCGATGCGTCCGAACCCAATGATACCGAGCGTTTTGCCGGAAACATCCGCGCCGCAGAGCTGATCGAGGTTCCAACCGGGCCAGGTGCCGGAGCGCATCCAGGCGTCGCCTTCGACAATGCGGCGCGCGACAGCCATAAGCAGCGCGAATGCAAAATCAGCCGTCGTGTCGTCGAGAACGCCCGGCGTATGCGTGGCCACAATTCCGCGGCGCGTGCACGCTGCGACGTCAATATTGTCGTAGCCGACCGAAACCGTGGCGGCAATGCGCAAATTCGGCGCGCGGCCGAGCAATTCGTCGTTTACTTTTTCCGTCAGCAGACAGATGAGCGCGTCTTTGTCCGCAACGCGGCGCAAAAGTTCTTCGCGTGGCGGGCGACGTTCTTCTGTCCAATAATCCACTTCGAAATATTTGTCGAGCAGCGTTCGGGCCGGGGCGAAAAGTCCGTGGGTTGCGAATATTTTCGGTTTCATGGCGTGTTTAATGATTTGTGAGGTCCCCAATAAAAATAAAACCGCGCGAGGGTGAGTAGCATACCGCAGCGGTGTGTGTCAACGCAGCACGCGGACGCGTCTGACGATTGCACGGTAATGCGATCCAGTCTATATTCGCGCTAGATGCACGATCCGCTGGTCAAGTATCTCGTCGGCACCTGCATTCTCAGCGTCGGATTGGTGATTCTGCTTTCCGCGACGGAAATCGCACATGGATTAACGCACTTCTGGGAGCACTGGCTGGGAAAGCGTTCGAACGGGCCCGCGACGCCCGGCGCGCGCGCGCCCGAGCCAGAACCACCGCAATATCGCGTCCGCCTGATGATCTGGCGCGTAATTGGCGCGCTGTTCGTGATTGACGGAGTGATCTGGCTGGCCCGCGCCACGTCCGAAGTGCTTCGCGCCATGCCGCCTATACATAAGTGAAGGGCGGAAGTTAAGCCGAAGACAGGTGCGCCCCGACGACCAGTCCGCTACCGAACATCCTATTTCTATTCTCGATTCGTAGGTCTAATTGACACCACAAAGTTTCCTGGGAACTTTAAGGTCATCGCATAGGACCCGGGAATTCGTTAAGTCCTTCAATCTTTGAGATACTCGCGCGAAGTCGGCGGCGTTGCCCTCGGGCGTGGCTAATTCATACTGATATCCAGCATTTTGCCGAATCAACAAAGAGGCAGGTGGGTTGGCTACCGCCGCACTCAGGAATAGCATGACATAATCGTTGGAGGGTTCCGCCCATTGTGCGTCCGAAATGTTTACCGAGCAGCCATCTGCCGGTTTCAGTGCATACTGAATCTCATAAGTGCTCGAAACATTGTAGCGCCAGCAAAACTTTTGGGCGAGGTTTCCAAGTCTCAACAGATTTGGCCCATGGCTGCCGGTGCCTGCGATCACGGCGACAGCCCCTGTTTCCTGGTCGCCCGCATTTTCACAGCTCTGAACATCGGAGTAATTCCGATCTGCAAACTGAAATGTGACGGTTGCAAAAAGCTTTGCGCCGGAGTTCGCCGTCTCGTTCTGTATCGATTGGTTGGCAAAGTTAATGAATTGGTTTGCAGCAGTCAGGTAGGGGTTTGCAGGAATTGACAATTTTCCAAGCAACGTGCCAGCTGTTGTCAGAAATGTCCCGAAACTATTACTTCCTCGGGTTTTCTCTAAGTACATCTCTAACAACATGTTCTTGGTTTGGACAGCATTCGCACCGGTGCCCTCAGACAGCAGCAGTTGACTCGCGATTGGGTATTCCAGAGGCAAAAATACCTGCCCCCCGTGTTCCTCCGAGATGGGCACAATATTCACTGACGGAGTCTTGGCCGACATTGCCGCACCATCCGCATTCAGAGTAGAAACAACGGCTATGCCCGCTTGATTGCCACGGGTGAAAAATCCGGAAGTCTTCTCGACAGTCACTCGGTAGACACTGAGTGTGATTTCGTCCGTCTTGGAATTAATACATCGCGGAGTCGAAGCAGTTGGAATTCTAATAGTTTCGTACCCATTATTCACCTGGGCCTTCGTCACGAATGCAAATGCCAACAGTAATAAAACGGAAACAAATGCAAATCTCACGGTTAACCTCCCCTTGCGCAATAGCTGTGCAAGACTAGTTGAGTTCGAGGGGTACGAATAGCATTATATACGTTGAATGTAAACTAATGATAATAACTTAAGATTTATCTGACCTCAACGCAGCATCGGCAGCAAACTTAGCCTGCCTGAGAACCACGGGCAGGTACTTTGTGGGCCTGTATCAGTAACCCCGAGGTCACGTTGACGCCGGGAGAGACGCGCGACTATAGTGGCTTTCGCGCGTCTAATCAATCGTCAAACCAACTATGGATCGCCCTCTTCTACACGAACTCGAGCAATTTCTGGGCAAGGATTCGGTCCTGAGCCGGCCCGAGGATCTGCTGCTCTACGAATACGACGGCTCGGTAGAGATCGCGCGCCCGCAGTGCATCGTTTTTCCGCGCACCGCAACCGACGTCGTCCGCATCGTCGGACTCGCGAACCGGTACAAAATACCAATCGTCGGGCGCGGCGCGGGCACGGGACTTTCTGGCGGAGCGCTTGCGCGGCACGGCGGCATAATCGTTTCATTCGCGCGGATGAATCGGATTCTCGAAATAGACGCGGAGAATCAGCGCGCCGTAGTGCAACCTGGCGTGGTGAATTCCGATTTGAATGCGGCAGTAGCGGCTGCCGGACTGCATTTTGCGCCTGATCCGTCGAGCCAGAAGGCGTGCACAATCGGCGGGAACGTCTCCGAAAACGCAGGGGGACCTCACACGCTCGCGTATGGCGTAACCACGAATCACATTCTCGGGCTCGAAATGGTGATGCCGGCCGGAGAGTTGGTGCGCATCGGCGGAAAAGCGCTGGACACGCCGAGCTACGATTTGTGCGGCCTCTTCGTAGGCTCGGAAGGAACGCTGGCCCTCGTGACGGAAATCACCGTGCGATTGACGCGTTTGCCGGAAGCGGTGAAAACGCTGCTGGCGATTTACGATCGCGTCGATGGGGCGACGGAAACGGTGGTTGAAATCACGGGGCGCGGCATTACGCCCGCGGCGTGCGAAATGCTCGATGGCTGGACGTTGCGCGCGGTCGAGGCATGGGTCCACGCGGGATTTCCCCTTGATAGCGCGGCCGTGCTGCTGATTGAAGTCGACGGATTGCGCGAAGCTGTCGAGCAGCACGCAAAAGACATTAGCGAAGTTTGCAAAATGCATGGAGCGCGGGAAGTTCGCGTGGCGCGAGACGCCGCCGAACGCGACTTGCTGTGGAAGGGGCGAAAAAATGCCTTCGGAGCGGTTGGGCGCCTGTCTCCTACCTACTACGTGCAGGACGGCGTGATTCCGCGCACGAAGTTGCCGCAAACTCTGCGCGAGATCGAACGCATCGGAAAAGAAAATGGATTCGAAATCGGTAATATTTTTCACGCGGGCGACGGTAACCTGCATCCGATAATTCTTTTCGACGCGCGCGAGCCAAAACAATTCGAACGAGCTGTCTCGACGGCCGATGCGATTATCCGCTTCTGCATCGAGATGGGCGGCGCGATCACGGGCGAGCACGGCGTGGGAATGGAAAAGGACCGGTTGATGCCGCTGCTTTTCAGCGAGGCGGATCTTGCACTGATGCGCCGCGTGCGCGACGCGTTCAATCCGGCGGGACTTCTGAATCCTGGGAAAATCTTCCCAACGGGCAAAGGGTGCGGCGAAGTCCGCATTCGTCCCATGCCGCAGCGTGGTTCGACGATGACGACGCCACGGGTTGGAGGAGATATCGCTTGAGCACCCCCGCCAGAACGATGCCCTCGCGCGCCACTGAAATCGTGGGGGCCGCAAACTTTACCGATGATCCGGGCGAGCTTGCGAAGTATGCCGTAGATGGCTTGCGACCAGGCGGCGCGGTTCAGCCCGGCTCGGCGGAAGAAGTTGCGGAGATGGTGAAACTCGCCGTGGCGGAAAGGTTCGCCGTGATTCCCATCGGCGCGCGCACGAAACTTGGCATGGGCATGCCTCCGTCACGTTACGATCTGGCGATTGATATGACGCGCCTGGACCGGGTGATTTCCTACGACCCGGGCGATTTGACCCTGAGCGTCGAAGCGGGAATTCCTCTCGCGCGCCTCTCCGATGTTCTCGCGCAGCGCAAGCAATTCCTGCCTCTCGCGGGTCCCTTCTATGAGCGAGCGACCGTCGGCGGCACGCTTGCGAGCGGAGCCGACTCGCCGCTGCGGCAGATGTATGGAACTGCGCGGGATTTTGTTCTTGGCATGGAATTCGTTACGGGCGACGGCGCGCAGGCGAAGAGCGGCGGACGCGTCGTGAAAAATGTCAGCGGGTACGATTTGCACAAACTGATGCTGGGCGCGATTGGGTCGCTTGGCGTGATCACCCGGGTGAATTTCAAGACGTTTCCCTTGTCTGCGGAGACGCGCGATTGGCTTGCCGGATTTCCGCGCGCTGAAGATGCCTTTGCATTCGCGAATAGCGTCCGGAAATCCCCGCTAGCGGCACAGAGTGTGGAAGTTTTCGATCGGCGAACGATGGCGATGCTCAGCGCGGAACTTTCGGTCGAGCAATCTGAATGGGACGTCGCAATTTCGGCGGCGGGAAACGAGCCTGTCCTCGAACGGAGCGCGAATGACTTGCAGACGCTGGCGCGCAATGGAAACGCAGCCACTTTTACCGCGCTCGACAGTTCTCGGGCAAACACGCTGCAAGCCGCGATTCGGGAATTCCCCGCGCTGATGGAGAAACGCTCCAGTGACAGCGTGATTGTCAAGGCGACCGCGCTGCCGGCACGAATGGTGGAGAACGTGCAGTCATTCTTAAGCATCGCAGCGGAGCGCGGTCTGCCTTGCGCAATTCTTGCGCGCGGAGTTGGCGTGATTTATTTTGCCCTGCTTCCCGCGGAGCGCGAGATCGCGCGACTGACGCAATGCGCGAAGGAAATGTTTTCTGCCGCCGGCAAACGTGGTATCTGCGCGACGATTGTGCGGTGCCCTCTGGAGGTAAAACGTGAAATCAACATCTGGGGCGCGGCGGCCGGAGATTTCGCCTTGATGCAACAGGTGAAGCAGGCATTTGATCCGCACGGAATACTTGCGCCCGGACGATTCGTGGGAGGCCTCTGAGCAAATGCCGAGTCTCCCGCCACAGACACACGAAGAAGCGCAGCGTGAATTCGCCGAGACGCTCAGCGGGTTCACGGCGGGAGATAAGCCCGAGTACGCGGATTATTCGCGATGTATTCATTGCGGGCTGTGTTTGAACGCTTGTCCCACGTACCGTCTGTGGCACAACGAAGCGGATTCGCCGCGCGGGCGCATTCGCCAGATGGCGCTAATCGATCAGGGCCGGATGGAATTGGGCGAGGGCTTCGTCACGCACATTGACCGTTGCCTCGATTGCCGCGCCTGCGAGACGGCATGCCCGTCCGGCGTGGAATACGGGAAGCTGGTGGAGCGGGCGCGAGCGCAAATCGAAAAAAATTACAAGAGGCCGCGCACATCGCGTGCGATTCGGAATTTCGTTTACCGGCGGCTGCTGGTGGATCCGCGGCGCATTGCGCGTATGGCGCGAATTGTCAGGCTCTATCAGCGTTCGGGTTTGGAGACGCTTGCGCGCGCGAGCGGCGCGCTGCGATTGCTCGGATTGCAGCAGCGTGCCGCGCTCCTGCCGCGAATCGACAGCGACTTTTTCTATTCGCGCCTGGGACAAACATTCCCCGCGCGTGGCGAGCGGCGCGCCCGCGTCGCATTTTTCGCCGGATGCGTCGCGCAGGTGACGTTTACGGCGCTGAACGACGCGACAATTCGCTTATTACAGGCGAACGGCTGCGAAGTTGTCGTGCCCGCCGGGCAAGTTTGTTGCGGGGCGCTCGCCGCCCATGCCGGCGTGCGCGACGTCGCCCGAAATCTGGCGCGCAAGAACATGGAAATATTTTTACGCGAGCCTTTCGACGCGATCATCACCAATGCGGCCGGATGCGGCTCTACGCTGAAGGAGTATACGCACTTGTTTGCGGACGACGCGGGAGGTAATGGAACGGAATCGAATCGCGAGCGGGAGCGCGCGGCGGAATTGGCGGCGCATTTCACGTCCAAGACGAGAGACATGACGGAATTTCTCGTTGAGCTGGGATTATCCGCGCCGCTGCATGAAACGAAATGGCGCGTCACATATCAGGATTCGTGCCATCTGCTGCATGGGCAAAAAATACGCGAGGCGCCGCGAAAACTGATTCGCGCGGTGCCGGGAATCGAATTCGTCGAGATGCCGCTGGCCGAGCAGTGTTGCGGCTCGGCGGGCGTTTACAATGTGACCCAGACGAAAACGTCGCTGGAATTGCTCGCAGACAAGATGCAACATGCGCGGTCAACAAAGGCCACAGTGATTGTCACCGCAAATCCGGGCTGCATGTTGCAATTGCGCGCGGGGGCCAGGCTCCACGGGACAGACCAGGAAGTGATGCACGTCGTGGAATTGCTCGACCGCGCGACGGTTCGTGATTTGTAACGGTCGGCGCGCTGTGTGCCGGCGGCAATTCAGCGTGGCGCAAGTAAAATTACATCTCATGCAAAAAGGGGTAAAAGGTAAAAAGGGGCGCGCCGGGAGCGTGCCCCTTCTCGGTTTTCCCTGACGCGCCGGGGTGCGGACACGTCGGGGACTTGTTTGCCGGCCGGATGCGCAGCCGCAAGACAAGATCAAGCGGAATCCGAATTCCTGCATCAAAAGCCGCCCGTTTTGTTAGACGCACGAGACACTCAAACGAAAGCACTCACAAATTGTCTGGCGGAGCGGGCGGCGCAGTCCGCTCGAATCTGCGCTTCATCATGCTTCCGGATGTGACCGTGTAATCCTGGGGCACCATAAAAAGCGATTGCGGCGGATCAGCGCGATTGATGTTGGTGAGCTGATAAGTCGTCGTGCCGAAACGAGGATCGGTGCGCGTCAGCGACACGATTGTTTGCAGCTCGGGTGAATACCATTTTTCGGTAGTGATGACGATGGGCTGTTCGTTTCCGATTTGACCTGCTGGAATCGTCCGCGTTGTGCGCGTCCCCTCCACGTTGAGACCGTCAATCGTTTTTGTGCCGAGTGACTCGGTGCTCACAGCAAGCTCGTTCGAGCCCATAGGCGAACGTTCAAATTTGTAGACGTGAGATTTCTCGCTCGAGGAAATGTCCATGACCATCGCTGTTTTCTTCTGCTCATCGAGCGCGTAATTCTTGCCCGCGGCGGGATCTTTGATGAAGACCAGATGCGGCACCGGCCCGGATGCGGCGAGCGGCCCAATGGCCGGCAGCGACATTTCGCGGCGCGTGCGGCCGACGGAATCACGAGCGATGGCGCCGGTCTCCTTGCGGTCAATGCGATTCCCGTCAGCAAGCACTTGAACGGTTTCTCGCGTAATTTGCGCGGAAAACGGCGCGTTCTTGACGACCGTGCTGTCGAAACCGCCCACGAGGCGTTCGAAGGCAAACGTGCCGCCGGGCATGCCTGTACCGTTCGAAGCCCCTCGGCGTTCTTTGAACACGAGAACCTTCCCGGACGACGATTGTTGCTCCGGAGACGTCGCGGATTGGGCGCGAACTCCTGCGGCCATTCCAAAAATCACGAAAACTGAAGCAATAGCGGCTATTTTGCGGTTCATTTTCAACCTCTCTCGCAACTCAAATTCGGCTCAAATCGATTTTTCATTTTCATCTCACCAGGCGCACCGCGCGAGGCCAGCCATCTTCGCCGACCAGCAGATCGGCCCGGATCAAATCAGCGGAGCGCGACGCGTCCACCGAATAGCCCAAATCTGCCAGCGCGCTGCGCGGCATTTCGACGCGCACAATCACGCCCGAGTCGCCGGGTTCGAAGCCTTCGCCATAGGGCACGAGAACGAAGTCGGAAGCGGTTTCTGATTGCGCGACTGCCATTTCATTTTGCGATTCGCCCGCCGCAGAATTAGCCTTAGGCGCTAAAGCCCCGGAGTTGCGGGCATTGTCAGGCACGGCTAGAGCCGTCCCCTGACCGGATGCATGATTCCCTCGGACGTTCGCGACACGCGGACGCGAGAAATTCCATGCGCCGACGGCGAGAAGCACGACAGCGGCTGCGGCGAGCGCCGGCCATTCGAGCCATCGCAAGCGCTCGCGACTGATGCGGTGACGCGCCCGTTCGAGGCTTCGATGATATTCGCGAAATGCGGCGACGAGCGCGGCTTCAAGATGCGCGGAAGCTTCGAGACCCGCGGAATCTTGAGCAACCATGTCGAGCGCGCCGGCGACCACCTGCGCTTGAGCAAGGCGTGCAGCGCAGCGCTCGCAAGTCTGAGCGTGAAACTTGGCAATCACTGCGGCAGGCTTGTCGAGCGCATCGGACCTGGCCACATCGTGAACGATCACGTCAAATTCCGCGCAAGTCATTTTCATCCGCTCCGTCATGCTTCACCTGCCGCCAGCAGCCCTTGAAGGTTTTTTCATCGCCGCGGGCCGCAATTTCACCACCAGCATTTCGCGCCCACGAGCCAGCCGCGAACGCACCGTGCCAATCGGACAATTGAGGGCGCTTGCGGCAGCGGCATAATCCAGTCCCTCGAGATCGCAGAGCGACACAGCTTCGCGATAATGCTCAGGCAGCGCAAGGATCGCGCGACGCACAAGTTCGATAATTTCAGCGCGAGCCAAATCGTCAGATAAAGACTCACCTAGCCCATAGGAGAGTGACGCCTGGCCCGCGCGGACCTGCAAATCGCCGTCATCGGCAAGCGGAACGAAACGGCTGTTCGACTCGACGACCCGCCGCACGTGATTCCGCGCGATACCAAACAGAAAGGCCTGCGGTGTGCCGCGCGCGGGATCGAACTTTGCGGCTTCGCGAATCAGAGTCATGAAGGCCTCTTGCACGGCTTCCTCGGCGGCTTCGGGACGGCCCGTCATGTGCAGCGCGAAACGATAAATCGGGCGCTGATGGCGCAAGTAAAACGAGCGAAATGCTTCGTCGTCGCCAGCCCGCATGCGGCGCAGCAATTCCTCGTCTCGGAGTTCAGGCCTGTCCGGCATACACTCGGTTTGACGTATCCGCCGCGCCTTACGTATATGCATTCGTCCGGCGCGGACGAAAAGTTCCAGAAAATCGCTTCAAACCTGCAAACACGCTCACGGACAAACGGTTGCGCATAGGAACCTTGACCGCGCGGGGCCGCGTTTCGTACTTTAGGAGCGCGCCAATTGAGGAAGAGAGAAGAAAAGCGAGGGAATATGCAGGAATTTGATCCGCACGTACTCGAAGAAAAGCCGATCGCGCCGCCAGCGGAGTTTCAGAAGCGGGCGCGGGTGCGCACACTCGAAGAATACAAGACGCTGTATGACCGCGCGAAAAACGATCCCGAAAGTTTCTGGGGCGAACAGGCGCAGATGCTCGATTGGTTCGAGCCGCCGAAGAAAGTGCTCGAATGGAATTTGCCGCACGCGAAATGGTTCAGCGGCGGGAAGCTGAACGTCGCGCACAATTGCCTGGACCGGCATCTCGCAAAAAATGGAAACAAAGTTGCTCTCTTTTGGGAAGCGGAAGATGGAAAGCGCGTGAAGTTCACGTACGCGCAACTGCACGAGCGCGTTTGCAAATTTGCGAATGCGCTGCTTGCGCTGGGCGTCAAGGATGGCGATTGCGTCGCAATCTATATGCCGATGATTCCGGAGTTGCCGATTGCGTTGCTGGCCTGCGCGCGAATTGGCGCGATTCATTCGGTCGTGTTTGGCGGATTCAGCGCGGTGTCACTGGCGGACCGGATCGGAGACGCCAAAGCCAAATGGCTGATCACGGCGGACGGCGGCTTTCGGCGCGGGCACGTGGTCCCGCTGAAAGACACGGCCGACAAGGCGATAGAAAGCTGTCCAACGATCGAGAAAGTGGTGGTCGTGAAACGCACCGGCGAAAAAGTCGCATGGAAGCAAGGCCGCGATTTGTGGTGGCACGAACTCGAAGAGAAAGCGCAAACGAAGTGCCCCGCGCCGGCATTCGATTCGGAGCACCCGCTCTACATCTTGTACACCAGCGGAACGACCGGAAAACCAAAGGGCGTGCTTCACACTTCGGCGGGATATTTGCTCGGCTGCATGTATACGATGCAACTGGTTTTCGATTTGCGCGACGACGACGTGTATTGGTGCACGGCAGACGTTGGCTGGGTGACGGGACACAGCTATTTGGTTTAC
>DATEHB010000119.1:0-5440 GCA_035279805.1 Candidatus Acidiferrales bacterium
CATGGCGACATTCTCGAACAAATTCTGCGCGGCGGCCTGTCGAAGATGGACGAGGCGCATTGCACGATTGTCGGCGGCCATTCGGTTCGCGATGATGATTTGAAATTCGGCTACGCAGTTACGGGCGTCATCAATCCGCAAAAAATTTGGCGCAACGTCGGCGCGCGACCGGGCGACGCGTTAATCCTCACCAAGCCCCTAGGCACCGGCGTGATCGCCACTGCGCTAAAGGCGGGGAAAGCGCCAGCCGGGTCCGTCGAGGCTGCAATCGCGTCGATGACGCGCCTCAATCGCGAGGCCGCCGAAGTCTTGCATGAACTGGAAAAGCCTGCGCGCGCTTCGCAGAAAAGCGACCCACCCATTCATGCCGTCACGGATGTCACGGGCTTCGGCCTGCTCGGCCACGCGCGAGAGATGGCAGCAGGCAGCGCCGTTTCGATGCGCATCGACCACGCAAAGGTACCGCTGCTCGCGGGCGCGCGCGAAGCGGCCCGCGGCGGCTTCCTCGCCGGCGGCCTGAAGAGCAATCGCGAATTCATCGAAGGCTGCGTCGAGTTTGCCGCAAATGTCGACGAAGATTCCCGCGCCCTCCTCTTCGATCCGCAAACTTCCGGCGGGCTCCTCGTTTCCATCGCGCCAGAACATGCCGCCGCCCTCTGCGCCGAACTTCATCGCCGCCAAATCCCCGCCGCGCAGATCGGCGAAGTTCTCCTCAGGCGTTCCCCGCTCCTTCAAATCGTCTGACATTGCCGTCCGGCCTGTTGGCGCTAGCTCTCCGGAGCATTAGAATCGTCGATATGCTTCCAGGCTGGAACTCGTTCGAAACAGCATCGCGCTATTACGCTATTCTCGATGTCTCGGGTATCGTGTGCCTTTGCCTGGGTGTTCTGTTCGAACTGTGTGGGTTCTTCGCCAAAAGGGACGGCCTTAAGCGTGGACTCGAACTCGTTGGAATTCTGTTCTTTCTTTTGCTCGTCGGAGCTGAATATGGAGAACATCGTTACAGGACACGAGTAGACGAGTTAGCGCAACAAGATGAGAAGCGTGTAACGAAGTCTCAGGAGGAAAAAATCAGACAACTCCAGAGTGCCCTCCAAAAGCAAGAGTCGGAGGCGAATTCCGTTATTGCGAGGCTCGCTAAGGTGGCCGGGGACGCAGCTCCTCGGAGACTGACTGCCGCCGAACAACGAAGCGTGACCGAGGCGCTAACTCGCTTCCGAGGTCAGAAATTTACCATAGATTGTGTGCCTGGAAATGCCGAGGCTTTTGCGCTAGCCTTCCAACTTTTGGGGGTACTGCAAAATGCTGGATGGCGACAACTGGTGATGGCTCCAGGTCCTTCGTCGCTGGGTCTTTCGGGAGTTTTAAGTGCTCAAATGTTTGCCGGAGTGGTCTACTTTATAGGTTCCGCGGCCTCCGAAGGGCCGGCCAAGGCGCTCCGCACTCAATTGCAACAGAATACTGTTTACATTACGGGCATCGCCGACCGTTCGATTCCACCAGACATAATAGAAATCTGGGTTGGAGGCAAACCCTTGCCGCGAAACTGACACTCTTTTATGGACCCAGTCACTCACGGCATCGCCGGCGCATTGATCGGCAAAGCATTTTTTGCGAACGAATCGCCGCGCAAAGAATCACGCACAACCCGCCTTGCGATTTTCGCCGCCACTCTCGGCGCCGTGTTTCCCGACGTGGACGTCTTCGCTAACGCGTTTTCGCGCGACCCGCTGGCCATCGCGCGTTATCATCGCGGCTTCACGCATTCTTTCATCGGACTCCCGATTTTCGCCGCCGCGCTCGCCTGGTTGACACGCGCGTCCGTGCGCTGGTACGCCAAACGTGCTCACCGCGACGATTTCTCTTGTCCCTCGTTCTACATGCTCTTCCTGATTTACGCCGCTGGAATCGCCAGTCACATCATTCTCGACGGTTTCACGTCCTTCGGCACGCGCATGCTGAATCCGTTTTCGAAGGACCGCGTCGCCTGGGACTTTCTCTTTATCATCGATTTTCTTTTTACCGCGCTCATTCTCCTTCCGCAACTCGCCGCCTGGGTGCATCAGGCGCGCGGAAATTCCACGTCCCGCGCCGTGAAAACGTGGGGATTGTGCACCGTGCTCACTCTGGGCGCATGGTCGCTCGCGCGCGCCGCCGAATTCCCATTTTCCATTTGGATTGTCATTCTGGCTTCGGCCGTCTTCGCCGTCCTCTTTTTTCTTCCGGTGCGCAATGGATGGGGCAGCCGCATGACGCGCTCCGCGTGGTGCCGGACGGGTTTTTACGTCGCCTGCGCGTATATCATTTCGTGCGGAGTCGCGCATCACGTCGCAATCTCGCGCGTCCGCGCATTCGCCGCCAGCCATCAGATCGCTTTCGACAAAATCGCCGCAATGCCGCTGCCGCCCTCGCTTCTCGACTGGAACGGCCTCATTCTCACGCGCGCAGGTGTTTACCACGCTGATTTTTCTTTGAGCGATTCCACGGCGCCCGCGTTCCGCTTCATCGCCAATTCGCCGCCCAATCGCTTCACCGCCGAAGCCATGCGCTTTGAACCTGCGCAAACGTTCCTGTGGTTCGCGCGTTTCCCCGTAATGCATTTCACCGAACGCAACGGCAAGGAATTTGTCGAGTTTGGCGACCTGCGGTTTTACACGCGCAACAGCCGGGCGCCCATGCCCTTCCGATTCTTCGTCGCCTTCGATACCAAAGGAAACGTGCTCAACTATGGCTGGGTTCAACGCGCCCCGCGGTTTTCGCACGGCAATCAGGCGAACGACAAAAATTCTTCGGATGATTCCCCGTGAAAATCCGAATCTTCAGCGACATTCACGGCGACTTAAAATCCCTGGAGCGCGCTGTCGCGCAGCCCGCCGATATTTACATCGCCGCGGGCGATCTCTCCACGTTTTCTCGGGGCCTGGATCGTTGCGGGACGATCCTCCAAATGCGCGGCGAGCGCGTCTGGGTCCTTCCCGGCAATCATGAAACCGCCGCAGGCACTCGCGAACTCTGCGCGCGCTTCGGCCTCACCGATTTTCATCGCCAGGTTCGGCAGCTCGGCTCAACGCACTGGGCCGGCCTCGGCTATAGCAATCCCACGCCATTCAACACGCCCGGTGAATACACGGAGGAGCAAATTGCCGAAGCCCTCGTTGCCTTCAATGGCCTCGCGCCGCTCTATCTTGTCGTGCATTTCCCGCCGTACGGCACCAGGCTCGACGAAGTCGCGCCGGGCAAGCATGCAGGAAGTCACGCGCTGCTCGAATGGGTGCAGCGCGAACAGCCCGAGATGCTCTTTTGCGGCCACATTCACGAATGCGCCGGAAAATCAGACGAACTCGGCCGCACGCGCTGTTTCAACGTCGGCAAACTCGGCTATCTATGCGATTTGCCTTGACGAATAAGAGCGCCGTCCACATGCTGGGACGCAATCCCAGTGCGCGTTTGCGCTGCTCAGGCTTTCAGGGGTTTATTTTTGAACGGGCTATTCGTAGGAAGAGGATCGCTGCGGTTCAAATACAATTGCTGCAAAATTCCCACCACGCTGCTCGTAAAAATATAGAGAACCAGCCCGCTCGAGTACATAAACAGGAAAATCCCAAATGCGAGCGGCATCAGCGTCATCATTTTCTGCTGCGCCGGATCCGTCACCGTCTGCGGCGTCATTTTCGTCATGTAATACATCGCCACGGTCATCAGAATCGGCAGAATATAATAGGGATCGCGCGCGGACAAATCGTGGATCCATCCAATCCACGGCGCGTGGCGCAGTTCGATCGAATATTCGAGCATTCGGTACAGCGCCCACCAGATCGGAAACTGAATCAGTTGCGGCAGGCATCCGCCAACGGGATTCGCCCCTTCCTCTTTGTAAATCGCGGACATCTCTTCCTGCATTCCCTTGCGCCGCGGATCGCGCATCGAATACTTCTTGTATTTCTCTTGGATCGCCTTGACGCGCGGCATCACCTTCTGCATCTTCTTCATGGAATGCCAGCTCTTCACCTTCAGCGGAAAGAGCGCCATGTTGATCACCAGCGTCAGCAGAACAATATCCCACCCGTAATTCGGAACGTATTTGTGAAGCCACTTCAGCACCACCAGCAACGGCTTTGCCACAATGCTCATGTATCCGAATTGCACCAGGCCCGTCAGCGACGGCTGCAACCTCTTGAGCTCCGTCAGATCCTTCGGGCCAACGTACAGCCGTGTGCTCCACGAACCCGGCGTTTGCGGCCCCGCCGCCATCTCCGCCACAGGTTGCTGCGTCGTCTTCCCCGCGTCCGTCACGCTCTGCTGTTGCGTCCAATCCCACAAAGCCATCCCCGGCTGATTGGGCAGAAACGCAGCCGTGAAAAACGTGTCTTCGATTCCCGCCGCCTCCATGAATCCATTCACTTGCGCCGGCTGGTCCTGGTGATCCTTCACACCGAGCTTTTTGTAATTGAAATATTCAATCTTGCCGTTTTCGCTGTAGAAAACTTCCACAAGCGACGCCGCGCTCGATACCGACTGGTCGCCGAATCCGCCGCGCCAAGCCACTCCCGCCGGCAACGGCTTGCCATCGAGCGTCGCCGAGACGTTCAATTCAATTTCATACCCTTTGCCGAATTTCAGTTGCTTTGAAACTTGCAGCCGCCCGTCGCTCCATTCAAAATCCACCTCCGCGGGGGCCTGCAGGATCGAGCCGGAAGATGTCACCGCGTACAGCGCGGAATTTGCCTCCGCGTCCAGCTTGGGATCATCCAGCCGGATCGAAAGCGGCCACGCCTTCAGTTGCCCTCCTGCCGCGGCATTCACCAGGTCGAGCGGCTTCGGAGGATTTTCGTTGTTCGTATATTTGTTGAGCTTCCAGCTTCGCACCACGCCGCCGCGGTTCGACAGTTCCACACGATAGAGCGGGCTCTCGACCACGACCGTTTCCTCGTTCTTTGCCTCTTTCACGGGAACAGTCGCGGGAACTGCGGCATTTTCCGGAACGCCAGGCTGCACAGCATGAGTCTGCGTGTTCGCCGTCCCAGGTCCTACGCTCGATGGTTGCTGAACGTTCGCGGCAGGTGGATTTGTTTCGGGCGGCTTCGGAGGAACAGGCGGCTTATAAAATCTTGACCATAGCATCAGCACAACGACCATCAGCAGCAGCGCTAAGCCGGCGCGTTGCTCGTCGCTTAGCTTCAATTCGCCGCCTCCGCTCGCTCGCGCTGGCTCGTCGCCCGCCGCACCTCCGGAACCGGATCATATCCGCCGGCGGAAAACGGCCGGCATCGCACAAATCGCTTCAGCCCCAGCCACACGCCGCGCCGCGCTCCAAATCGCTGGATTGCTTCGTAGGTGTATCGCGAACAGGAGGGATGAAACTTGCAGGCCCCGCCGAAAAATGGCCCAACGAAAACCTGATAGGCGCGCACGGCTGCCAGCGCAAGCCTCGCGAAAAATC
>DATEHB010000120.1:0-10653 GCA_035279805.1 Candidatus Acidiferrales bacterium
TGAGCTTTCCCTGTCCGCACGGGCCGCAGTATCCCATCAGCGGTTATCCACGCATTACGGAGTTTCGCGCCATGCTCGGTGCATTGGGCGATGAAACCCGCCGCTGGAATGGCGAGCACTTCTTCGGCTACGTCGCGGCCTCTGAGGACAGCAAGGCGAAGGAAGATGTCTGGTTTCGGGCGCACGCGAACGGCATTACCTTCGGCTTTTCCGAGAAGGAATGGAAGGCAGTGCAAATGCTGTTTCGCCGCGCATGGGAGATGCCCGAAGTGCGCATGGCCTGGGACGAATTGGCGCTGGAATACGGGGAACTATGAAGATGTGCTGCTTCGCAGCGGGAGTTTTGTGGACACGCCACCCCAAATTGGGTGCCGTATAGCAACTGAGGTTGCTATACGGGAACTTCTTTGAAACAGAGGACTAACCGGATTTGGGTTTCTGTAGAGCGCCATGCAGAAACTTCCGGTTTCTATAGGGGAACCTGTTGATTCTTCGAGGAGAAAACCTCATGCCCTCATTTCGCACGAAATCCATCAGCACCAAAGTGTCCGACGAGGAATACGCGCAGATCGAGAAGCTCGCAGGTGAGCAAACCATCAGCGAATGGACGCGGGATGTGTTACTCAAAGCAACGAAGCCGAACGGTTGCGAGCAGATCGTGCTTGCGGAAGTGATTGCATTACGAACCATCATTCTCAACGCCTTCTACAAACTCGCTCAGAACGAACCTCTCACCACAGACGAAATGCAGCGGCTCATTGCTCATGCGGACGAGAGCAAATCCCGCAAAGCGCAGGAGCGGCTCGCAGCAAATGCAAACAGGGGTGCGGAATGACTCAGGAATGGGGCCGAAATCATTACGCAGGCGTGTGGCCCAATCCCAAGCCCGCTTGGACAATGGTTACAGTGCTCTTGGCACTTGCCTCTGTAGTTGCGATTTCAGTTTACCGTTATGCGCATGCTCTCACTCCATTGCAGCGTTTCTATTTGACGACGTACATCCGCAGTGGAATACGCGCGGAAATCGGCTTCAAAACTGGCCGTTATGTGTTGCTCGATGTCGAAGACCGCCGAGGTTCTCGATTGGCCCTCGATGAGGAAGTGATACCGACAGCCGCAGCATCAGGCGGATCAGGCTTTGCACTGAATGAAGCGGGCTTGCGAGCGGGCGATCGGCGGCTTGTCTTCGAGCACGGCCTATACGACAACGGAAAGCTCCATGCGTTCTTGGGCCATTGGATTTATCGCGACCAGAGCTTCTTCGACTTCATGAAACCGGCGTTATTGGGCAGCATGGGAGTGTTCATTCTGTTCTTGCTCGTTGCCATTCCGAAGGACGCAGCGCGCACTCGCGCACGGAAAGTAGGCCGCAGACTCAAAGGCCCTGAGCTTGTCTCCGTGCGGCGATTCAATCGGAGGAATCACTCCGATGGCATTCGCTTTCCGCAGGTACAAACTTTCAGCCCGAAAATACTGGGCCAAAAGCCAATCCTGAGGCTTGCTCGTGCGAGTGAGCCTAGCCACATCCTTATCATGGGTGATACCGGCACCGGCAAGAGCACGCTGATTCGCAATATTCTCATGCAGATTGAAGAGTGCGGCGAGACGGCCATCATTTACGATCCGGCGCTCGATTACACGCCAGAGTTCTACTCACCTGAACGCGGCGATGCCATCCTCAATCCTCTCGATGCACGAATGCCCTATTGGAGTCCCGGCGATGAGTTGCTGCACGATGCCGAGGCACTGACGCTCGCCGCATCGTTATTCCCTGACCGGCACAACGAGAATCCGTTCTTTGTTGAAGGCCCGCGAAAAATCTTCGCGCACTTGCTCACCTTCCGCCCTTCGCCTCATGAGTTGGCCTATTGGATGTGCCATGAAGAAGAAATCGATAAGCGCGTGAAGGGAACAGAATACGCAGCCATGATTGACCGGCAAGCACCGGCGCAGCGCAGCGGCGTGCTCGCCTCGCTCAACATGATTGCCGACACGCTGAAACTGCTTCCCTCCGAACACGAGACCACCACGCGCTGGAGCGCGGCGGCATGGGTAAAGCAAAGAAAAGGATGGTTGTTTCTGACGAGCACACCGGAAACACGCAAACGGCTCATTCCTTTAACCAGTCTTTGGCTCGACACGCTGGTACTGCGACTAATGAACCAAACACAAATGAATGAGCGCAAAGTGTGGTTTGTGCTGGATGAACTCGCGAGTTTGCAACGGTTGCCGCAACTGCATACGGCCATCACCGAGAACCGCAAATCGAATAATCCGGTTGTGCTGGGCTTTCAAGGCCGCAGCCAGCTTGAAAGGCGCTACGGGCATGAAGCGGAAGCCATGCTTTCGCAGCCCGCCACGAAAATCTTTCTGCGCACGAGCGAGCCGCGCGCGGCGGAGTGGATTTCAAAGACCATCGGCGAGATCGAAATCGAGCGGCTAGCCGAGAGCCGTTCGAGCGGACGCATGGGACGGCAGCGGAACCCAAAAAGTTACAGTCTGGAAAGGCGCGTTGAGCCGCTCGTTATGGCTTCCGAAATCAGCGGGCTTGCCGACCTGCATGGCTACCTCAAGAAAGGGAATCTCGTTGTACGGATGCGATTCCCGTTTATCGAGCGCCCCGTCAAAGAGCCGAAGTACATCGAACGGCCAATCAAAAAACACGCTGAAATGCCACCGAAGCCACGAGCGATTATCGAAACCAAAGCCCATGAGGAGAAAATCACAGAACATGAATTACAAGAGACTCACAACCAGCGCGTGAGCCGAACTTTTCCGACGCAGGAGCATTTCTTCGAATAGGACAACCATGCTGACCATCTCGAATCCTCTAAGTGCCAGCCAGGCGCAGGCGTACCACAGCGCAGAATTCTCGAATGCCCGCGAGAACTACTACACGCAAGGTGACCAGATTCGCGGGGAATGGCACGGGAAATTAGCTGAGGAGTGGGGCCTCGAAGGAGAAGTCGGCGCTGAGCAGTTCCAGAGGTTGAGCGAAGGTCAGCACCCGCTCACTGGCGAGCAGCTCGTGCAACACCGAGCAGCCAGAGAATACCTCGACGAGCACGGCAAGAAAATTAAAACGATGGAGCATCGCGCGGGATGGGATGCGACTTTCTCGGCACCCAAGAGCGTATCGCTTACCGCGCTTGTGGGCGGAGACGAACGCGTACGACAGGCGCATCAGGAAAGCGTGTCCGTTGCGCTTGATGAACTCGAACGATACGTTGAGGCCCGCATCGGCGGGAATCTGCCCGCAGAGACAACGGGAAAGTGGATCGCGGCGAGATTCGAGCATGACAGTGCACGTCCCGTGGACGGCTACGCCGCGCCACAACTGCATACGCATGTGGTTTTCTTCAACCTCACGCAAACAGAAAACGGAGAAGTCTACGCCTTACAGCCGCGCGAACTCTACAAAACACAGCAATACGCGACGGCTGTTTACCGCTCGGAACTGGCTGCGCGGCTCAAAATCTTTGGCTACGAAATCGAGCGCGGCAAGAGCGGCCAACCGGAAATCAAAGGCTATTCTGAGGAGTATCTCGCAGAGTCGAGTCCGCGCCGCCAGCAAATCGAGGAGCATCTGGCGAAGGAGAATCTTCGCGGAGCCGACGCGGCGCAGATCGCCGCCCACAAAACGCGCGAACCGAAACTCGACTCTTCTCGCGAACAAATGCTCGCCCGCCACAAGGAAATGGCCCAAGCGTTCGGAAATCAGCCGGAGAGAATCGTTGAAGCAGCACGAGGACAAGCAGACCGAATCAGTCTGGATGCTTCCAAGAGGACGCACTCTGCGCTGACGTTCTCAAGAGACAGGAATTTCGAGCGCGAGGCCGTGGTTGAAGAGCGCAGTTTGCTCCGCGACGCGTTGCGGCGGTCTATGGGAGATGCTGGACTTTCTCAGATTCGAGCCGAATTCGACAAGCACATCCAGACTGGAGAATTCATTGAGATTGAGAGCAGACCCGGAGCGCCAGGCCGGGTATTCACCACACAACAGATGATAGATATGGAGCGCGACACGATCCAGATGATGCGCGATGGACAGAACAATAATGCGCCGCTCGCCAGCCTTGAAACTCGCGAAGCAATCGACAAGAATCATCCACATTTCAGCGAGAGCCAACGCCGAGCGGTTGAGCAAATCCTAAGCAGCCGCGATCAGGTGACCGCACTCGAAGGTGTTGCCGGTGCGGGCAAAACCACCTCCCTTGCAGCTATATGCGAAGCCACCGAACGAGAGGGTTACAGAGTGGAGGGTCTTGCGCCCACCTCACGCGCAGCACAGAAACTCGCTGAAGCAGGAATCGAATCGAGCACTTTGCAGCGACATCTTGTTCAGAGAGACCGAAATGAGGATGGACAGAAGCACCTCTACGTTCTCGATGAATCGAGTCTCGCCAGCACAAGACAGATGAACGAATTCTTTCATCGCCTCAAAGACCACGACCGCGTGCTCCTGGTTGGCGATACGCGCCAACATCAGGCAGTCGAAGCCGGAGCGCCGTATCAGCAGCTACAAGAAGCGGGGATTCAGGTCGCACGGCTTGATGAAATCATCCGGCAGAAAGACCCGGCGCTAAAGGATGTTGTGGAGCACCTCTCGCGCGGCGAAATTCGGGAAGCGATAGACAAGCTCGAAACGCAAAATCGAGTACATGAAATTGCAGATCGAGACGAGCGGCTACGGGAGATTGCACGAGAATACGCAAAGCAGCCCGAAGGAACACTGGTCATCTCGCCGGACAATCGCTCGCGCACCGAACTCAACGAAATGATTCGCACGGAATTACAACAGAAAGGCCAGGTAGACCACATGGAGCATCGCGTGCGAGTGCTTGTGCCACGCCAAGAGATCACCGGAGCCGACCGGCAGTGGGCAGCACAATACGAGTCGAACAACATCGTGCGGTACACGCGAGGAAGCAAAACGCACGGAATTGTAACAGGAGAATACGCTCAAGTTCTTTATGTCAACCAAAAAGAGAACCTCGTCACCGTAGAGCGCGAGAGAGGCAAGCAAGTTGCCTACGATCCACGCCGATTGCAGGGCGTGACGCTTTACCGAGAAGCAGAACGCCGCTTCGCCACAGGAGATCGCGTGCAATTCACCGTGCCAAACCACCAGCATCGCATTGCCAATCGCGAATTGGGCATAATCGAGAAGATCGACGCACACGGCAATCTGAAAGTCCGCTTGGACTCAGGCCGTACCGTCACCTTCAACATTCAGGAGAATCGGCATATTGACCACGGCTACGCCGTTACCAGCCACAGTGGCCAAGGCCAAACCGCAGACCGCGTTCTCATCCACGTGGATACAAGCCAAGCCGGAGAGAAACTCATCAACCGGCGATTGGCTTACGTCGCGGTGTCGCGTGGCCGCTACGACGCGCAAATATACACCAATGACAAAACACATCTCGCAGACCATCTCTCGCGTGACGTTTCACGCCGTTTCGCAATGAAGCCAGCCCGTGAATCCGCTCCATCGCGCGGCATTACGCAGCCTTTTTCACAAAGCCAGGGCCAAGAACACACTCAGGCGGCAAATCAAAGCATCGGCAGATAAGACGCACTATGCTCAGCAGAATCGCTGGCAGTACTTAAGTACTAAGTAAACATTTCTCTTGACAGATTTGCCGCTAAGTTATACAAGCTGTCCCAATTTTATACAAAGGAGACCCAATGCGTATCATGCGGCTGGGCTCGCTTTTGGCTTTCAGTCTCTTGTCCTTTGCAGCTGCCATTCAAGCTCAACAGCCTTTAACCCCTATACCGACCGCGCGTGACCCGCATGCACTAAGCGTGCTAGGTCGTTGTCTAGCTGCCGCCGGCGGGGCGCAAGCAATCTTGGCAATACAGGACTTTACGGGAACCGGGAACGTCACCTATTTCTACGCTGGCCAGGATATCACGGGCTCGGTCACGGTTCGCGGTCGCGGCCTGACTCAATTTCGCGTGGATGCTACGCTCCCAGATGGCGTGCATTCTTGGATTGTCAGCAAGGGTGCGGCCTTTCAAAAGGACCCAGACGGAAGCATAGCGCCGCTGCCTTCTCAGAACGCGGTCAAGCCTGCGGGCATAACATTCCCTTTGCCGTACCTCCTCTCCGTCCTGCAAGACGCATCCATTAGCGTTTCCTATGGCGGCCTTGTCACACATGATGGTGCTCAGGTGTACGACATTGTTGTGCAGAAGATGCTCTCACAGACCGCTGATCCCCTGAATACAGTCGGCAATGCAACGAAAGCGCATTTCTTCATCGACCCTAATTCACTACTCGTTCAAAGCGTTCAAGATATGGCCTATCGGAAGGATGGCGGCCCGGGAGAGGGTTCCCATGAAATTCAATTCTCCGGGTATAAAGCGACAAACGGTGTGCTGGTTCCCTTTTCGATCACTGAGTTCGTTGCCGGTCAAAAGACAGCAGCGATTCAACTAAACCAAGTCACTTTCAGTGGCGGTTTGACGGACTCTGATTTCGAGTGACGTGCTTCTTCAGGCTGTGAGGAGATGAAATGGACAGCGAAGGAACGTTGCGGCGGAGATCGATTCCATCGAGCAAGTTTCCCAATACTCTTAGAAAGTTTAGCTTCTTGTTTGGAGCACTATGTTTTCTAATGGCTGGCAGTGGTGTAGCGCAAGCGCAGAGTTACGGGACAGCAAGTGGTATGCCCGCATTCGTTGCTCCCGAGCCGGTCGAGCTGGGCTTTACAGATTCAGCCAACGGCAACTTGCATTTGGAAATGCCGTTTGGGTCCTACCCTCAGAGAGGCAGTAAGCAACCGCTGAATGTCAAGTACGTGTATGACAGTAGCGCCGTTTGGACAATCGCTTGCGGATCGTTCAGTTGCTCATGGTGGTCTCCTTATCAGACCACTGCGGTCTGGAGGCTCTCGACCGGGCTCACAGCTGAGCTCGCTGGGATCAACTGCGGGCAGAATGGTGCATGTCCAGAGGCTGTGTACCAGGATCAGTGGGGCACGAGCCACTATTTTCCGCTGCAGAACAATATTTGTCCCAATGTTGCACCCGCGTATGCATCGGATTCTTCAGGCTACCAGGTAAATTGGTGTCAGTCGAAGGTCTACGCACCCGACGGGACTCTCGTCATCTCAGGAGGTCAGACCTACGAAGACACAAACGGAAATTTCGTTTCCATTGGAGCTAATCAAACAATTGACACGCTCGGTCGAACCATGCCGAATGGAGGAGTGGGAAGCACTTGTGGCTCTGGAGGAACTGGAACGAAGACTTGCCAGCTTCCGAACTCGCAGGGTGGCGTTTCGACCTACACGATCACGACGACGACGATTCCAGTACAGACGGAATTCGGGCAGTCCGGCGTCGGCGAGTTTGCTGGGTCGCTGATTGTAGTCGAGAGCATCGGTCTGCCGGATGGAACAAGCTACAGCTTCAAATACGATTGCGATTCGAGCGGTAACAACCCTGCATGCGGTTCTCCGGCGGGACAACACGGCTACTACGGCCTGCTGACGAGCATGACTTTGCCCACAGGCGGGACTGTCTCCTACGGTTATACGACCTTCAGCGATTCTTATAGCAATAAAATGGAATGGCTCAGTTCTCGAACCGGCGCGGGCGGAACGTGGTCGTACTTTCCCCAAGTCGTTTCGACGTGCAGCTCCACGCAAGTAGGATGCCAGCAAAAGGTCACAGTCACGAAGCCAAGCGGCGACTCAACGGTTTATACGTTCACCCTGAACAACGGAGCTTGGCCCGTTCAAGTCCAATCTTACGACAGTTCAGGCGCACTTCTATCCACAGTCACCAATATCTATGATACTTCAAATTCCTGCCCGTTTTCTGGGTGTCACGGAGCCTCCTATATCCGCTTGCTGACGACGCAAACAACTATGCCAACCCCGGGCGGGAACGTCACGAAGCAGACGCAATACACTTACGACAGCCCGCAAACAGGGAACATCATAAAAATCTCGGAATGGGGTTACTATCCGGGTACCTCGCCAAGTTTCCCGTCAAACCCTGACCGGGCGACGTATACAACATATCTTTCCACGGGCACGAATGACATCAACCGGCCATTGAGTGTGGCGGTTGCCAACAGTAACGGCGCCACTGTCGCTGGCACTCTCTATACATATGATTCGTACTCCGGTTCGTGCCCCGGTGGCGGTCTTGCCTCAGTGAACGGTGTCAGCAACCACGACGACACAAACTTCGGTTCGGGTTACACCGCGCGTGGCAATCCGACGCAGATTCAGCGGTGGGTCAGCGGGTCTACATATCTGACCACGACGTATTGCTATGACACGACCGGGCAGGTCACCGAGGAAATTGATCCCGCAGGCCACGTCACCGGCTATGGCTATAGTGATAATTTCTATAGTGATAATGGATCAAATCCGCCGGGAACATATTCCCCAACAAAGCCAACGAATGCGTACGTTACGACGATTACGGAACCAATAATTGGAACGGCACATGTTGGCTACTATTACGGCAGCGGAGCCCAGGCTCTTTCGACAGATCAGAACGGCGCGACGACTTACGATCATTTCATGGACCCGTTCGACCGTCAGACAGAAACTGTACAGCCAATTGGCTGGAGTTTGCAGGCTTACCCGTCCTCAACCGAAGTCGATGCTTACAGTGCGGTAGGCGACGCAAGCCCTTCCTTCGGCTGTACAAGTTGCCAGCATGCGCAAGTTTTCCTTGATTCTTTTGGCCGCCAAACGCAGCAAGCTCTGGAAAATGCTCCGGGCGGGGCCATCAATTCAGCAACAACTTACGGCGCCAATAGCCGCATTTTGAGCGAGAGCCATCCCTATACGACTACATCAGACCCGAATTACGTCTTCGAGAACTATAGCTACGATGGCCTCGATAGACGAATTCAAATAGTCCATCCAGATAACTCGTATGGCAAAGTCATTTATGGAGCGCTTGTTGGGCAAGCCGGAGGACTTACGTCTCAACAGGGGTCAACCAGTACCTATGGCGTTGGTTATCCCTTGCTCATGATAGATGAAGAGGGCAAAGAAAAGCAGGAATGGATCGATGGCTTCGGAAGAATCATCGAAGTGGATGAGCCGAGTCCCGGAAATGGAGCAAGCGTCGGGTCGGTAACAATCAATGGCACAGAACAATCTTACTCTTATGAAAAATGCTTGCACTGGTTGGCGGGGGGCGATTGCGCAAACTGGGAAACTATAACGGTATACGACAGCGGGACAGTTTCGATCACGATCAATGGCTTCACAGAATCCGCAAGCTACGGCGAGGCAAGTACGCTTTCATCAATTGCTTCAGCATTGGCCAGCGCGTTTAACTCAGCCCAAAGCTCGCCGGTAACGGCATCGGCGAATGGCGGTGTGGTGTCGCTCATTTCCAAAGCCACGGGCGGTGGAACGAACTACAGCCTTTCCGCAACATCCTCTACCGGGCAAACGAAGTATTTTGGCGGGCCATCGTTCACAGCTGCAACTTCTGGAGGTTCGCTGACAAACGATCTGACCTTTGGATCACTTTCTGTGCCCCAGGTCACTTTGTACACGTACGACGCAGCCAATAACCTCACGGGAGTAGTACAAGGGGCAGAAGCGCGATCGTTTACCTACGACGGTCTCGGTCGCAAAACCTCGGAATCCACGCCGGAGGCCGGGACAATTTCTCTCAATTATACCGGTTGCAGCGGCGATTCCAGCGACTTGTGCTCGAAAACGGATGCGCGCGGAATCGCCACGACATACACGTACGATGCGTTGAACCGAATTAAATCGAAGAGCTACTCCAATAGTCAAGGCAGCGTGACATATTCCTATGACCAGGGCGGCGCTTCGGCTTTTGCCTTGGGCCGATTAACGCAGGTAGTCGATCCTTCCGGTTCAGAAGCGTATACCTACGATGCCGACGGGAACATTCTTCAGCTCCAGAAAGTAGTCGGCTCGACAGCGTACACCATCGGCTACCAATACAATGCTGGCGGCGAGCTTACTCAGGTCACTTACCCTTCCGGTCGGGTTGTGGGCTATTCTTATGACCAGATTGGGCGGCTCTGCGATGTCGCACCCTCTTCCGGCTCGTGCACAGCGAGCAACTCTTATGCCTCGGGTTACAGTTATGATTCGGCCGGGCACGTTACGGGAGTTACGTTCGGCAATGGAATTGTGGGGGCCTACAATTATTTCCCGAAGACCGCGCAATTGAGCAGTCTGAGTTATGCAAAGAGCGGAAGCAATCTATTCAGCCTGAATTATTGGTACCAGCATGACTCGACGAATTGCCCCACTGGAACCTGGAATAACGATGGGCCCATTCAGTGCATCACAGACAATGTGGATTCAGGAAGGACCGCAAATTACGTTTATGATGGAGTCAACCGATTAATCTCGACGACGACGAACGGCTCGACGAATTATCCGAAGTGGGGCTTGTCAGAAAGCTACGATCAGTGGAGCAATCGGCTTTCCCAGTCCGTGACGGCGGGATCGGGGCCATCGAGCTCTTTGACCTTCAACGGCCACAACCAGCCCTCGGGATATTCCTACGACGGCAGTGGAAATATGACGTTTGAGCCGGGAACGCTCAATACCTACGGCTATGACGCAGAGAATCGCCTCGTGACCGTGAGCGGAGGGGCGAGCGCAACGTACACTTACGATG
>DATEHB010000121.1:0-8993 GCA_035279805.1 Candidatus Acidiferrales bacterium
CCTTTGGGGCCTGTGACGATTTCGAAGTCGACTTGGTCGCCTTCGCGCAGAGTCTTGAATTTGTCACCGACGATGCTTGAGTAATGGACGAAGACGTCGGGACCGTCTTCGCGGCCGATGAAGCCGAAGCCCTTGGCGTTGTTGAACCATTTCACGGCTCCGCGCATAGTCGCAGTTTATCAGTGGTCAGTGATCAGTGGTCAGCGAAAGCTCAAAAGACGCAAGAAGATAAGCCAGACGCGGATTCCCTGCCTGCCCGCCGAGGCGGGCGAGCGGCAGGCAGGCTCGGAATAACAACGAAATGGTAGCAACCGTTAAAGACCTCAGGTTAGTTCCGGTAAAATCGTCGGGACGGGACCTGGGTCAAAAGCGAAGCGGCCACGAATCAGCGGAAGCGGAGATAGTAGAGGATGGCGGCGATGGATTTGGCGTCGCGCAACTTGCCTGTGCGAATCCAACTTTCGATTTTGCGGGGAGGGAGGGCGCGCATGGTGATGCGTTCGTCGGCTTCGGGATGCGCGGCACCGAGGCGAAGATCGCGCGCCAAGTAAACGAGCATGCGCTCGCTGACGAAACCGGGAGTGGGGAAAACGTCGAGGATTTTTTGCCAGCGGCGCGCTGTGTAGCCGGTTTCTTCGAGGAGTTCGCGTTTCGCGCCGGGCAGTGGCTTTTCGCCCGGCTCGATGCGTCCCGCGACAAGTTCCCACAAGTAGCCGCCGACGGAATGGCGATACTGGCGGATGAGAAGCAGCCGGCCGTCACCGAGAACGGGCAGAACGACGACGGAACCGTTGTGCACGACGACGTCGCGTGTCGTGCGGACGCCTCCAGGCTCGATAACCGTATCGCGGCGCACGTCGAAGACGCGTCCGTGGAAGAGAGTTTTGGCGGAGATAATTTTCGCGCGCGCAGGCATGCGAAGACATAGTAACAGTTGACAGTCGATAGTTGAGAGTCGAAAGAGGACGAAGGACGAAGAAATTCGACCATTCCTTCCTCTGAGCAGGAAATCGAAAATCCCGCCCTCCGCACAAACCGCGAAGGATGGGGTACACGCCGAAACTCGAAAGCACGCAAGGCGAGAAGCAGATTCCTCGTCGTCCCGATGCATCGGGACTCCTCGGAATGACAGTCGTCCCCTTGGCGCGGGCGAAGGCGATTGCGTATACTGCTGGGCGAACTGCATAAACTTGTGACGAGATGCACGGTAGTGCTGCGATGCACCTCAGGGGCCGAAGCCCTGGACTTTTGAGGCCTTGGGGCACGGCTAAAGTCTGCCTGCGACGGGCAGGCAGGCCGTGTCCTGACGCGATCTAAATTCAGCGACGAGCAGGATTTATGGCGATCAACGCGGTGATTATTGACGACGAACGGCCGGCGCGGGAGGAGCTTGCGTATCTGCTGAAGGCTTTTCCAGAGGTGAACATTGTCGCGCAGGGCAAGAACGGGATCGACGCGGTGAATTTGGTGAAGGAGCACAATCCGGATTTGGTTTTTCTGGATGTGCAAATGCCGGGGCTGGACGGCTTCGGCGTGATCAAGAAGCTCGTCGAGAAAAAAATCAAGGTTCCGCAGATTGTTTTTGCGACGGCGTTCGACGAATACGCGGTGCAGGCGTTCGAAGTGAACGCGGTCGATTACGTGCTGAAGCCGTTCGATAAGGGTCGTCTGTCGAAGGCGATCCAGCGCGCGAAGAAAATGGTGGAGGCGAATTCGTCTCCCGTGGAGCGATTGGAAAGTCTCATTGGCCAGCTTGGCGCGCCGAAGACGGCGCAACCGGGCCAGCCGGTGAAGCTGCTGCTGAAGTCGCAGCAGAGGATGTTTCTGGTGGACGCGGATGAGATGGTGTACGCGTCGATTCAGGATGGAACGATAACGATTTTCACGAAGGACTCGGAAGGCGTGTCGAATTATCGGACAATTGAAGAATTGCAAGCGTCACTCGACTCGGATCGGTTTTGGCGCGCGCACCGGTCGTATTTGATCAATATTGATCACATCAAGGAAGTGGTGCCGTGGTTCAAGTCGAGTTACATGCTGAAAATGGATGACAAGCGGGCGAGCGAAGTTCCGGTGAGCCGCGCGCAGACCCGAAGATTGCGCGAACTGATTAAAATGTGAGAAGCACGTGGCTAGTGGTGACCGGCACTCAGTGCGATTTCCGACGGTGTTAAATAGGGAAGCGTGAGGCGTTCGTACAACGCAGGGCCGGGGTTGCCCGGTGTTACGCCGTAGTTAGGCGGTGCACCGCAATGATTGGCCGGATTTGCGAGCAGTTCATTGATGGTTTGGATTGCCTGTGGGCGAGCTATTCCAAAACCGAGATGGCATGGAGAGTTTTTCGCGCATTCACCGAAGCCCGCATGCACTCTGGCGGAAGTCAGTATGGAGCCGGTGACCATATAGGCGCGCAGTTCAGTGCGATAGGCGCTTAAGTTCTTCGACTGGTCGATTTCGCCGGCGGGAGTGATTGCGTTTACGAAGTCCTGAGCGTCGGCAACGTGACTCCCTTCGTGGCCGATGGCGGCGGCTAATTCAGCTGCGGGGATATCGGGCCGCAGGATGACTCTTTCGATGGCACGGAGCCCGTTCGGAGCTGTGGGATCGCCGCGAACCGCGTGGCTCGTGGCGCTTTGCATGCCGGGTCCCGGGTCGCCGAACTCGACTGTAACGCCCTTGCCATAGGCTCGTGCGGCGCGAACAACGTCCGGGTCACTCGATTGCAAGTCGCTCTGACGGGCGAGCTCGAAGACTTGATCCTGGGGCGAATCGCAAAGGTCGCTGTCAGCGCAGCGGTACACTATCGTGAAACTCACAGTGGGGATAGCTGCGGGACTTGCGGCAGAAATGCGATTTTCTGCGACGTGCGCGGATTTGCGCAAATGCTGCGGCATCGTCGGGAATTTTGCGAACAGGCTCTGCGACAGGAAAGCGTAAGCTGCAAGAACACACGCCAACGTCATGGCGAATCTGAGCGGCCTGCTGCCATGCACGATTGCTTTCAGCATCACGCGCTCGCGGGACACTTTCCCCAAGTTTACATCGTTCGAATGAAATCTTTCCAGGAAGGTTGCCTGTGAGGGAACAAACCAGTTCGGTCAATCCCAGCGAGATCGAGATGTCGTGGAATTTGCCGTAGCCGTAAACGACGCCTTGATAGGAGTGGGGCACTCGACGCCTCCGTCAACGTCAGCGATGAAACGATCGACGCTGCTGGCGAAGTAATGGACGGATGTAAATTTCGGCGAGGATTTTGTGGCACGCATGGCAAGTCGCGGATTCCAGCATGAAGCGAAAGGAGAACAACGAGCATCGTGTGGTAGCATCGCACGGCCTTTCGAAAGACCGAAGGACCTATGAGGAGAGTGAATGAAAAAGTACATCGTAGAGCTGATCGGGACTTTCTTCCTGGTGCTGACGGTGGGATGCACGGTGATCGGGAACGGTGCGGGCGCGATGGCGCCGCTGGCGATTGGCGCGGCGTTGATGGTGATGGTCTATGCGGGCGGACACATTTCCGGCGGTCACTACAATCCCGCGGTGACGCTGGGCGTGTGGATACGCGGAAAATGCGCGACGAGGCACGTTGCGCCGTACATGATTGCTCAGTTCATCGGCGCCGTGCTCGCGGCGTTTGTCGTCAGGGATCACTTGAAAGCCGGCGCGACGGTCTTGCCGATGGTGTTGTCCACGGCGCCGTCCCTGATCGCCGAATTTCTTTTCACGTTTGCGCTGGTATTCGTGGTGTTGAATACGGCGACGGCGAAAGGAACGGAGGGGAATTCATTTTACGGCTTGGCGATTGGCATGACGGTGATGGCGGGCGCGTATGCTGTCGGGAATATTTCCGGCGGCGCGTTTAATCCGGCGGTGGCGCTCGGCATCACGACCATGGGGCTTGTCGGGTGGTCTAGCATTTGGATTTACCTGGTGGCTAATTTTCTCGGAGGAGCGGCGGCCGCAGGGGCTTTCGCGCTGGTGTATGGCCGGGGCGAGTGAATAGAGGCGAGTGGCGAGTGACCAGTGATGAGTGATAGGCACAGCAGATTCTTCGAGCAGAGGCAGCGCTCAGAATGACACCGCTTTTTTGGGAGCGAGCCGGCTAATGGAAATGCGAGAGGAGGACGGCGCCGGCGGAGCTGGGGCCCCGCGCGAGGATCAGTTGCTTGCCGTCTTGCGACCATGCAAACGACCAGATGTGCATCGAAGTGAAATTGGTGATTTGTCTGAGTGGCTTTGATTTGCCCGGCGCGGCGATGGGTTGCTCCCAGAGATTCGATACGCTCGAAACGGCATCATCGACAATGTAAGCGACCGCCCGCCCATCAGGAGTCCACGACATGTGCGTTTGCCCTTCTGAGATGGACAGGTACTGGTTAATGTCATAAGTGGACTGCACGGCGCCGGTCGCGGCATCCAGAATCAGAAGTTGCAATTTGGGCGAGTCGAACAAATCGAGAACGGCCAAGCGCTTACCGTCGGGAGAAACCGCCGGAGTGGAGTAACTTTTGTTGCCGACCTGAGTAGCGTTTTGGCCGTCAGTTCCAACGCGCCAAAGACGAGACTGCCCGTTCTCGACATGATTGTAGAAAACGGTTTTGCCATCGGGCGAACACGCCGGAAATGCGTCTCCCGAACGTGAAGTAAGCCGTTTAATGTTCCCGCCATCGGCGTCCGCTCGAATCAAGCCGTCTCTGTTTATGAAGACGAAATAACCAGCTGCTCCACAGGCGGAGGGTCCCGCAGTGAAACTCAAGCCGGTGTTGAGATCCTGCGAGTTGCCGTCGGCTGGAGAAAATCGGGAAAGTCCGATCTGGCCGGAGGAGTAATACCCGTAAATGATATCGCCTTTTGGGGACCATGCCGCGCCCATGAAACCTTCGGCGCGGTCGGGATCGGACGTCAGCTCGCGAGGAGACGATTTGGCCAATTTGGAAACGTTTCCGGGCATGAGCCAGAGGCTCGAGCGAAATACCGCCTGGATGGTCACGAGGCCGGTACCGTCGGCGGTAATACTGGCGTCAACGTAAAAATTCAGGTCGTTCGTGATTCTGCGTTCCTGGGCAGCAGGGTATGAGAGCTGCCAGAGTTGAGCGTTAAATAAGGCTGAACTCCCAACTTTGGCGCTGGCGAAGACAATTCCGGAGCCGTCGGGGAGCCACACGATTTGGCGCAACTGATTCCATTTCGTAGATCCGAGTGGCGTTGCTTTGCCATCGGCGATATTCACCGTGTCAATGATCGAATATCCCAGAAAGCCGTTGGGAGAAAATCCGACGGCGATGCGCTGGCCGTCAGGTGACCAAGAGGGGCCTTCATGGCTGAAACCTTCCGGACTACGGACTGTGGCAATTGGATGGATGTTCGAACCGTCGGTATTCGCGATCATCAGCGATGAAGTGGAAGCTTGGCCGGAATCGCGGACGAAGACGAATTGGCTGCCGTCAGGCGAGAAGCTGATGGGGCTGTCAATGTCCGAAAGAATCTGCTCGGGGGCCCCGCCGAGCGAGGGAACCTTTTCCAGGATGCCCACGCCTTTCCCCTGCGGCTGCACAACGCAGTACAGGTAATTGCCGTCGCGAGAGAACATCAGGTCGCCGTCGTTGTAGTTGGTTGAGCCCGCCGGAATCACTTGCGCGGTGCTGCCGGTGGCGAGCTGGCGTACCCAGAGGCTTTCCTGCTTTTCGTTGAGGACGTAGGCGAGCCATTTGCCGTCCGGCGAAATTGTGGCGGGGCCAACGTTGCCGGAAGTCGTTAGGCGCGAAATGGTCATTTCACCGAACGAAGGCCCGAGTTGCGCAGGATGGTAGCGTTCCCAGTAATGCCTGGCGACCAAGCCTGCAAACAGGAGCAGCGCGATGGCCACGCGTACAAAATACCATCGGGGCTCTCGGAGAACTGCCACAAAGCGCCGCCAGCGCGATTTGCGTGGAGGCAGCGCTTCGACCGATTGAGCGGAAGACGCAGCTGCTGGAATTTGCGCGGAGGACTTGCGCGAGAAGCCGCCGCTGGACTGTGCGCTCGATTGACCGGAAGAGGCCGCGCCGGAAGCAGAAGGAATCGCGCTCTGCGGCGTGGTCAGCGGCGCGACGACCCGAGAGGAATCGGTGTCTCGTTTGAGGCGCTTGAGGTCTCCGCGCATTTCGGCGGCGGTTTGGTAGCGAAGATCGCGATCTTTTTCGAGGGACTTGCCGATGATTTCCTCAAGCTTCGGAGGCAAATTCGGATTCAGTTCGCTGGGCGCGGCGGGCATGCGATTCAAAATGTTGTCGAAGATTACGGCGGGCGTGTTGCCGGGAAAGGCGGGCTGGCCGGTAGCCATCTCATAGAGAATTGCGCCGAAGCTGAATAAATCGGACCGTGTGTCGAGATCCATGCCGCGCGCCTGCTCGGGCGACATGTAAGAAACAGTGCCGAGCGTGGAGCCGGGAGTGGTGAGCATGTTGTCTGTGGTGACTTCAGTAGTGGCCATATTCGCGACGGAGCCGACCGCGCCGACAGCACGTCCAAGGGATTGCTTGGCGAGACCGAAGTCGAGAATTTTTGCCTGGCCGCGTGTAGTGATGAAAATATTCGCGGGCTTCAAATCGCGATGGACGATGCCGCGCGAATGGGCCGCGTCGAGCGCGTCGGCAATTTGAATGGCGAGATCAAACAGAACGTCATTGGGGAGTGCCTTGCCCGCCCCGGCGGGCGAGCCGGCGATGCGTTCGCGCAAGGTTTGGCCGTCGAGCAATTCCATGACGAGGAAGCGATGGCCTTCGTGCTCGCCGATATCGTAAAGCACGCACACGCCGGGATGATTCAGAGCGGAGACGGCGCGGGCTTCGCGCTCGAAGCGTTCGAGGGCCAGCGGGTCGCGGCGCAGATCGTCGGAAATGAATTTGAGCGCGACCATGCGGCCGAGGCGCGTGTCTTCGGCGCGATAGACGTCGCCCATGCCGCCAGAGCCGAGTTTTTCGATGATGCGATAATGCGAGATGATTTGGCCGAGCATTTTGTTATGCGCCGCGAGTGATTGGCGCGAAATTCAGGGAGCTATCGTAAAAGAAGCGATTATGCGAAGGCAAGCGCGGTGCGCAAAAAGAGGCCGGGGTAGCATGCTGGATCCGAGCGACACTCAGGAGTGCGTCGCGTAAATGCGATGGAGCGGTTGGAAACGCAAAGACATTCAGGCTGAGGAGTCTCTGCGACGGATCCTGAACGGCGGGGCCTGCCAGAACAAGAATGAAATCCGACTTCACAAACTGGTTCTTGTGTCGAAGTGCATTCGGAGCGCAAGGGGCGAGACTCGTGACAGCATGGAGGCATGTCGCGGGAAGGAGGCACACGGGACGACAAGAAGCAAGGGCGAACCCCCCTTCGCGCCATTGCCAATGGGGCACCCGTCGGGCAGAAGCGATGCAGTACTTTCGACTTTGATGCCGACGCGGAAGGTGGTATCAGTAGCGTAACCCCGGCTCCCAATCCGCTTGAGGAGGGAGACCCATGAGGATTTTCATCGCAGCGGCCGCGCTGAGCTTTGCCCTCGCTTTCAGCGCCACGCAGTTTCCAGACGCGCCCACCGGATTCGACAACAAAGCCAACGGTTCGGTGGATGATGCAACGCATCAGGCCGACCAAACGAAATTCGATGAAACCGAGCAGCTAAGCGACGGGCTCGGGCCGCTGTACAACGCGCAATCGTGCCGTGAGTGCCATCAGAGCCCGGTTTCCGGCGGGGCATCTCAGCTGGCCGAGTTGCGCGTGGGCCATCTGGAGCCGCACGGGCACTTTCACACTCCCGACATTCCGATCGCTCATGGAGCCGAAGTAATCAGCGGGCGATCGCTCGTGAACGATCGCGCTATTTGTCCCAACGCAGCTTTTCCAGACAAGGAAATTCAGGAGCGCGTGCCGGAGACGGAGACAATTCGCACATTCCGCATTTCTGTGAATCTGTTGGGCGATGGTTTCGTGGAGGCGATCGCCGATCAAACGCTGATCGATCTTTCGAAGCAAGAATGCAAAACGTCGCACGGAAAAATCTGCGGCCAGGTTCTCTACGTGCCGATCGTGGAAGCTCCGGGACAGATGGGCGTAGGGCGCTTCGGCTGGAAAAATCAGCATGCGAGCCTGTTATCGTTCGCGGGCGATGCATACCTCAACGAGATGGGCATCACCAATCGACTGCAACCCGATGAGGTGACTAAAATCTGCAATACCGCTTCTGAGCCGAATGACACGCCTGGTCCGGATGGCCTCGCCGACATAGACCACTTTGCGCGCTTCATTCGCGCAACGAAAGCGCCGGCGCGCGACGCGGAGGTCGCCAACAGTGCAACAGCGATCAAGGGTCTCGCGCTCTTCAACAAGATCGGATGTGCAATATGCCACGTCGCGACACTGGTGACCGCCCCAGCGGGAACGAAAATCAATGGCGGGACGTTCACGATTCCCGCCGCGCTCGGCTCTGTCACATTGCACCCGTACAGCGATTTCTTGATGCACGACGTGGGCACGGGCGACGGCATCCTGCAGGCGATACCTGAGCACTATGGCCGCCGAGTTTTTCAGAGGATGGCCGGTTACATGTCGAAGCAAGATTTCGAGAGCAGCCGAAACAAGATTCGGACCGCTCCTTTGTGGGGAGTACGCTTGCGTCCGCGATTGATGCATGACGGCGCTTCGCTGACATTTCTCGACGCGATTGTGAGACATCGCGGCGAGAGTGACCACGTGACGCAGAAATTTGAGAAACTGAAGCGCGCGGATCAGGAGGCGATTATTGAGTTTTTGAAGTCTTTGTGAATGGCACACGTTCGTAAGATGGGACACCCGGAAAAGAATAGGCAGAATGACAGCGTGGAGGCATGTTGCAGTAAGCCGGCACGCGAGGCTAGAAAAAGCGAAGGCAAGACCCCACCCTTCGCGCCATTATTAACGGCGGTTGCTCAGGATGGGTCCCCCAGAAACGCCACAGCACGGCCCGATAGCTGATCGGGCCCTACAAA
>DATEHB010000122.1:0-8241 GCA_035279805.1 Candidatus Acidiferrales bacterium
ATTTCGTCAATTCTAGCCGCGTGTTCGAATGCCATTTATCCGCGATCGCTCCCGCTAGTGTGACGTTGTCCGGTACCAAATGGGTACACGACGGGCGAGGAGTATAGGCGGACGACGGAAGCAAATCAAATAGAATGAACACCTACGACCGCGAACCTAGGCCTTTGTGCCGTAAATCAGGAGGGCCCCTTCGCGACGGAAGGCGGCAAGTTCGGCTGCGTCGCGGAACCATCGGCCGGTATAAGTTTCCGGCGCGGGCCTGGGATCGGCAATGCGGCGATGCGCGACGGCTCCGAAACCCGCATTACGGAACAGTTGCGCCCATTCGTCGCCAGACAGGAGTTGCGTGGGAATCTCGAACGTCTTGCTCCACTGATGGCAATAGGGATTGTCGCGGTAGTAGTTGATGAGGATCCAGGCGGAGCCGCCCGGACGAAGCACGCGAAAAATCTGGCGAATGCCGGCCGCGGGATCCGGCCAGTAGTAGGACGACTCGACGGAAATCACTCTGTCGAATGAATTAGCGCCGCGCGGAATCGCGTCGACTCCGCCAATTTCAAACTCAACATTGCGCAAACCAGCCGCGCTGCGCCGCGCCCGGCCGATCATTTCATCGGAGACGTCCATGCCGAGCACGCGGCCCTGCGGAACACGCGAGGCGATTTCGCGCACCAGCCATCCACCGCCGCAGCCAACGTCAAGCACTTCGTCGCCCGGCTCGATTTTCATCATCACAAGCGTTGGCTCGACGATCGGGCGATGCTCCGCCTCCATGCTTTCGCCCTTGCCTGCCTCGGCCCAGCGATTGAATTCTTCGCGAAGATTTTCGTTCTGTGAGATTTCCGGCATGGTCATCCTGTTCCGATCGGCCCCTACAAAAAAACGTTAAGACAAAAACAAAAGCAGATTCCTCGTGGCATGGCTCCTCGGAATGACACTCAAAGAGGCCGCGGCGAGCGAAACGGCCGGGCCGATAATTCCGATTGGCCCTTCACAAAAGCAAAACGGTGCCGGACCTACCGCTACAAAGGCAGCAACTGCGAAACGGGCGGATAAAGCCGATCGGTCCCTACAATAAAACGTTAAGGCAAAAACAAAACCGTGCCCGGTCCGTAAAGGGCGACGGACCGGCCGCTACAAAGGCAACAACGGCGGAACGGGCCGAGACTTTCGTTTCAAACTACGCGGCCGCACCCTGAGCAAAACCGCGCTGCCGGCACGGTTGCCGCGCCGCACTGGTGGCAGAAGCGTCCCGGGCCGGCGACCATGAACACAGGCGCGCATGTTCTGGACGTGCATGCCCAGAAAAGCGCCGCGACCCAGCCGACAATCGTCCAGCCTAGGAAGAAATTCAGCAGAAAGATGCCGAGGGCATCGCGCTTGTTGTGGCCGATAATCGCGGGTAAAAAATACAAAAGAACCAGAAAAAGCAGGCCCATGGTCGCACCTCTCTACCTGAAGTTACGCCCCTGGCGAACGAAATGTTCCATTTCAAACATTATTCCGCGACTTTCGCGAGCAGCTTTACAAATTTCTCCTGGCGCGCCTGCTGATCGAGCCCGTCGTTGGCTTCGGCAAGCTGCGTCTGATTCATCGAGCAGAATTTCGGGCCACACATCGAGCAGAACTTCGCGTCCTTGTAAAAATCGTCGGGAAGAGTTTCGTCATGCATGGCGCGCGCGGTTTCGGGATCGAGCGAGAGATCGAACTGCTTGTTCCAGTCAAACAAAAAACGCGCATAGCTGAGCGCATCATCGCGATCCCGCGCGCCCGGGCGATGCCGCGCCACGTCCGCGGCATGCGCGGCAATTTTGTACGCAATCACGCCCTGGCGAACGTCATCGGCGTTCGGCAATCCGAGATGCTCCTTCGGCGTGACATAACACAGCATCGATGCGCCGTGCCAGCCGATCATCGCCGCGCCAATCGCGCTGGTAATGTGGTCGTAGCCGGGCGCGATGTCCGTGACCAGCGGGCCCAGCGTGTAAAACGGCGCTTCGTGGCACATTTCGTTTTCTTTTTTCACTTGCAGCTCGATCTGGTCCATCGGGATGTGCCCGGGACCTTCGATCATCACCTGCACATCATGCTCCCACGCTTTTTTCGTGAGCTCGCCGAGAACTCTGAGTTCGGCGAATTGCGCTTCGTCGCTTGCATCGGCCAGAGAGCCGGGCCGCAGCCCGTCGCCCAGCGAAAAGCTCACATCGTGCTTCTTGAAAATCTTGCAGATTTCGTCGAAGTGTTCGAACAGGAAATTTTGCTTCTTGTGATGGCTCATCCACACGGCCAGCAAAGCTCCGCCGCGGCTGACGATTCCGGTAATCCGGTTGCGCACCATCGGCAGAAATTCGCGCAGCACGCCCGCGTGAATGGTCATGTAATCCACGCCCTGCTCGGCTTGCTCTTCAATCACTTCGAGCATCAGTTCGATGGTCAAATCCTCCGTGCGGCGCACGCGAGAAAGCGCTTCGTAAATCGGCACCGTGCCGATGGGCACGGGCGACGCGTTAATAATTGCCTTGCGAATCGTGGGAATGTCGCCGCCGGTCGAAAGGTCCATTACGGTGTCCGAGCCGTAATGGACGGAGCGGTGCAGTTTTTCGAGTTCGTCTTCGATATTTGAGGTTGTCGCGGAATTTCCAATATTGGCGTTGATTTTGCATTTGAACGCAACGCCGATGCCCATAGGCTCCAGGTTTTTGTGATGAATATTCGCGGGAATGATCGCGCGCCCGCGCGCCACTTCTTCACGGACCAATGCGGCTGTCAGTTTCTCGCGCTTGGCCACATATTCCATTTCCTCGGTGATGATCCCGATCCGGGCGTAGTGCATCTGGGAAACGTTACGATTCCCGTTCGCGCCGGCCGTTTGCAGCCGCTTCTCAATCCACGCATCTCTCAACGCCATGATTTTTCTCCCCGCCAAACCAATGACAAATCGCAATCAACGTTCATTATGGCATCGCCCGCACACTCTCAGCAATCCGCGGAATCCACTCCGTTCTAGTTTTCTCCGCCGCCCGGCCGCATCGCCCCTAGCTCGATCGGCTCGATCTTCGCGCGATGCAATTCCTTATTGAGCGCGGGCAAATCGGTCGACACGAGCGCTTCCCATTTCGCAAGCGCCGCCTGCGCGATTTGATCGTCCTGTGCAAACGCAGCCGACGCATCCGTCGACGGCGCCGCATCGTCGCTTTCCACCACGCGCTCCAGTTGTCCCAAAGCGCTGGAAACGTATCGCAGAGTCGTGCGGTCCGTCGGCTCCGGCGTGCCACCCAATTCTCCAGCGGGCGCCTTCCCGAGAATTGCGCTGACTCGCTTGCCAAGTTCATCCACGGTATTCGCCAGATCCTTTTCTTTGTCCTTGCGCGACGCAATCTGCGGAGCAATTTCCTGCAATCGCTTCTGCAGAGCCGCCGCTTGTTGCGACGCTGCGTTCACTTCCGCGGTCCGCGCAAGCACCTGCTGGGCCAGATCGAACTGCTTCTGCAAATCCGCCTGCGACACGTTTACGCGCGGATCCATTTTCACCGTCAATGGCTGCGAATAACTCTGGCCGCCCGCAGTCAATTTCACGGTGTAGTCCCCGGGCACCACCCACGGCCCCCCGCCAAAGCCGAACATCGCAGCCAACGCGGCCATCCCGCCGCGTCTTCCGCCGCCGGTGCCGGGATAATGCAAATCCCAAACAAATCGGTGCATGCCCGCCGCGGCCGAAAAAGGCTCCGCGGGATGCAGCCATGCCGCTGGAATATCAAGCTGCTTCGCATCAATCGGCGGCATGCGTTCCGCGCTCGAATAACGGCGGACGAGCTTGCCGGTGCTGTCGAAAATCTCGAGCGTGACTGGACCTGACGCGGCGGCCTTCAAGTAGTAGTCAATCGTCGCGCCGTCCGGAGGATTTTCTCCCGCGGGAATCTCCGCGGGCAGCGGCGTGCCCTCATCAGAACCAGGCCGAACGCGATACGCTGTCTCCGGCTTGAAAAGATATGCCGAAGAATTCTCAACTTGCCCGGACGCTTCGCGCAGCGGCGTCACGTCATCCAAAATCCAGAACGAACGTCCATGCGTGGCTGCCACGAGGTCCGCGCCGTGAATCACAAGATCGCGAATCGGCGTCACCGGCAAATTTAATTGCAGCGGTTGCCACTGCGCGCCGTCGTTGAACGAAACGAACACTCCCTTTTCCGTGCCGGCGTAAAGCAGCCCGCGCCGCGCGGGATCCTCGCGAATCACGTTGACGTAGCTTCCGTCGGGAATCCCCGACGTGATTGGCTGCCACGTTTTTCCGCCGTCGCGCGTCCCGTAAATATACGGTTTGATGTCGTCGAGCCGGTGACGATCGACCGCCGCGTAAGCTTCGTTCTGGTCGAAGTGCGACGCCTCCACAAACGTCACTTTGCTCCACGGCGTCAGTTCCGACGGCGTAACGTTTTGCCAGTTTTTCCCGCCGTCGCGGGTCACTTGAATATTTCCGTCGTCCGTGCCAATCCAAATTTCGTCCGCCGCCATCGGCGAAGGTGAAATCGAGTAAATCAACCCGTGCTCACCGTTGCCGTCCTGGTCCTTCGCCGTCGTCGGATCCAGATTCGCGGGCACTCCCGGCGCGGCGCGCGTCAAATCAGGACTCACGATCTGCCAGCTCCCGCCGCCGTCGGTTGTCTTGAACAGCACCTGCGTGCCGAAATAAAGCACGTGCGGATCCGCCGGCGAAAAAACCAGCGGCTGCGTCCATGTGTGCCGGTAATCGCCAGGATGCGCCAGCTCCGGCGGAACTTGCGCACTCGCGCCCGTGAAAACATTTTCACGCGTCACCGTGCCGCCGAACAAAATTCCCGGATGAAGCGGATCCGGCGCGATGTAGCCGTTCTCGCCGCCGACTCCGAGGGGAAGCCAGTCGCGCGCGCTGATGCCGCGATGCCTGCTGTGGCTCGTCGTGCCGCCCGCGCCGCTATCCTGCTGCGCGCCATAAACCCAATACGGAAACTGATTGTCCACGGCGACGTGATAAAACTGCGCCGTCGGCTGGTTGTACCAGGAGCTCCACGATTGCGCGCCGTCCACGCTGACCACTACTCCCTGATCGCTGCCCAATATCATTCGCTGTGGATCATTGGGCTCGATCCATAGCGTGTGATAGTCATCGCCGCCCGGAGCGCCTTTGATGGCCGTAAAACTCCGCCCGCCATCCGTCGAGCGGTACGTGGAGGTGTTCATCACATACAGCACGTCCGAATTTTTCGGATCGACCGTGACGCCGCCGAAATACCATCCGCGCCCCCAAATACGCGCTTCGTTGTCCGCCAGCTTCCACGTCTGCCCTGCGTCGTCCGAGCGGTACAGACCGCCATTTTTCGCGTCGACAATCGCGTACACGCGATTCGAATTGCCGGGTGCCACGGCCACGCCAATTCGCCCCAGCCCTTCCGCCGGCAGCCCGTTTGTAAGCTGCGTCCAGTTGTCGCCGCCGTCCATTGATTTGTAAAGTCCGCTGCCCGGCCCGTTCGATGGCGGATAAACATTCCAGGGAGGCCGCCGCGTCTGCCACATCGCTGCGTAAATCGTTTTCGTATTCTGCGGATCGAACGCCAAATCAATCGCGCCCGTGTTTTCGTCTTTGAAGAAAATTTTCTTCCAGGTCGCGCCACCGTCCGCCGAACGAAACACGCCGCGCTCAGCGTTCGGCCCGTACGAATGTCCCAGCGCGCCAACGTAAACCAGATTTGGATCGCGCGGATCCACCAATATCGATGCAATCTGCCGCGTGTCTTCAAGGCCAATGTGTTTCCAGGTCGCGCCGCCGTCCGTCGACTTGTACATTCCGTTTCCGTACGAAATATCCGAGCGCATATCCGGCTCGCCCGAGCCAACATAAACAACATTCGCGTCGGAAGGCGCCACCGCTATCGCTCCAATCGATCCGATGTGCTCCGAATCGAATACCGGCTTCCACACCAGGCCCGCATTCGTCGTCTTCCACACGCCGCCGCCCACCGCGCCAAAATAAAAAACGTCCGGCTGCCCCGGCACGCCGGTCACCGCGACCGCTCGGCCTCCGCGAAATGGTCCAATCAGCCGCCAGTGCATGCCGCTGTAAAGACTCTCGCTGACTTGCTGCGCCCCTTGCTGCGCAACGACACGCTGCGGCGCAATCACGCCAAAAATCACCCCATATGCAAAAGTCGCCGCCAAAAAATAAGAAAAACGCCGAAGATGGCTCACGTTTGAAATTCTCCTTGAGTAAAGGCTATTGCAGAACGCGCGAGTATATACCCGCCAAGTGCGGTCGAACTAGAAGACGTCGAACAAGAAATTGCGGTTTCGTGATTCGTGGTTCTTAAGCGTGCGAGGTGGAACTACGACGCCCTAAAGAATTGAACGGCGGCCGTTGCCTTGGCGCTTGGAAGCAGCCACCTTCTTGCGCGCCGCCAGCAATTCCGGCCGCTCATCTCCAACGGCGACCGCGATCAATTGCTGAAAGTACTTGCCCGAAACGGCCGTGTCGCCCGCCGCTTCTGCTGCGCTGGCGGCGCCATAGAGTGCATTGAAACGATTGGGAGCAATCTTCAGAACAGCCTCATATTCTGTAAGTGATTGCCGAGGCTGCTTTTCCAAAGAGAGTAGCTGTGCCAGCATTTCCCGCGCGGGAACGACTGCGCCTGGGGTAACGGCGTCCTTGTTCATGCTCTCTTCCAATTCCGCCGCCGAACGCATTGTGGATATCGCTTCGGCGCCCTTGCCGGACTTCTCTGCAATCCACGCAGCCACTTCCAGCCGCTGAACTTCGATCTGGTTCCCCCAGTAAGTATTGTTCCGCTTCGAGGTCGCATCGCGAAGAGAGGCCAAGGTCTTCTCCGCTTCAGATGCGCGAACAAGATTCCCGGATCTCGCGTTGCTGACTCCAATTGCCGTCCAGGTGATTGCTTGCGCCCAGGGTACGCCGTCTTCTCTCACTTTCAGCCCGCTCCCCTGATTCCAATCTCCGAGTTCGATTGCGTAGCGCACCGGAATCGCCGCCGTCGCATAGTCACTGGTCAGCGTCATTCCAGTGGCCGGTGGCAATGCATTCATCTGATCGACCACATCCTTCGCCAGTTTCACGCGTCCACTCTGGAGATAGGCATATTCGAGGTAATCCATCGCATGAAGCCGCTGGTCGCGACCTTCTCCATTGAGAGAGGTTCGTTCGGCATTGGCGGCCAATTCGGCGGACTTTAAGTTTGAACTGATCGACTCATCCCACAATCCCAGGCGCGTGAAAATATGCGAAGGCATGTGGTTGGCGTGCGCTGATGCCGGGGCAATCTTGGCGTAGGCGCGGGCAGCAGTAAGGCCCTGTTGGGCGAGAACGGGATTGTCGCAGCAATGAATGATGTAGTGAGCCACACCGGGATGGTGGGGATGCTTCGCGAAAATCGGTTCGAGTATTTCCCCGCATGCGCGTTGGTTGGCAAAGGTCTTATCAGTCGGGAGAGCGGCAATATCGAGAGTCAGCGCGTGGAACACAGCCGCTTCGTCGTCGTCGGGATACGCCGTCTGCACTGCCCTCATCTTTTGCTCGAAGACGCGAGCGTGAGCGAATTCGTCTTTGCCGTCCTCGCGGTAAATTTCCGCTAGGGCTTCGATATAGGCGATTTCGCGAGGCGTGGTCTTCGGATTCGCGGCAGCGATCTGCTGCGCTTTATGGATGGCATTCCTTCCAGCTGCGAGGTCGCCGTTTCCCCACAAACCATGATAGTGCGACATCGCAATGCCCCACTGCGCCATGGCACATTGCGGATCTTTGCTGGAGATGTCGGTGAAGGCCTGCCGCGTTTGCTCGTATTGGAACGAATGCAGCAGCGCGACCGCGCCATTGAAACTGCTCTCAAGACTTGCGGAGCACGACGTGGTAAAATGAACGGAGCCAATCTCTTCCTCCGTCAGCGCATGATGATGCCCTTCCTCTTGCCAGCTTGGGAATACGGCGAGGGCCAGCGTGAAAAACAGAACGGCGGGGAGTCGCATAAACCTCCTTCAACAGGACCACTTCGTGCGCGCGATTTTAGCAGTTTCCCGGGAAAGCAGTTACCGATTCCTTGTCACGCTGCTGCATTCTGGGATGCAACACCGCCTCAGACTGACAAGCATGGCGATAACTCCTCCTTTTTACCTTCTTGCAGTTGGAAAGATGCGGCTACTCTCGCAAAATGGAGCCATAATATCGGATGCATGGAGGTGATATATGAATTTGCCGAAACG
>DATEHB010000123.1:0-25444 GCA_035279805.1 Candidatus Acidiferrales bacterium
TTTTCACGAAGCGCGAAAAAAAACTCAATCAGAACCGGTTCTTGGGAGATATGGCCGTACATTGGAATTCGTTAGCAGCGGATGCACAGATCGGTTTTAGAACCCAGGAACGCCCGTGGCGGCAGGACGAATTTCGGGCGCATCGGGCGCGCGACCGAGGCGTAAGCGCTCCAGCACGCCCTGACCGAGCGACATCAACCCTGTATAAAGGTAGCCCCATACGAAGAGCACCAGAAACGGAATGGTGACGTAATTCTCATTTTGGATGGCGTAGACGATCGTCGCCGCGAAATACAATCCGAGGAGAACCTCCGCATAGGGCACCCATCCGACGCGATTTCGATATCTCCGCTTAAGGGGCGTCCCGCGCTCCTGGCCTTCGATCCGGTATTTTGGCGTGCGCACAAATTCGGATTGCTTTCCGGCGAGGGCTTCGATAACGGCTACTGCATTGCGCACGGAAAGCCCAATTCCGATGGCCATCACGAACGGGAGATAAAAAATCGCGCGCCACCACGTCTTCGGGTAAAGCACGCGCTGCGACGCCAGATAGAAACTCGAAATCGAGCACGTGGAGGCGAGAAAGAGCGGCAGATCGATCAGGCACATTTGGAACCATCCCTGATAGAACCTTACGATCATCGCAGGCAGCAAAATCACCGAAAGCAACACCATCAACGGATAACTGATATTAGCGGTGAGATGAAAACATGCTTCTGTTTTCACGAATCCTGGTTCGTTTGACTTCATTACCCGCGGCAAAATTTTTATCGCGGTCTGCATCAGCCCTTTCGCCCAGCGCGCCTGCTGCGACTTAAAGGCGTTCATTTCCACCGGTAGTTCCGAAGGGCAATCCACATCAGGAAGGTAAAGGAAACGCCAGCCGCGAAGCTGCGCGCGATAGGAGAGGTCCGTGTCCTCCGTCAGAGTATCGTGCTGCCAGCCTCCCGAATCTTCAATCGCGGTGCGTCGCCAGACGCCCCCGGTTCCGTTGAAATTAAAAAACGAGCCGCGACGGTAGCGTGCACCGTGCTCGATCACGAAATGCCCATCGAGCAGAATCGCCTCAGCTTCCGTGAGCGCCGAATAATTGCGATTGATGTAGCTCCAGCGCGTCTGGACCATCGCGAGTTTTGGATCGGCGAAATAAGGGACGGTGCGGATTAAGAAATCGGCGGGCGGCAGAAAATCCGCGTCAAAGATCGCAACAAATTCACCCGTCGCGGATTTCAACCCTTCTTGCAACGCGCCGGCCTTGTACCCTTCGCGATTCTCGCGATGGATATACGTGATCGGCACACCGAGTTGCCGATGCCGCTCGACGCACGCGCGCGCGACTTGTTGCGTTTCATCCGTCGAATCGTCGAGCAACTGAATGTCAAGATTGTCGCGGGGATAATCGAATTGCGCGATACAGTCGACGAGGCGCTCAACCACGTAGCGTTCGTTGTAGATCGGAAGCTGTATGGTAACCTTGGGCCATTCGTTTACCAGCGGCGGCGAGCTCGGGACGTTATGGCGGTAATGATAAAAATTGTAAACCAGCACGTAGCGGTAAATTCCATAAGCAGCGAGAACACCAAGCACGAGGAAGTATGGAATCATCATCAGCAGATCAAACGAATTCGGTTGGTAAATGCCGCTGAAGGTGCGGTTGGTGAGTTTACGCAGGTAGTCGGTCACCGGATTCGTTGCGACCGCAGCCATCATCGCCAACTGGGAATGAAAGTTCACTTCGTCTTTACCCTCGCATGAGTATTCGCGCGGAATCCAGGGATCGAGCGACTGCGCGAAATTTGCCTCGCTCGCAAACCGTCCTCGCTATCGTTGGACTCGTCGTCCTGGAAATCCTATTCGGCATTCTGTATCGCTTTGGCAATCTGGAAGTTCACGTCATAGGAACAATCGCCATCGGACTGGGAGCCGGCATCGTTTATTTTGTCATCCTGTACGCTCTCGAACATTTGCCCGAGCGCCGCGCAACCCTTTGGGTGATTTTTCTCGGCGCCGTGCTGTTCCGGCTTACGCTGCTTCCGCTCGTGCCGAGCCTCTCAAGCGATCCTTATCGCTATCACTGGGACGGCCAAATTCAACTGTCCGGGTACAACCCATACATCGTCGAGCCCGACACTCTAAAGATCGGCGCTCATGAGACGCCCCTTGGGCATCCCCTGCCGGCTCACGATATGCCCAACATCTATCCACCGCTGGCGGAACTTGTTTTCCGTGCCGCGGCCCGCTTTTTGCCGGGCAATGTAGCGTTTAAACTTCCCTTTTTTCTTGCGGACTTGCTGACGGTTTTCCTTCTGGCTGGCTGCCTGCGTTCCTGCAGGAATAGGAACTTCCGTCTGGCTATTTATGCCTGGAATCCTCTGGTAGTGGTCGAATTCGCGGGCACGGGTCACAGTGACGCATTAGCCCTTGCCGCGTTGCTGGCGGCTATTCTGATTATACGGTCGCGAATAGGGGTGTCAACGCTTCTGCTGGCCGCAGGGGCCCTCCTAAAAGTGTTCCCCGTGCTGCTCTTCCCATTGTGGCTGCGCCGCGCGGGATGGCCACGCTCGGGAATCTCCTGGGTTGGCGGATTTGCTTCGGCGACTTTGGCGGGATTGTGCTTCTGGCCTTACCGGGCTGCTTGGGCGCAGATTCCATCCACCCTGGCTTACTTCTCAACGCATTGGCAGGACAACAATGCCAGCCTGTTCTCCGCGCTAAAGGCTTTCGGTGGCAGCGCAGACTGGGCGCCCGGAATCGGCGTCGGAATCGTTGTTGCGCTTGCGCTGTGGGCGGCCGCGCGTCGCCTCGAGCCAGAGCGCGCCGCGTATTTGATTTTCGGGGCCATCCTGCTTTTCTCGCCGAATGCGTACTCGTGGTACTTCGCGTGGATCATCCCATTCCTTTGCTTCTTTCCGAATCCCGCGTGGCTGCTGCTGACGATTTTGCAATTCCTGTCGTACCACACGCTGATCGGCTACGGCATCCTGGGCGAATGGAAGTGGAGTCCGCTGATGCTTTGGCTGGAATATGCGCCGTTTTATGCGTGGCTGGGATGGCACGTGATGCGAGCGAAGAAAACAACAGCTCACGGTGTTTGAAGTCTAGTTGGAGAAAAAAATGCTGGAGCGACCACTTCCTCAGCGGCTAAAGCCGCCGGATGTTGCTCGACTAACGGCACGGCTAAAGCCGTGCCCTGACGCGACTGATGCTGCGGCTGAAGTACGCGCCGTTTTATGTGTGGCCGGGTGGAGATTTGTTCGTGTATCGAATGCCTCAAAGTGGAGAGCTCCGGTTGCGGAAACTTAGTATGTCTGGCTCCGAAACGCCCGATTTGGACTGGAAATCAGCTGGCGAATGGCAGGGAGACTACTGCCGATTGGTAGATTCCGCGAATTCCACTGCAGGCCGCCCAGGCAACTAATTGCTGAACAGATTGCCGGCAAGGTATTTCAGGCCAGTGTCCACCGCGACAGTAGCGACAATTTGGCCGGGACGAAATTCCTGAGCAAGTTTAATCGCGGCGGCCACGTTCAATCCAGTTGAAGTGCCAGAGAAAATGCCTTCCTCGTTCGCGAGACGGCGAGCCATCGCGCGGGCTTCGGATTCTTCGATAGCGCGTGCCTCGTCGTAATCTTCGCGGTGCAAGTGAGGCGGAACAAATCCGGGCGCAATGCCATCGACACTATGTGGCCCGTTCTTGCCTGTGGTCAGTACCGGGCACGACGCCGGCTCGAGCGCGACGATCTTTGCGCGGCTGCCAGCGGCACGCAACACGCGAGAGACGCCCGTGAGCATGCCGGCTGTTCCCACAGCGGCGCAGAATGCAGCGATTTCGCCAGCCTGTTCGAGCAGTTCGCGGCCAATGCCTTTGTAGCCTTCGATGGCGTCGGAATTGTGGAACTGATCGGTCCAGAAAACGCCCGGCTCGTGGGAGAGTTGTTCCGCCTTGGCGATCATGGTACGAAACAGCTCGGGAGTCAGCTTGCCGTCCGGGCTGTGGACGATTTGCAGGTCAGCGTCAAAGGCGCGCATGGTTTGCAATTTTTCGCGGGCGAAGCCGTCCGATGACACCGGAATGAACGGATAGCCTTTGATGGCGCAAATCATGGCGAGCGAGGAGCCAGTGCTTCCGCCGGTGTACTCGGTGACGCGCATGCCGGGTTTTAATTGGCCGCGCCGTTCCGCGCCTTCGATCATGGCAGCAGCCATTCGGTCTTTGTACGAGCCGGTGGGATTGTAATATTCGAGTTTCACCAGCACGTCGGCGCCAGTGCGCGAAGGAATTTTTTGCAGCTTGACCACAGGCGTATTTCCAATAGCGTGCAAAACCGAAGAGACGATTGCGGGCGCGGGCATGGGACTTTCCTTTCCACTTCACACGCTGAAAAGATCAGCGACTGATCAGGAAGTTGTACTGCGCGGGCGTCAATGGAACGACGCTCAGCCGGCCCTGGCGGACCAGAGGCGAATCCGCGAAGAGCTTGTTGGATTTGATTTCGGCAAGCGTAATTGGATTCAGGGCATTTCCGGCTTTGATTTTGACTTGAGGATTTTTCGGATTGCCGGCGTCAACGGAAATGACTGTCGCAGTCCCCACGCAGGATTTGCGGTCGCCAGTTTCGTAAATCACGAGGTTGTCGCCATGCTTCATTTCGCGCATGTTGCGTAGCGCGACGGGATTGTGCACGCCGTCCCAGACGGTGGCTTTGTCCTTCCGCAGATCGGCGAAGGAGTATTCGGAAGGCTCGGTTTTGAGAAGGTAGTCCATAGCAAGCTCCGTAGAAAATCAAACGTTTAGAGTCAGAGAAGTTTCCGGGATGAAGTCGGCGGTGCGGTTGGCGTTGGAATCGGGAGGCATTTTGGAGCGATCGACGGCGTTGTACATCGTGTCGCGTTCGAAGGGGACGCGGCCCGCGGCGCGAATCAGGCGCTCGAGACCGGCGCGAGTCATGTGCTGAGGAGTGGTCGCGCCCGCATCATGATAAATCTTCTCTTCGATCACGGTGCCGTCGATGTCGTCCGCGCCAAAGCGCAGCGCGATCTGCGCGATTTTGGGCGTCAACATGATCCAATAAGCCTTGATGTGGTCGAAATTGTCGAGCAGCAGGCGCGACACTGCAATTGTCTTCAAATCGTCGAAGCCGGTTGGCTTAGGCAGATGCGCGAGCGCGGTGTTGTCGGGATGAAACGCCAGCGGAATAAATGTCTGGAACCCTTTGGTGCGATCCTGCAACTCCCGTAGAAGGAGCAAATGTTCGACGCGCTCTTCCGGCGTCTCAATGTGACCGTAAAGCATCGTGGCGTTCGAGCGCAATCCAATTTCGTGCGCGGTGCGGGCAATCTCCAGCCACATGCGCCCGCTCGTTTTATGATCACAAATAATTTTGCGCACACGCGGATTGAAAATCTCCGCGCCGCCGCCGGGCAGCGAATCGACTCCCGCGTCTTTCATGGCCAGCAAAGTGTCGCGCACGGAAAGTTTTGAGATGCGCGCGTAAAATCCCACCTCGACCATGGTGAACGCCTTCAGGTGCACTTGCGGGAAGCGCTGCTTCAATCCACGAATCATGTCGAGGTAAAACGAAAACGGCAAATCCGGATGGAGGCCACCGACAATGTGAAATTCGGTCGCGCCTTCCGCAACGCCCTGACCCGCGCGCTCCCAGATTTCTTCGAGCGAGTAGCTGTACGCGCCGCCGGCGTCTTTCGAGCGCCCGAATGCGCACAGGCGGCAATGCGCGCCGCAGACGTTTGTCGGATTGATGTGCCTGTTGATGTTGTAGTAGCAGACATCGCCGTGGCGCTTTTCGCGAACATGATTCGCCAGCCAGCCAATGGCCAGCAAGTCGCTCGATTCATAGAGCGCCAGGCCGTCTTCGCCCGAAAGCCTCTTGCCAGCGAGCACTTTCGCGGCGATCGGTTCGAGCCGCCGGTCGGTAATATGGAGTTCACTATTCATCGCGATAATCATGAGGGCTAGAATCGAGTCACTGCTGCCGCTGCGCCCCAGAACAGCAGGAACAATAAACTAATATAGCCATTCACGGCGAAAAACGCAGCATTCATTTTGCTCAGGTCGTTCGACTTCACAAGGGAATGTTCGTACGCAAGAAGCGCGGCGACCAGGGCAATTCCTGCCCATGCCGGCCACGCCAGCCCGAAACTCCAGGCCAGCCACGCCAGCAACGCGACCATGGCGACGTGCATCACGCGAGCGATTGTCAGAGCCCGGGACACGCCGAATGTTTTCGGAATTGAGTAAAGCCCAGCCTGCTTGTCGAATTCCACGTCCTGGCACGCGTACAGAACGTCGAAGCCGCCAACCCACAGCGTCACGGCCGCGCAAAGGATCAGCATCCGCCAGTCGAGCGAGCCGCGCACTGCGATCCATGCCGCCGCGGGCGACATACCCAGGCAGAATCCGAGAACAAGATGCGACCACATTGTGAATCGCTTCGTGTAGGAGTAGAGAAACAGAATTGCCAGGGCGACGGGCGATAACTCGAGTGCGAGCCGGTTGAGCTGCCATGCCGCAATCACCAGAACGCCCGCCGAAACCAGCGTGAAAATCCACGCGAAAGCGAGAGAAAGTTGCCCCGTCGGAAGCGCGCGATTCTGCGTTCGCGGATTTGCTTTGTCATAACGAATATCGGCGATGCGGTTCATGGTCATCGCCGCCGACCGCGCACCGACCATCGCGACTACGATCCAGCAGAGTTGCCAGATAATGACCCGCGGAGCCGGCCATGCGTGCCGTCCCGCACGCTCGGCCAGCAGCGCACCCACCAGCGCGAACGGCAGAGCAAAAACGGAATGCTCGAACTTGATCATTTCGAGCACAGTGCGAATTCGGCCGCCAGTCATCGCACTGTCACCGCCGGTGCGTCACAATCAATATTTCGGGAATCACGCTTTCTTCTCTCCCCGCGCGCGGCCCTGCCAGCGATACTGTTCCGCTTGCGGCAAGCCGAGATGCGACAGCACACGATAGACAAACTGCTCGACGATATCGTCAATTTGTTTTGGCCCATAATAAAATGCGGGCATTGCCGGCATCACGACGGCTCCCGCGTCGTGTGCGCGCAGCATGTTTTCGAGATGAATACGATCGAGCGGCGTTTCGCGCAAACAAAGGATGAGAGTTCGCCGCTCTTTCAAGCAGACATCGGCGGCGCGCGTCAACAAATCGTCGCTCGTGCCCGAAGCAATCGCGCCGAGCGCTCCTGCCGAGCATGGAATCACGGCCATGCCATCAACGAGTGCGCTGCCCGAGGCAATCGCAGCGCCCACGTCGCGATTGGGGAGGAGTTCAATTTTCTTCGCGGCCGTGCCAGTCAACAGGCAAGGCAGTTTCTTCGGCTCCTGCGCAACGATGCCCAACTCGGTCGCAATCAAGCGCAGGCCGGCGTCGCTCGCCACGAAATAGACGTGCGCTACGCGTGCATCGGCGTCCAGCGCGCGCAGGATAGCTTGCGCGTAGATAGCCCCACTCGCGCCCGTCACGCCAATTGTGATGATCTTGCCTTCGGTGTGCGCCATTGGATATGAACCATGCGATGGGCCGAGTTCTTGAGTCTAGGCAGCCGTTTCCAGCAAAGTCAAGGCGCTGAATGCTAGAATGCAAGTTCTTTCGGGGCGCGTTATGAACGAATCGGACATTCGCGAATTCCTGGCGGCGGTGAAAAAGGGACGCGTGTCGTCCGAACACGCAGTAGAGCGCCTGAAAAATCTTCCGTTCGAGGATCTAGGTTTCGCCAAAATTGACCATCACCGCTCGCTCCGCCAAGGTTATCCGGAGGTAATTTTCGCGCGTGGCAAGTCTCCAAAGCAGGTCGCCGAAATTGCCCGAGGAATGCTCCGCGCGAAATCCACGCATAATATTTTGATTACGCGCGCCGATGCAAAAACGTACCGGGCAGTCCGGCGCATTACACGCAGAGCAAAATTCCACGAACTTTCGGGCGCAATAACCATTCGTCGAAGCAGCGCCGTTACTGGTAAAGGCCTGATCCTGGTTGTTACCGCTGGTACCAGCGATATTCCTGTCGCGGAAGAAGCTCTTGTGACATCGGAAATATTGGGCAATCGCGCCGAGGCGCTTTACGACGTCGGCGTCGCCGGTTTGCACCGGCTGCTCAAGCATCGCGACAAACTCGTCGCAGCGCGCGTAATTATTTGCGCCGCCGGAATGGAGGGCGCGCTTCCGAGCGTGGTTGCGGGCCTCGTCGGCGTGCCGCTGATTGCGGTTCCAACGAGTGTGGGCTATGGCGCCAGCTTTTCTGGGCTGACAGCTCTGCTAGCGATGCTGAACAGTTGCGCCTCCAATATCAGCGTGGTGAACATCGACAACGGATTCGGCGCGGCTTGCGTCGCAAGCTGCATCAATCATCTGTAGTTTTTTTAACGCGGGCAGGAATTTCTGCGACAACGCGCTAGCGTAACGTAGCGAGCAGGGCTTCCGTGAGCGCCTTTTCCTCTTCGATGAAAACCGTACGCAGGTCGAGCATCAAGCGGCCTTCTTCAATTCGCGCAATCACGGGAGTCCCGCTTGCTGGGCGGCGGAGCCGCTCTTCGATGGCAGCGGCTGAATCTCGCCGGCTGGCGACAGTGATCAAACTCGTCGGCAATTTCTGATCCGGCGTTGACCCTCCGCCAATCACTGAGAAGCCTTCGCAAATACTGATTGTCACGCCGTCCGAAAGCCGGTCTTTTAATTGCGCCACAAACGCGCGCGCGCGCTGCTCGATTTCACTCGCCGCCATGTGAATCATCCGCAGCGCTGGAATTTCGTCCCACGCGCTTCTGCGATAAGCGCGCAGCGTCACTTCCAGGACGGCTATCGTCAATTTGTCCACGCGAAGCGCACGAAAAAGCGGATTGCGTCGAATTCGCTCAACGACATCTTTTTTCCCTGCAATGATGCCCGCCTGCGGGCCACCAAGCAATTTATCGCCGCTGAACGTCACGATGTCCACTCCAGCATCCAAGCTCGCGCGCGCAACAGGTTCGTCGATCCCCATGCTGGAAAGATCCGTTAAGCAGCCTGATCCGAGGTCTTCGACCACCGGAATCTTGAAGCGCTTACCCGTTGCGACAAGTTCATCGAGCCCCGGCCTCTTTGTAAAGCCAACGATACGGAAATTCGACGGATGCACGCGCAGCAGAAGCCGCGTTCGCTCGGTCACGGCGCGCTCGTAATCCGCGATGCGCGTTCGATTCGTCGTGCCCACTTCGCGCAGTTCGACGCCGCTCTGCGTCATGATGTCCGGAATACGAAACCCATCGCCGATTTCAATCAGTTCGCCGCGCGACACAATCACTTCGGCGCCTCTTGCGAGCGTGTTCAGAACCAGGAAAACCGCAGCGGCATTGTTGTTCACAACGATTGCGGTTTCCGCTCCCACAAGCTCAGCCAACAGCTCGTTGGTGTGAACGTCCCGTTTCCCGCGGGCGCCCTCGCCGAGATCGTATTCCAGGTTGGAATACCGGGTTGCTGTTGCGACAAGATGTTCGGCGGCCGATTTGCCGATCGGCGCCCGGCCAAGATTTGTGTGTAGTATCACGCCGGTCGCATTGATCACGCTTCGCAGCGACGGCGCCAGTCCCTCTTCAATTCGCGCCGCGATCTGCATTTCGATATCCGCGACGTCGAGGGACACAGAAGCCATTTCCGCAGCGGCTTGCTCGCGTAAATCGGCCAGTACGCGCCGCGTAATTTCCACGGTAAATTCGCGGCCGGCCCGGCGGCTCAATCCGGCAACCCTTGGCTGTTTCAATAGTTCGTCAACCGAGGGAATTTGCCGCAGAGCCGCAGCGCGCGAATCATGCATCTTCACGCGATGTTCCGACGAAGAAGCCATATTCCGCCATTTCAGCATACGCACAGCGGGGAAGCAACCGGAGCTGTACCTTTATACCCTTCCGACACCTATTTTTAAGCAAGGATTGACGCCCCGGCGAAGTTAACTCTAGGATGATGAAGAGCGTCTCCCCTTCGTTCACATTTTTGCGTCTGCCAAGACCATGGCCACCACACCAGAAGAAGATCTTGTCCAACTCGAAAAAGACATTCGTACTCTGAAGATCGAGTACGAACAGTTCTTCGGCGGCGGCCGCAAACGCCCTCCGGCGGATACGCAATGGCGCGTTGAATCCCTCATCAAGCGCTACAGCGATCGCGGCGCGAAGATGAGTTATTCGCAGCGGTTTCGTTACACGAACATCGCGCAAACGTTCGCGAAATACTGCGAAATTTGGCGCAAGAAGCTTAAAGAGCGGGAAGAAGCCACAACGCATCGTCATTTCGGAGCCGCTGCCAAAGCGATTGAGGCCCAGCGCGCATCGTCAGCAGGCATTGCAGAGCCGAAGCGCCCGGCCAAAGGCGAGCGTCCGCCGCCATTCACGATGTCGTTCTCCGATCCGGATCGTGAAACCAAGAAAATCGAAGAGCTTTACCAGCAACTCGTCGAGGTCCGCACGACCACGGGCGAAAAAGGTGGAACACCGAGCTTCGAGGATTTCGGGAAATTTGTGCGACAGAAAACCCGTGAACTGAAGAGCAAGAAACCCACTGCGCAGGTCGAATACACAGTCAGTGTCGAAGACGGCCGCGTAAAACTGAAGGCCCGCGTCAGCGACTGAATTTATTCACCTTCCTCTTTTCGATTCCAGCGCAACCGCATACACTGGTGTGCCTTTTTTATCGTGGAGGGGAGTGTGGCAATCGAGCGGGCCTTGATTAGCGTGTTCGACAAGACTGGCGTCGTCGAATTTGCGCGCCAGCTTTCGCGTCTAGAGATCGAAATTGTTTCCACAGGCGGCACGGCGCATCTTTTGCGCGAAGCAGGCGTTTCGGTGCGAGATGTCTCAGAGCTGACCGGCTGGCCCGAAATGCTCGGCGGTCGCGTGAAGACGCTTCATCCGAAGGTTCATGGAGGCATTCTGTTCCGCAGGCGCAACGCGGAGGATCGCAAACAAACGGCGCAACACTCGATTTCGCCGATTGATATGGTTGTCGTGAATCTCTACCCATTTTCTGCGACGGCAAACAAAACTGGCGTCACTGCGGAAGAGCTGATCGAAAACATCGATATCGGCGGCCCCACGATGATTCGTTCCGCCTCCAAGAATTTCGAAAGCGTCGCTGTGGTTACGGACTCCGCCGACTATCCTCGCATCCTGGAAGAATTGAAGTCAGGCCAAGAAATCAGCTTTGCCACGCGCCTCGACCTTGCCCGCAAGGCCTTCGCGCTAACAGCGCGCTATGACGGGGAAATCGCGACTGAACTGGAACGCCTGACGGTTGATCATGAAGTGCATCTGGCCGCGTCGCCGGAACGTCTGCCATTCCGCCTGCACTATGCGTTCGAGCGCCGACAAGCGATGCGTTACGGCGAAAATCCGCATCAGCAAGCGGCGCTTTACGTTCCGGCAGGCCGGCCTGATGCGGGATTTGCGGCTGCCCGGCAGCTTCAAGGGAAAGAGCTCTCTTACAACAATCTGGTGGACCTCGACGCCGGATGGTCGCTTGCGCAGGAATTTTCTTCTCCGGCGGCGATCATCATCAAGCACAACAATCCATGCGGCGCGGCGGAACACGGCCATCTCGTGGAAGCATACCAGCGAGCGCTGGCATGCGATCCTGTTTCCGCCTTTGGCGGCGTGATCGCGTTCAACCGTTCTCTCGACGCTGGGACCGCCGAAGAGGTGGCAAAGCTCTTCGTCGAGTGCATCGTCGCGCCAGGTTACGACGCGGCAGCGCGGGAAAAACTTGCCGCGAAGAAAAATCTGCGGCTGCTGGAGATGCCGGTCGCGAAATCTCCATCAGAGCTTGAACTCAAACGCATCGACGGCGCCATGTTAGTGCAAGAGCCCGACAATCGCGCCCTGGAGGAATCAGAATTGAAGATCGTCACCGAACGCGCCCCTGGAGAAGCTGAGCGCCACACCATGCGATTCGCGTGGAAGGTTTGCAAGCATGTAAAGTCTAACGCGATTGTTTTCGCCCGCGACGGCCAGACCCTGGGAATCGGCGCTGGGCAAATGAGCCGGGTGGATTCAGTCAAGATTGCGGTTATGAAAGCTCAGATGCCTCTCGCGGCGAGCGTCGTGGCGTCGGATGCTTTTTTTCCCTTTCCGGATGGCGTCGAGGAAGCCGCCAAAGCTGGCGCAACGGCCGTGATTCAGCCCGGCGGCTCGGTCCGTGACCCGGAAGTGATTGCCACGGCCAATCGCCTTGGACTCGCCATGATTTTCACAGGCATCCGGCATTTCCGCCACTAACGTCCAGCTGTTGCCTCGCATCCAATTCAAGAGGCATCGCGCGATTAGTAACAATTCGGGGGAAGCCTTTGACCCTCGCAGCGGCCTAGACCATAATGAATGGGCATCTTGGAGCCAGCATGAAAACGCAATGGATCGGCACTCTTGGCGGAATTCTCGCTGTCGCATTCTGCGCCACGGGAGTGGGCGCACAGACAACTTCACCCGCGCCGCAAGCGTCCAAGCCCGCCGACACGTCAAGCTATTCGCAAACGGATCAATCGAAGCGCGCCGAAGCCTATGCCGATTTCATGCTTGGTCATCTGGCAGAGCAACAATTTGACGAAACCGGAAAATCGGAACTGGCCGGACAGGCCATTGAGTATTACCAGAAGGCGCACGCGCTCGATTCTGACGCGGCCATCACGGAGCGCATTGCGGAGGTGTACGCCGCCTCTCAGCGTACCGATGACGCGATCCGCCAAGCGCAATCGGCCCTGCAGCAAGATCCAAATAATCTGGCCGCGCACCATCTGCTGGCACGAATTTACATCCACAATCTGGGCGATATGAGTCCTAATGATGGGCAAGCGGAAACGATTTCACTCGCGGTCGAGCAATTGAAAGCGGTGCAGCGCCTCGATCCTGCGGACGTCGAATCACAGCTTTGGCTCGCTCATCTGTACGGCTTCCAAAATAAGCCGCAGCAAACCGAACAAGTGCTGCGCGGCATCTTGAGCCACGCGGCTGACAACGAAAGCGCGCTGGAACAACTCAGCCAGCTTTATTTGGATGAAGGCCGCACACAGGAGGCGATCTCGCTCCTGAAAAATGCGGCCGGGGTTTCGAACGCAGCAGGACTTTACGACCTTCTCGGCACCGCATATACCAAGTCGAACAATTCTCCGAAAGCCGAAGAAGCGTTCCAGCGCGCTGTCGCTCTTGAGCCCGACGACGCCGGCCATCGTAAGGGCCTAGCGCAGGCCCTGTTGTCCAATCGCAAATATCAGCCGGCTCTCAACCAGTATGAGCGCCTGACGAAAATTGAACCCGAGAATCCTGAGAACTATCTTCGCATGTCGCAGATTTATCGCCATCTGGATCAACTCGACAAGTCCGAGAGCAATTTGATGCAAGCCAAGAAATATGCTCCCGGAAGTCTTGAGGTGCTCTATAACGAAGCGCTGCTTTACGAAGCGCAAGCCCGCTACAAGGATGCTGTACAGGTTCTCTCCGACGCCATTGCGGGCGTGAAGGCGCAGCAGAAAGAAGGCCAGCCTGCTCCCAATGCGCTGACAATTCTTTACGAGCAACTCGGGATGGCCTATCGGCAAAGCGGCGATTTTTCTTCGGCCGAACGTTCCTTCGAGGATATGCAGCAGCTCGGTCCTGCCTCGCAAAAGCGAGGAGAGCTCTTGTTGATCGACACTTACCGCACCAGTGGCGATATCAAGCGTGCGATTGCCGAAGCCGAGAAGGCCCGCGCCACTGATTCCAGCGATCAGAGTCTGGCTGTAACCTACGCGATGCTTCTGGGTGACAATGGCCAGACAGATGACGCCACCAAGGTCCTTCGCGGCCTGGTGCACGGGAATCAGGCTGACCGCGAAACCTATCTCGATCTCGCCCAAATCGAGGAACGCGGCAAACGCTATGCCGACGCCCAAGCAGATGCGAACAAGGCGTTGAACATGTCCCAGCAAGATTCAGACAAGGAAACAGCGTGGTTTCTTTTGGGTTCGATCTATGACGGGCAAAAGCAATACGATCAAGCCGAGGAAATGTTTCGCAAGGCCCTGGCCATCAATTCTCACGATGCCATGGTGCTGAACTATTACGGCTATATGCTTGCCGACCGGGGCGTGCGTCTGGACGAAGCGATCACGATGATTCACAGCGCCGTCGTGGAGGATCCCACCAACGGCGCTTACCTCGACAGCCTTGGATGGGCGTATTTCAAGCAGGGCAACCTCCCACAAGCGCAGCAGTACCTGCAACAGGCCGTTTCTCACAGCGCGAATGATCCCACGATTCTGGGTCACCTGGGCGAAGTCTACGTAAAGCTCGGTCAAACGGAGCGCGCGGAACAAACCTGGGAGAAAGCGCTGGCTTCGTGGCGCAAAGCGCTGCCCGCCGATTATGAAGCGGAAAAAATCTCCGATCTGGAGACTAAGCTGAAGAACTTGAAACGCCATCGTGTAGCGGAGAAATCCATCGGCAGCTACCCCAAACCGTAATATTCTCTGCGGATGAAACAACCGGTTCGTCTTCCCGCTTTCGCAAAAATCAATTTGTGCCTTCATGTCGTCGGCCAGTTCCCCGACGGTTATCATGAGCTGCGCACTATCTTCCAGTCGATTTCCCTTCACGATTCGCTGGAACTGAAATTATCCACACAAAAAGAAATTAGTCTTGAGGTTGATACTCTTGCGCTTCCCGCTGATTCCAGGAATCTCGTTTGGCGCGCCCTCGATGCGTTGCGTCAGGAGCTTGGGCTTCGCCAGGGAGTCCACGCGAAGCTCACGAAGCGAATCCCCGTGGCACGGGGTCTCGGCGGGGGTTCCAGTGATGCCGCCGCAGCACTGATGGGGCTTCTGCGCCTGACGCGGCGCCAACTACCGCTTCCGCGCCTGATGGAAATTGCCGCAGGACTTGGAGCTGACGTTCCCTTTTTTCTTTTTGGAGGGCGCGCGCTCGGCGTTAATCGCGGTGACGAGATTTATCCTCTTCCGGACGCTCTTCATAGAAGCATCCTCGTTGTTTCTCCACGCGATACTGGCGTCAGCACGCGCGACGCCTATGCCTGGCTCGACCTAGGACCGGCCGCCAACTCTCGTCAATTGACAAAGCCTGCGACAACCCATAGAATATGGAGTTTCTGCGCTCTGTGCTGGAGTCGGCAGAATAGCGGCGTCCCAAATGACTTTGAGGCCGCCGTTTTTCGCCGTCACCCCCGTTTGGCTAAAATCAAACGGACTTTGCTCCAGGGAGGAGCCGCGGAAGCCGCGCTGGCGGGTAGCGGGTCGGCGGTGTTCGGAGTCTTCCGAAGCCCAGCGCAGGCGCGCCGAGTCGCTCGAGAGTTTCCGAAGGACCAGGTTTTCGTAGCGAGAACCCTCTCTAGGGAAGACTACCGCAGAGCTATGCTCCAGCGGGCAGTTGTCTGACAGGTTCGTCTAACGGGCCCAACTCAAAACCGTCCAAGAGGACTGCGTGGCTGGCGACAAATTCAAAATCTTCAGCGGCAGCGCTAACCCCGCGCTCTGCGAGGCCATCTGCCATTATCTGGGCGTGCCTCGTGGCCGCGCCGAACGCGGTCAATTCAGCGACGGCGAGACTCGTTTCCAGATTCTGGAAAACGTGCGGGGCGCTGATGTCTTTGTCGTCCAGGCCTGCTGCCAACCGGTCGATTTTCATTTGATGGAGCTTTTGTTGATGGTTGACGCGTTCAAACGCGCCTCGGCCTGGCGCGTAACGGCCGTCGTTCCGTACTACGCGTACGCGCGTCAAGACCGCAAAGACCGTCCACGCGTCCCGATTTCAGCGAAACTGGTCGCCGATTTGCTCGAGACGGCGGGTGCGAGCCGCGCATTGACTCTTGATCTTCATGCGCCGCAGATACAGGGGTATTTCAACGTGCCCGTGGACCATCTGTTCGCCGCTCCCGTTCTGGTCGAGTATTTTCAAAAGCGGGGACTTCACGCCATAACAGTCGTTTCGCCTGATGCGGGCGGTGTTGAACGCGCCCGCTTCTTCGCCAAGAAAATGGACGCGCCATTGGCCATCGTCGACAAGCGCCGCATCGACGTGAACGTCAGCGAAGTAATGAACATCGTCGGCGAAGTTAAAGGGCGTCCGGCTCTCGTCATTGACGACATCATTGACACGGCCGGCACCCTCGTCAAAACGGCCGAAGCCCTGCTCAAGGAAGGGGCCACGGAAGTTTATGCGGGCTGCACGCACGCGATTCTTTCCGGCCCCGCCGTTGAGCGAATTTGCAAGTCACCGATAAAAGAAGTGATTGTCACGGATTCGGTGCCGCTATCGCCGGAAGCGAAAAAAGTGCCCAAAATCAAAGTCCTGAGCGTCGCTGAACTTCTGGCGCGCGGCATTCGTTCGATTCACGAAGAAACGTCAATCAGTGAGCTGTTCATTTAGGGCAGCGAAGGGAAGGAACGTATGGAAGCCTTTGTTGTGGAAGCCACGCTGCGTGAAGAGCGCGGAAAGGGTGTCGCGCGGCGCATTCGCCGCACGGGCCTGGTCCCAGCCGTCCTCTATGGCGGCAAAAATAAACCTGTCCCAATGACGGTCAACGCCCGGCACGTCGCGCGCATTTTGCGTTCAGAGACGGGCCACAACACGATTTTCAGTGTGCAGGTCGCCGGCAATAAAGCAGAGAAAGCCATGGTGAAGGACTGGCAAGTCGATCCCGTCAGTGGCGCATTGCTGCACGTAGACTTGTTGCGCATCGCAATGGACGTGCGCATGCGCGTTAGCGTTCCTGTGCACGTTTTCGGCGAGCCAGAAGGTGTCAAACTCCAGGGCGGCGTTTTCGAGATGGTCACGCGCGAAGTCGAGCTCGAATGTTTACCCGCCGATATTCCAGAGGAATTCAAAGTGGACGTCAGCGGCTTGACGATTGGTAAGCAGCTCCGCGCTGCCGATCTGCCGTTTGATCCGGAGAAAGTGAAACTGGTCACCGATCCGCAGCGTGTTCTGGCGCACGTTGTCGTTCTGAAGAAGGAAGAAGAGGCAGCACCAGCAGAAGCAGTCGCGGCCACCGAAGCGGTTGCGGCCGAGCCCGAAGTCATCAAGAAGGGCAAGAAAGAAGCTGAGGAAGGCGAAGAAGGAACCGAACCAGAAAAGGCCGAGAAGAAGGGAAAAGAGAAGGAGAAATAGCAGTTCGCGTCGTAAAGGCGCACCGTGGTTCGGCGCTTCGGCAACACAGCCGCTGGAGCCGCAAATGGGGACGCGCGGATGCGAATCATCGTGGGTCTGGGCAATCCCGGCCGCGAATATGCCTGGACGCCGCATAACCTTGGCTTCCAGGTGATGGATCAGCTGGCTGAACGTTTTGCGATCCGCATCACGCGCCCGGAGGCGCAGTCTGTGATCGGCGTAGGGCGAATCGCCGGGCACGACGTGGTGCTCGCAAAGCCGCAGACGTTCATGAACTTGAGCGGCCATGCTGTCGCGGATTTAATCGCGCGACACGAAGCTGATCCGGCGGAAACAATTGTCGTCAGCGATGAAGCAGCTTTGCCGTGGGGAATGATCCGCATTCGCGAACGGGGCAGCGCCGGCAGTCACAACGGATTGAAGTCGGTGATCGGCGCGTTGGGAACGGATGAATTTTTGCGCATCCGGCTGGGCATCAAGCCGGAGCATCCCGTTGCCGATTTGGCGGCTTACGTTTTGGCGCCGATGGGCAGGGACATTCGCGAAACCGCGGACGCAATGATCGTTGAAGCCGCGGACGCCGTGGAAATGATTCTCGTGGATGGTACGGCCCGCGCTACGGCGCACTTCAACCGGCGCGCCACGCCGCCTGAAGAAGTTGCCGAATAGAACTTTCTGAGTCGCAGAAGGAAAAGGGGAGACATGGAAGAAAGAATGTACGACCTGATCTTCATCTGCCGGCCTGACACCCCGGAAGCGGAGATCGATAAACTGATCGCCACGCTCACGCACGCGGTCGAAGAAAAGCAATCGAAAGTCGAAAAGGTGGAGAAGTGGGGCACGCGCCGGCTCGCCTATCGCGTCAAGAAATTGCGCGAAGGCTTTTATGTCTACATGGTGCTTCGTTCCGGCCATGGCGAGCTTTTCAAAGAATTGGAACGCCGCTTGCGCGTGAACGACGCGGTGGTGAAATACTTGACTGTGCGCCTCGACGAAGAGATCAAACGGCAAGAGAAATTGTCCAAGCGCCGCGAGAAACGCAACGCGCGGCGACCCCGCAAAACCGCACCTGCCGCTCCCGGCGCCGAACAGGCCGCGACGGCGGCTGGATAGGGAGAAAATTCAATGGCCGACGAGACACACGCACCGCAGCAGCATTCGCCATCTCATCACTCATCATCGCATTCGGGCGGAAGGCCGCCGGGCGGCCTAGGGGGCCCCGGGGGCAGCAGGCCACCAGGGCCACGGCGCGGGAAACGCAACTATGTTCGCAAAAAGAAAGTTTGCCGTTTCTGCGTCGATAAGGTGGACCTGATCGATTACAAGAAGCCTGAGATCCTCCAGTCGTTCGTCCAGGAACGCGGCAAAATTCTCCCGCGGCGAATGACCGGAACTTGTGCGCGCCATCAGCGCTGGCTGACGGTTGCCATCAAACGCGCGCAGAATATTGCCCTTTTGCCGTTCGCATCGGAACTATAAAGCGCGGCGGAACGATTACCTTTGTGCGCGCGGCCATTGCTCCGCGCGAAACGAATTCAAGGATAAAAACCATGGAAATTATCTTGCAGGAAGACGTCGACAAGCTGGGCAATCGAGGCGAAGTGGTCACCGTCGCGGAAGGATATGCGCGCAATTACCTGTTGCCGCAGAAGTTGGCCATTGCTGCAAACTCTTCGAATATGCGGCGTCTGGAAAAAATGCGCGCGGCGTTTTCAAAGAAGGAAGCTACGGAGCGGGAAGGCGCACAGAAGCAGGCGGAGTTGCTTTCTTCCGTCGCCCTGAAGCTTTCCCGGAAGGCTGGAGAGAACAACCAGCTTTTCGGGTCGGTCACGTCAGCGGACATTGCCGACGCACTGGCCGCGCAGGGCTACACTGTCGACAAGCGCAAGATCCAGCTTAATGACACGATCAAGACCGTTGGCGAATTCCCAGTGGCGATCAAGCTTTACCGCGACGTTGTTGCTACGGTGAATCTCACGGTTGAACGCGAAGCCTGAGCGCTGTTTTCAGCTTCAAACGCTCGGCGCACATTTGTTCTTTTGCACAGCTTCCTGTGAATTCCACAGCGGCTCCACGTTGACTTCCACGCCCTAGCCGCACAGAATGCCTTCCGCCAATCGGCCGGGGCATTCTGATTTCCTTGACTTCCTGTGACACAACGTATCACCGCATTAGTGAAATATATTGCTTCAAGCCGCGGCATAGACGAAAATAAAGCGAAATAGTTATGGCTCAGGACACCACTCTCGAACGCCCCCTCCCGTATAACGCAGGCGCGGAACGCAGCGTTCTGGGCGCTATTCTCCTCGACAATCATTCCCTCAACGTCGCGGTCGAGAAACTGAAAAGCGATGACTTTTTTCTCGATCAGCATCGGCGGATTTTCGAGCGTATCGTTGAACTGGCCGAAGCGCAGCAAGCCATCGACCTGATCACCCTCAGCGAATGCCTGGATCGCCACGGCGAACTCGAATCCGCAGGAGGGCCCGCCTATCTTTCGCAGCTGATGGATGGTTTGCCACGCGCCACGAACGTCGAGCACTACGTACGTATCGTCAAGGAAAAATCCGTTCTCCGCCATTTGATTCGCACTGCCGAAGTGATTATGCAGCGCGCCCTTGACGCCGAAGATGACGCGGACGCAATTCTCGATAAAGCCGAGTCCGATATTTTTCAGGTGGCAGAAGAGCGCGTTCGAGCCGGTCTGATCGGGGTCAAGGATCTCATCAAGGAAAATTATTCCCGGCTCGAAAAAATGATGGAGCTGGGCCGCCGCCTCACCGGTGTTCCCACGGGATACCTGAATTTAGACAACGACACCGCTGGCCTGCAGCCCGGCGAATTGATTATTCTCGCCGCGCGCCCGTCCATGGGGAAGACGTCACTCGCGCTGAACATTGCTGAAAACGTGGCGCTCAACAGTGAGCCGCGCGCCGTCGCAATCTTTAGTCTCGAAATGTCGAAAGAGTCTCTCCTGATGCGCCTGCTGGCTTCGCAAGGCCGCGTTGACGCTCATAAGTTCCGCACCGGCCACCTGGGGCAGGAAGACTGGGCGAAAATCGGCAAGGCTCTTGCCCGTCTTGGCGACGCTCCGCTCTGGATTGACGACTCGGCTTCTTCGACTGTAATGGAAATGGGCGCAAAGGCGCGCCGTCTTAAGCGCGACAAAGGCCTCGATCTTGTCATCGTTGACTATCTCCAGCTCATTGCCGCGCGCGGCCGCTTCGGAAATCGCAATGAAGAAGTATCAAACATTTCTCGTTCCCTCAAGGGCCTTGCCAAGGAATTGAAAGTTCCTGTGCTGGTCCTGAGCCAGTTGACTCGCGCGCCTGAGCGCGAAGACCGCAAGCCGCAATTGGCCGACCTGCGCGAATCTGGCGCCATCGAGCAGGATGCCGACGTCGTTTTCTTCATTCACCGCCCTGGCTTTTACAAAACCGATCTTCCCGACGAGGAACGCGCCAAGTCCGAGCTCATCATCGCCAAGCAGCGCAACGGCCCGACAGGCAGCCTCGATTTCATCTTCATCAATCGTCACACGCGTTTCGAACAAGCCGCGCCAGATTCGTTTGGCCCTATGCCCGAATAGCTCGGCTTGGTCAATGCAAAATTGCCCTGGAACGCCGTTTCCTGTGTGTGTTCTCCGCAACACGGCCGTGGCTTTCAATCTGCGATCTTATTGTGGCGATTCGATAAGATGTGTCTTGTACCTGCTGCCCGTTTCTGCGCTAAACCATTTGTTCAGAGTGACTTCGGGAAGTTGGTTGAAAGCCTTGTGCGTCTCCAGCCCTGGCATGATTATTGCCCCTCTCTAATCGGTGTTTACTAGAAGCGTCGCGACCACGGGATTTCACGTTACGCGGCTGCGTGCGACGGAGTACGCTTTCAGTTTACGCATAGCGAGCTTACACGAGCTTATCGATGGCCCGTAGAATCCAATTCGAAGGGCGTCCCGTTTGGGCGGAGATTTCTCTCTCGGCCATTGCACACAATCTTCGTCTCATCCGCCGCAAAATAGGCAAGACCCGCAAAATCCTCGCCGTCGTGAAAGCGAATGCCTACGGGCTCGGTGCGGTCGAAGTCAGCAAACATCTCTCGCGTTTGGGCGTCGAAGCCTTTGGAGTCACGTGCTCGGCCGAAGGCATCGAATTGCGCGAAGCGGGAATTCGTCAGCCGATCCTGCTCCTCACCGGTTTCTGGCCCGGCGAGGAAAAACGCATTCTTCAATTCAACCTGACGCCAGCGATTGCACGCATTGATCAGCTTCGCTCGTTCGAACGCACCGCGACAAAATGGCGCTCGCGAAAATCCCCTGGGAAATTCCCCTTTCACCTGAAAATCGATAGCGGCATGAACCGTTTGGGGATTTCTCTGAAAGAAATCGGCGTGTTCATGCGTGAATATGCCGGCTGCAAGCATCTCGAACTCAAGGGCGCATTCACGCATTTCGCTTCTTCTGATGATTTTCGCTCGACTCAAAATGAGCAGCAGGAAATGGTTTTCGCTGAGGCTCTCTCACAATTGCGTGAAGGGGGAGTAACGCCGGGGATCGTCCACATGGCCAACAGCGGTGCGATTTGCACGCGAGAGGCCACTTGGTCGGACATGGTGCGTCCCGGCGCTGTTCTCTACGGCTATCACCAGGGTTTCGAGCCGCCCGAGGTCGCTGCCAATGTCAAAAAAGACATGCCGCTCAAGCCGTGCCTCAGTTTCCGCGCGCGCATTATTTCCTTGCGCGAAGTCGCCGCGGGCCAGCCTGTTGGCTACAGTGCGAAATTTATCGCCGATCGTCTCTCTCGCATCGCCGTGATCGCCGCTGGCTATGCCGATGGAATTGTGCGCCAGCGCAGCAATCGCGGTTGTGTAATCGTCAAGGGACGCCTGGCGCCTCTCGTCGGCACAATTTCCATGGATCTTTCCATGGTGGACGTCACGGATGTCCCAGGGGTCGCGGTGGGCGATGTCGCCACGATTTACGGAGAAGACGGCAAGGCCACGATTCACACCGACCAGGTCGCCCGCCAAATTGGCACCGTTACCTCCGATTTGCTTTGCGCCCTTGGCCGTCGCGTTCCACGTTTTTACATTCCGTGATTCGTTTCCTGGACGGCGTGCCCAGTGATATACTCGCGCGAGTCACTCATAAATTAATTTCTTTTCATTTCATAACGGTGGTCGTTGGAAATTTTTATAAGCTTGGCCAGCATCCTGTATGTGATATAGGTTTCATAAATTCATAACCTTTTTCATAAAGGGGCCCCCGATGACGCGCACTTTCAACCAGTCGAATCGTCCCTCAGTTCCCGACAATCCAGAAACTTCCGGCGCCAAGCCCGTATTACTTTCGAGAACGGATGCTGGAGGAGTCGGCGGTTTCTGGGACATGGTCGCGATTCGCCTGATTTTCACCGTTGTTTGCGTAGCTGCGGGCTACCACTTCCGCCCGTTTAGCCTGTCTCATCTTCTTGGCGCTCTTGCAGGGTTTGTCTTCGCGTTCGCGGTCATCCTTTTTGAGGTACGCCTGCGGCGCGCGAGCCTCCGCCGCCTAATCGGCGCTGTAATTGGCTCGATCCTCGGGATTTTGGGCGCATACCTGACCACGCTTGTGCTGGTCCACACATCGATGCCCGAGAGCACCCGCTCCTTCATTAGCCTGGCTGTATTTCTGGTGATGGCCTATATCGGACTGATCGTTGGCGCGAATAAGGGCGACATGCTGAATCTTCAGGCCCTTGGCGGCCTCTTCGGCACCGAGCGCGGCTCGCGGCTGATCTATAAGGTTCTCGATACCAGCGTCATCATTGATGGCCGCGTGGTCGATATCGCCGAAGCCCATTTCATTGACGGAACAATCATCATTCCTCAATTTGTTCTGCGTGAATTGCAAATGGTTGCCGACTCCGCCGATCCTCTGCGACGCCAGCGCGGCCGCCGCGGCCTGGAGGTGCTGCAGCGCATCCAGAAAATGCCGCATCTCGATGTACAAATTGCCGAGGACGATTTTCAAAACATTGCTGAAGTGGACCTGAAGCTCATCGAGCTCGCCAAACGCTACGACGCGAAAATCATCACCAACGATTTCAATCTGAACAAAGTCGCCACTCTCCAGGGCATCGAAATCCTTAACGTCAACCAGCTCGCCAACGCCCTCAAGCCCGTCGTCCTTCCCGGCGAGACCATGCGCGTTTTCATTCTCCGCGAAGGCAAGGAATACAATCAAGGTGTGGCGTATCTCGATGACGGCACCATGGTCGTCGTCGATGGGGCGCGCAAAATGATCAACAAAACCATCGACATCTCCGTCACTTCTGTTCACCAGACAACTGCCGGAAAAATGATCTTTGGCCGTTATGATGAGCGCGGCGAGCAAAATTCCGCGCGCACCCCGCAATCCTCGCTTGGTTCTTCTGCGGAACATGCGTTCCGTTCCTCCGCTCCGGAACTGCGCTCCGCCGATCCTGCCGCTCCCGGTGAACGCCCACCCCGACCTCTAACACCTGAGACTGGCCGCACGTAGCGCCGCTGGATTCTCGATTTCAGGGCGTCTGTATTTATCTGCAACTCTGAATGCGATAGACTACGTGTCCCCAATGGGCACAGTCGCCGCCATTCTACCTGCTGCCGGACTCGGCACCCGCATGGGTTCCGACGTTCCCAAGCAATTCCTCGAACTCGACGGCGTGCCGATTGTCGTTTTCACCCTCCGGCGCTTATCGCAGTGCGCGGCCATCTCAGAATTCCTGGTCGCCACACGCCCTGACGAAGTTCAGACGCTCGAACGGCGCCTTTCAAAGGAAGATTTCGGGCGTCCGATCCGCGTGGTGACGGGTGGTGAAACGCGACAGCAGTCCGTCGGCAACGCCCTGGCTAAGATCTCCGCGGAAACAGAGTTGGTTCTTGTTCACGATGCGGTACGCCCGTTCATCACGCGCGAGCAAGTGGATCGCGTCATCGCCGAAGCGCGCACTCGCGGCGCCGCAATTCTCGGCGTTCCTGCGATTGATACTGTGAAGGAAGTTCGCCGGGCAACGCTTCCCGAGGATGTAGCGCTGATTTCCGCCACCATTCCGCGTGAAAAAATCGTTCTGGCGCAAACGCCGCAGGCCTTCCAGGTCGCCGTTTTGAAGGAGGCCTTCGCGCGTGCCGATGAAGACGGCTTCACCGCGTCCGACGAAGCCGCTCTCGTCGAGCGTATTGGCCGCGACGTCTACGTCGTCCAGGGCTCCGAGCGCAATATTAAGATCACTCGTCCGGCCGACATGGAGCTCGCGCGTTTCTATCTCGATCAGGAGCGCAGTCACAAATAATCATGTTCGAGAAATTCAACGAAGAAGCGCGCCGCTGCATCTTCATGGCCCGTCTTGCGGCCATTACTGAAAATTCGAAGAACATCGCCTTGCCACATCTGCTCGCTGGCATTCGCAAGGAGAGCCCCGGAGTATTTCGAGGCGTGAACTGGGCCAAGGTTCCCTTGAAACTTGCGCGTCTTTCTCCAGAGAGCCTTCACTCCGCCAGTCAGACCGGTGGCGACATTCCCCTCGACCCGAAGGCCAGGCGTGCCCTCGGCGCGGTACCGGAAATTGCCAAGAAACTCCACGCCGAACAGGTCATGCCTGTTCATCTTCTCGCAGCTGTTCTTGCCTCTGATGCGAAGCTCCGCAAACAATTCCAAAAAGCTGGCCTGACCGCTATCCCCGCAAAAAGTGCTGGCAGCGAGCGCGCCAAATCTTCAGAGCGGGCGCGCATCTCGCGTTCTGGACTTGGCTACGATCTTCATCGCCTCGCCGTGAATCGCAAACTAATGATCGGCGGCATCGAAGTCCCGTTCGAAAAAGGCTCAGTAGGCCATTCTGACGGCGACGTTCTCGGCCACGCCATTTGTGATGCATTGCTTGGAGCTGCCGGTCTCGGGGACATCGGCACGCATTTCCCGGACACCGATCCCAAGTGGCGTGGCGTTTCGAGCCTGGTTTTTCTTCGCCAGGTTCGCCAGTACCTCGAACGCAAAAATTGGAAAATCCGCTACATCGACGCTATCGTTGTCGCGGAACGCCCCAAGCTAGGCCCTCATTTTCCCGCCATGCGCGAGGCGCTGGCGAAATCTCTCGGCATCACCGTCGAGCAGATCAATTTAAAAGCAAAGACGCACGAGGGCCTCGGCGAAATCGGCCGCGGCGAAGCCCTTGCCGCCCACGTTATCGCCACCATAGAAAACTGAAATGAACCACCTGGCGGGATTTCACGCAGTTGAAGAAGCACTTGTTGCCGGGCATCCGCTCGATCGCATACT
>DATEHB010000124.1:0-4377 GCA_035279805.1 Candidatus Acidiferrales bacterium
TTGCCGATTAGCTTTTCGAAGGCGGACTCGTCGAGGATTGGGACGCCGAGGGATTTTGCCTTTTCGTGCTTCGAGCCCGGGTCCGCGCCGACCACAACGTAATCCGTTTTCTTGCTGACCGACGAGACCACCTTGCCGCCATGTGAACTGACGAGCGCGCCCGCCTCTTCGCGCGAGAGCCGTTCCAGCGTTCCGGTGAAGACGAACGACTTTCCGGCCAGTCGCGCGCTCTTCGGCGCCTGACGCTCTTCCTTCATGCGCACACCGGCGTCGCGCAGCCGGTCGATCAATTTGCGATTCGCCTTCTCCGAAAAGAAATCGACGATGCTCCCCGCCACCTTCGGGCCGATTTCGTGGACTTCCGTGAGTTCTTCGAGAGACGCGTTTGCGATATTCTCAAGCGAGCCAAAATGCTCGGCGAGCAACTGGGCCGTGCGTTCGCCGACAAATCCGATGCCGAGTGCGTAGATCAGCCGCGACAGTTCGTTTTTCTTGCTCACTGCGATTTCGTCGAGCAGATTCTGGGCTGATTTTTCCGCCATGCGCTCGAGCGAGGCAACTTCATCGAGTTTCAGCTCGTAAAGACTGGCGAAATCCTTGACGATTCCTTTCTCGATAAGCTGATCGACGATTTTTTCGCCGAGGCCGTCAATATTCATCGCGTGACGTCCAGCGAAATGGATGAGCGATTCCTTGCGCTTCGCAGGACACGCGGCATTCACGCAGCGATACGCCACTTCCCCCTCGACACGATGAATGCGGCTGCCACACTCCGGACATTTCTCCGGTACGCGAATGGGCTTTTCTTCCTTGCCGTGCTTCACGACTTTGAGCACATGCGGAATCACGTCCCCTGCGCGCTCGACGAGCACCATATCGCCCGCGTGAATATTCAGCCGGTCGATTTCGTCCATATTGTGCAGCGTCGAACGGCTGACCGTGACTCCGCCGATCGGCACCGGCTCGAAAAATGCGACGGGCGTCAGAGTGCCCGTGCGGCCAACGTTGAAACCAATCTCGCGCACAATTGTCGTCGCCTGCCGCGCGGCCCACTTGTAAGCAATCGCCCAGCGCGGCGCCTTCGACGTATAGCCAAGCTCCGCCTGCATGCTCACTTCATTCACTTTCACCACCACGCCGTCAACTTCGTAAGGCAATTTCTCGCGCTTCCCTTCCCACTTCGTGCAGTATTCCTCCACTTCCTCGATCGTTTTGCAAACCTCGAAATCCGCGCTGGCTTTGAAGCGGAGTTTCGTCAACGCTTCCAGCGATTGCGAATGAAGTTTCAACGGCACGCGTCCATTCGCGAGCAAGTAGTAGGCGAAAAATTCCAGCTTGCGCGACGCAGTGATCGCCGGGTTCAGCATGCGGACCGCACCCGCCGCAGCGTTGCGCGGATTCGCGAAATGTTTTCCGCCCTGCGCGTCCTGCTGCTTGTTGAGAGCTTCGAATGCGGCGCGGTTCATTATCGTTTCGCCGCGCACTTCGATATCAACCGGCAGCGACAGTTTTTTCAGCGCGTCGCGATCAAGGCGCAAGGGAATCGAGCGGATCGTTTTCACGTTGGGCGTGACGTCTTCGCCCGTTTGACCGTCGCCGCGCGTCACTCCGCGAACCAGCACGGCGTTTTCGTAAATCAGCGCGATGCTCAAGCCGTCGAATTTATGCTCGGCGACATAATCGACGCGCTCGCGCCCGGCGAGTTCACGCACGCGGCGGTCAAAATCGCGCAATTCCTCGAACGTGTACGCGTTGTCAAGACTCATCATCGGCCGCGTGTGCCGGTGGGTTTGAAAGCCTTCGCGAGGCGCGCCGCCAACACGCAGCGTCGGCGAATCGGCGGTGACAATTTCCGGATGCTCCGTTTCGAGCGCCTTGAGCTTGTTCATCAGGCGGTCGAATTCGGCATCCGAAACGCTGGGCGCATCGAGCACGTAATACTGGTGCTCGTGCTTGCGAATCTGCTCGCGCAGCTTCTCGACTTCTTTTATCAGCGTGGTGCTTGCCACCATCGTTGCCTCTATGCGCGGGCCGGTGAAGCGCAGGATATTATACAATGCGCGATGTTTCGGAATCGCCTGCGCCAGCGGAAAATAGCGGTGGGATGCTCGACAAAATTCACGACGCGTTAATTATCTACAATCCGGCCAGCGGCCGCCGCACGCATAAACGCCTGCAAGATATCGAAGCGGCAACGCGCATCTTGAAAGACGCTGGAATTGTCGCCGAAGCAGTGGCCACCACAGGACCCGGCTCCGCGACGGAAATCGCGCGCAACGCCGTCCGCGACGCGCGCCAACTCGTGATTGTCTGCGGCGGCGACGGAACGATCAACGAAGCAGTAAACGGCCTTGCCAGAAGCGATTTGCCACTCGCCGTGCTGCCCGCAGGGACCGCGAACATTCTTGCGAAAGAACTCGATATTCCATGGAGTATTCCTGAAGCGGCGAGACTCATCGCGCGCGGGCGTCTTGTTCGCATCGCGCTGGGAGAAATTCTCTGGGGTGAACAATCGCACGACGGTTCTCTGACTGCTCCACGCACCGCTTTCCTCACAAAGGCGCGCTATTTTCTTTGCGTCAGTGGCGCGGGGCCCGACGGCGCGATTGTCCACGGCGTCGATATGGCAAAAAAACTGCGGATGGGAATTCTAGCCTACTGGCACGAAGGCTTGCGTCAGTTTTTCACCTACGGCTTTCCGCGATTCCGCGTGAAGTCGAGTGAGCATGAAATGACCGCGTCGCTCATCGTCGTCGGGCGCACAAAATACTATGGCGGGCCGTTTCGCATCACCACGGGCGCCAGCATTTTCGAGGAGTCGTTTGAAATCGTTGCGTACAGCGGGCAGAACAGATTCGGCGTCTTGATGTGTTTGCCGGCGATTTGGCTGGGATGTTTGCGGCGCGTCCCGGGAATCCATGTGTGGAAAACGAAGGAGTTGACATGTGAAGCAATCGAAGCCGGGGAAATTTTTTCGCAAGTGGATGGCGAAGCCGGCGCCGCGCTCCCTTTGCGATTTCGCATTGTGCCGGACGCCCTAACGCTCGTATTACCCGAGGGCACCCCATTCCGCTCCAAAGCAGATTCGCCGCTTGGCCTGCCTGCCCGGGACGGCGGTCGAGCCGCAGACAAGCTCGGAAGGACGGAATGAAAGGACCTTTTCACCAAACTACCGGGAAACTCTTCATTCCGGCGCCTGCCTGCCGCGTTGCGCGCATGCCAATCCTGCGTTTCCTGCATTTCGCTTTCATCCGGAGGCGCGACGTGACGCGCGCCTTTTGCGCTCTGGATGTTTCTACGGAGAGGGATCTGCTTTTCGGACAGGAATTCTCAAATCAGCGGTTACAATGCTCCGTTCAGCATTCACCGAGCCGCTAACTTGAATCCGATCACGCATGTATTGACGGCCGTGGCGCTCGATCGCGCAGGCTTGCGCCGAGTGAGCCGCATGGCCATGCCGATTCTGATCGTCTCCGGCGTAGCGGCAGATTTGGATTTGCTCAGCTATTTTGGCGGCGCGGGCGCATACCTCCATTACCGCTACGCGCTGCTGCATTCGATTTGTGGCGCGACGATTCTCGCGGTAATGATTGCGCTGGCCTTCTACCTGACGACGCGACGCAATCAAGCCGCGTCGTTGCGTTTCTCGCGCGTACTGTTGTTGTGCGCCATCGGAATCAGCGTGCACATTTTGCTCGACCTTGCCACGGCGGACGGCGTGCAGTTGCTCTGGCCGTTTCGCGCGCGCTGGTTTTCCTGGGATTTGCTGAGCGGCGTCGATCCCTGGATTTTGGCCGTCCTGGCTGCCGGACTTTTGCTGCCCGCTCTATTTCACCTGGTAAGCGAGGAAATCGGCTCGAAGAAAAAGCGCCAGCGCCCATCGAAGGGCGCCATCATGGCGTTGATCATCGTCACGTTTTATGTCGGCGCGCGCGCGGCGCTGCATGCAGCCGCGGTGCAAACACTTTTCGCGAATGACTACCACGGCGCAACGCCTCTTGTCGCGGGAGCGTTCCCCGATTCCGCCTCGCTCGTTTCCTGGCGCGGCGTGGCCGATACGAAAAGCTCAATCGAAGTCGTCACCGTGCCGGCCGGTGGCAGCAACATCTTCGATGCGAATTCAAGCCTCACGCATTACAAGCCCGGAAGCTCTCCGGCTCTAAACGCCGCTCGCAAAGCGCCGCTCGCGCGAGATTTTCTTCGCTACGCGCGGTTCCCGCTGGCGGACCTCGACAACCTGGCCGACGGCTATCGCGTCACGCTCCGCGATCTTCGTTTTCCCGAAGACGCCGACACGCCCGACAATCTGATCGCCGTCATCGAACTGAACGCCAACTTCACCGTGCGCGCGCAAGCGATCGAATTTGCCTCCGAGCA
>DATEHB010000125.1:0-62373 GCA_035279805.1 Candidatus Acidiferrales bacterium
CCGAGCATCGCGCCGACCTGCGTACGGACGAGGTGCGGGATCTGCGTGGAAGTCCAGATTGTTAATTTGGGCTCGCCGGCATCAAATGTGGCGACAACACCGCGCGGCTCCATGGCCATGGGAATCAGGCGCTGATTGACCATGCGCTGCTTGATAACTTTGTCGGCCTTTTTGAAAGCGCCCGCGACGTCGCCACCCTCGAGTTCCCAGCGATACGCGACGTTGTCGGCGAAGTTATCGTAAAGTTTGGGCGAGCCCTTGGTGATGGCCTTTTCGGGATCAACGACGGCGGTGAGGGGTTCGTAATCGACTTCGACCAGATCAACTGCATCGCGGGCGGCGTAGCGTTCATTGGCGACGATGACGGCGACCGGCTCGCCGACGAAGCGGACTTTGTCGGTTGCGAGCACGGTGCGAACTGCGGGCTTCATGTCGGGGATTTGCGCCGCGCAAGGGACAGGACCGATGACGCCACGGACGTCCTCACTTGTGATTACGGCAACGACGCGGGAAGCTGATTTCGCTTTGGAAACATCGACGGAGCGAATTTTGGCGTGGGCATACGGGCTGCGGACAACGGCCATGTAATGCATGTTTGCGAGTTGAATGTCGTCAACGTAATGCGCGAGACCTTGAATGAGGCGCGGGTCTTCCTTTCGCTTCATCGGCTTGCCAATGTATTTTGACGCCGTCGCCATGGGTGACCTCCAAAACAAACTGCTTCCTTCCTTCGTCTACGGTAAACAGGATGGGTCCGCGCAAAGACTCGCCCGCAATTAACGCGCGCTAGCGAGCTTTTGCCTCCATTTTTTTCGCTGCGTACTGAATTGCTTCCACAATATTCTGATAGCCGGTGCAACGGCACAGGTTGCCGTTGAGCGCACCTCGAATTTCAGATTCGCTGGGCTTGGGATTCTCGCTGAGCAAAGCGACCGCTGTTAAAATCATTCCGGGAGTGCAATAGCCGCACTGCAAGCCATGCTTTTCCCAGAATCCCTCCTGCATAGGATGAAGACCCACGTGACCGTTGGAGCCATTCGATTTCCAGGTGGCCGCGAGGCCTTCGATGGTGGTGATTTCCACGCCGTCGGCCTGCGCGGCAAGCATGGTGCAGGATTTCACGGCTTTGCCGTTAAGGAGGACCGTGCACGCGCCGCAGAGGCTCGTCTCACAGCCAATGTGAGTGCCGGTGAGGCCCAGCGTGTCGCGAAGATAATGGACCAGCAGCAGCCGGGGCTCGACTTTGCCTTCGTGCTCTTTGCCGTTCACGCTGATTCGGACGTCGATGGCCATGGCCCCTCCGCGAGACACTCCGGTTGTTCAATCGGGCTTCTAAATGGGAATTGAAAGTTACTCCCGAGACGCGAAAATATCAAGGCGGAGGAAAAACATTCCGGATTTCGCAGGCAGGAAAATTCGACACTTGCTTTCTATCTCGGCGCGACTCGAAGTAGATTCCTCGGTCCGGCAAAATACGCCGATCCTCGGAATGACACTTGACCTATTTTTTTGGGGAAGGCGGCGCGGGCGTCGGACTGGGAGAATTGTGTGCATGCGGACGTTAGCGCGCAGGACAAACGTACTACGCGCACGTTTCTGATGTGCCGGCCGCAAACTGAGCGGTTCAGCCGCGCCACGCTTTTACATCTAATTCCATGAGACAACTGTCTCGATACTCGCCTTCGTGAAGCTCATGCTTTGACAATATCTTCACACGCCGGAAGCCGCACTTTTCGTAGCAACGAATCGCACGGAAATTGTCGACGTGGGGATCTATAACGACTTTCCGGGCCGCTCTAATTCCGAAAAGATACTCGAGGAACAGACTAACGGCTTGTGTTCCGATACCCTGACCCCAATAACCAGTTTCGCCGATGAACAGGTCCATCGAGTAGGTACCGTCAACGTCAGAATCGCCCAGATCGTAGGAAGCCCTCACTTCTTCCGTGACCGGATCATACTGGAGGTAACCGATCGCAGTTCCCCGGTACAACAGAAAACAAGGCGTGACGCCTTCCGAACTCAGGATGCGAGGCGAGTACTTTTCCGCGGCTTGTTTGAGAGGAAGGGGGTTGTCCCTCCCATCATAGAACTCCAACACGCGGGGATCGGTGAGCCATTTGGACATGAGCCTGTAGTCGAGAAGGTCGTCTCGCATCAAACGAAAGGCGAGATCGCCGCGTTCGATCAGATTGTCCATAACGCTAGCTGCTTTGAGGGGTTGCAGCGCGGGCTTCGGACTGGCGGCGCGCGCGCAGGCGGAGGACTTTGCGCTGGTTGGCTTCGAGGACCTCGAACTGCAGGCCATCATAGTCGAGTTTTTCACCGGCTTCGGGTACGTGGCCCGCGATGTGATTCAACAGGCCAGCGACCGTCGCCGCGGTGGATTCGACGTCGCGGTCATTCAAGTGAACACCGAACAATTCTTCGAGCTTTTCCACTGAGAGACTGCCGCGAAGAACCATGCTGCCTGAGCTTTCGCGGATGACATCGGGCGCGGGCTGACGATCCTCTTCGCCGATTTCGCCGACAATCTCCTCAACCAGATCTTCCGCGGTGACGACGCCGGCCATGGAACCGTATTCATCAATCACGATGGCCATCTGCTGGCTTTTGCGCTGCATTTCTTTGAGCAGGCTGGAACCCATTTTCGCTTCGGGAACGAACAAGGCCGGGCGCACAAGTTCGCGCACGGTGCGCTGGACCGAGTCGCTTTCGGGAACCTGCAAAACATCGCGCGCGATGACGATTCCGATAATTTCGTCGAGATTGTTTTCGTAGACAGGCAGGCGCGAAAGCTTGGCTTCGACAAGGAGGCGGCGCAATTGCTCGATGGTGGAGGCGGCGGGAATGGCAATCACGTCGGGACGCGGCGTCATCACCTCCCGGACGCGCTTATCACTGAATTCGACAACCTGCTCGATCAGGCGCGCTTCATCCTGCTCGAGAATGCCCTCTTCGGTGGCGGCGTCGACGATGGCTTCGATAGCGTGCTGGTCGTCAGGGACCGTGCCGCTGTCGGGTTCATCGGAAATATGCAGGAGCGAGATGGCAAATTCGAGAATGGCTTGAACGGGCCAGACGAACCACGCAAAAAGACGAATGAGCGGCAAAAACGGGATAAGCCACTTCCCCGTGGTTCGCGCAAGAAGCAGCGCGGGGAGAAATTGCATTCCTACGATGACTTCGAGGCCCAAGAAGAAAATCATCTCAGCGACGATTTGCCAGGTCTCGCCGGCAAAGAGGATGACGGCGCGCGCGGTGAGCACGGAAACAACGACGAGCCAGAGACGCGCGAGAAGACTGAAAGTCCCGCCCGCGCGGAAGCGAGCAATTCGCAGGCGCGGCTCGATTTCCGTGACGTAGGCGTCAAGATTCGCGTGCGCCGGACCGGCAACGACGCGGCCGAGCTGGCGGTAAATGCGGTCAAGATACGCAAAGACCGTGAGGCTCGCGGCGAGGACGAGAATTCCGATCGTGTAGTAAAGCAAGCTCATCTGCTATTGAATTCCCAATTGACGACGCAGGCGACGCTCGAGACGTTCCATTTCGCCGCTGTCGGTTTCGTGATCGTATCCCAACAAATGAAGAACTCCATGAAGCATGAGCGTGCGCATTTCAGCGTCGAACGGACGGCCCGATTGCTGGGCGTTGCGGCGCGCGACAGCAGGCGCTATGGCAATGTCACCCAGATATGAGCCGTTGCGCGGCACGGAACTTCGCGAGCCGCGGGCTGCTTTAGAGCCATTTCGTGCGGCGCGCGTTTTTGTTGCGACGGCTTCGGCTGGAAATGAGAGGACGTCCGTGGGTTTCGCTCTGCCGCGATAGATGCGATTCCAGCGCGCGATCTGGGCGTCCGTCACCAGGCATACCGTGGCAGCCTCGGGCGAAAGGTGCAGAAGCCGTGTGAGGCGCGCGAAGAATTGCTCCAATGAGGGAGAAACAACGGGTACACGTCTCTGTCGATTGATTACCATGGGCTGGGGACTACTCCGCGCTGCCGCGACGGCCGGATTCACGGGGATGATTATTGGCTGCCGGACGATTCCCGTGCTGCCCGCCGTCGTATTCCTCGTAAGCCTTGATGATGCGCTGAACCAAATTGTGGCGCACGACGTCGCGTTCGTCAAAATGGATAATAGCGATGCCCTCGATTTTGCCTACCACGTCGAGCGCTTCGACAAGGCCGGAGCGGCGCTCGGTGGGCAAATCGATCTGCGTGACGTCGCCCGTGATGACGGCCTTGGAATTGAATCCGAGGCGCGTGAGGAACATTTTCATTTGCTCGCTGGTGGTGTTCTGAGCTTCGTCGAGGATCACGAAAGAATCATTCAGTGTGCGGCCGCGCATGAACGCCAGCGGAGCCACCTCAATGATGTCTTTTTCGAGGAAACGCTCAAGTTTGTCGGCTTCGAGCATGTCGTGGAGTGCGTCGTAGAGCGGACGCATGTAAGGATCGACCTTTTCCTGCAGAGTGCCGGGTAAAAAGCCGAGACGCTCGCCCGCTTCGACGGCGGGCCGGACGAGGATGATGCGGTTCACCTGCTTCGTGAGGAGCGCAGATGCCGCCATGGCAACCGCCAAGTACGTCTTACCCGTTCCGCCGGGACCTATGGCGAAAACCATGTCGTATTGCTCGAGCGCGTCCATATAGCGGCGCTGGTTGGAACTCTTCGCGCTTATGGGCTTCTTTCCAAAGGCACGCGGGCGCGGATGTTCGACCACACCGCGCATCGAGAAATCGGGTTCTTCATGGGCCATACGCAGCATTGCCTTCACGTCTGCGCTTTCAATTTTGCGCCCTTCACGGATCAGTTGATTGTAATCGTTCAAGAACCTGGCGGCGCGGCTGACTTCGGCAGGATTGCCTTCAATTTCCAGATCGCTGTCGCGCAATTGCGTGGTTACATGGAGAGTCGATTCAAGGAGCTTGAGATTCTCGTCGTAGGTACCGAAAAGATCGGCGATGCCCCCCGACATCCTGACGGTTTGTCTCATCTAGATTTAGGTAGCGTGTATATCCTTTGCGCGTCGATTTGCGCGGAAGTAATACGTTACAGGAGGCGCGTCCTACGGTCAAGACGGGCGTATCTATCTGTCTTATTATCTATTCGATAGAACTGTGGTTTGTGTCGAAATCTGACCGCGCTTACTGTTTCGCCGCGGGAAAGGCGACTTTTGGCACGGCGCGCCCAGCCGGCGATGCCGCAAAGTAAGCATCGTTGCGCTGAAAGCCCGCCCAATGCGCGAACGCACTGTTCGGAAAAGTGCCAATGAAGGTGTTGTAGTCCTGAATTGCATCATCGTAACGCTTGCGCTCGACCGCGATGCGGTTTTCGGCACCGGCCAGTTCATCCTGAAGTTTCAAGAAGCTCTCGTTGGATTTGAGTTGCGGATAATTTTCGGTGAGCGCCAGGACTCTGACGAGGGCGTTATCAAGCTGGCCATTGGCGGCAATTTTATCTTTCGGCGTTTGGGCGTTAATCAGGCTGGCGCGCGCGTTGGCGACGGCGGTAAACACAGTAACTTCCTGTGCGGCGATGCCCTTTACGGTCTCGACCAGGTTGGGAATTAGATCGGCGCGCCGTTCGAGGACGACGTCCACCTGCGCCCAGTCGGATTTGACCGCTTCGTTCTTGCGCACCATTTGATTTCGCGCGCTGATATACATCCCCGCGACGATGACGATGATCAGGACGATGACGCCCAGCGCTGCCCAGCCCTTTTTCATTTTGTGCCTCCGCCGAAAACGAATCACTCATTCTCACTGATGCATCTCTTAAAAACGAAAAAAATCGGAACTTGGTCCTTCGCTCCTCAGCGCGCACAAACCGCTCAGCATGGGGCGCGCACTACTAATCCCCGTCACAAGGAGCGCCAGTGAATTGCCGGTCCCGGAAAAGCGATCCTTGCCGGACGTGGCGCTATCGGGTGCCTTCGAAACGGCGGTCGACGAGATTGGTCATACGCTCGACCAATTCCACAAATCCGCGCAGAGTTTCCTGGGCATCCACGTCCGAGGACTTCGTTTTTCCCTCACGCACATCAAGAACCGTGCGAAAAGCGTCTGGAGTGCTGCCGACAAGGGCCGCAGCGCGGTCGACGACTTCGCGCTTCGATGCGGAAGCAGGTTCACCGAGCGCCAAGAGCGCGTGGCGAAACAAGGTGACGAATGCCGACACGGAGGCGTCCATCAGGCTGACAACGAGGCGATCCTTCGGCGGCACGGAGAGAATGCCGTGCCGCAAGCGCACAAGATTAGTGCGCAGTTCACGCTCCACCTGCAATTTGTGCAAATTGGTTGGGACGTTGAGCGTAGAGAAAAAATCTTCACCGTAAATCATTTTGTGATTGGTTTTCATGTCGAGCAATTCAATGGCGAAAATATCGGCGGAAGCGCGCAGCTCTTCCTGAGTGAAGACCTGCGGGGCGTCAAAGCCCTTTCGCTTCCACCAAGCAACCGTCTCGTGCAGGGCTTCGAGCCCCGGCGTGCCGGTAGTTTCGAGAATGCAGAGGATATTCAGGTCGGAGTGCTGCTTGCGATACTCGCCCGTGACGGCCGAGCCGTAGAGCACGATGGCCTTCAGATTCGACCCGGCCGCGTGTTGCAGCTTCTCTTTTAACTGCTGCAGCAATTCTTCCATTGCTCCGCCATTTTTCGCCTGGAGAAGTCTATCCTAACCTTATAGCTTGCTGGAAAACTCGAATTTCAAGAAATCTCAGGTCGCGGGGCCATGGCGACTTCATACATAACCGAGAACTTCTCTTGCCGCGGATAGTGCGCAAAGCCGACTCCCCGCCTGCCTACCGCGGCGGGCAAGCGGCAGGCAGGCGGTGCCTCCGGCAGGCAAGCTCGTTGCATGGAACCCTGGAATGACCATGAAAATTCCTCGCGAGAATGCTTCAAGAGAAAAATCCGCATTCATCGCACAGCGCTTTCGTTACCAGCTGCCGCTGGCGCCGCCGCCGCCAAACGAGCCTCCGCCAAAACCGCCGAACCCTCCTCCGCCGCCGAATGCTCCTCCACCCCAGGAGCCGCCTCCCCAGTTACCGCCTCCGAAATACCACGGAGCGCCAGCAGCCCACCAAACGCCGTGGCCGCCGCGGCCGTATTTGCGTCTCGCGCGCATGCGCATCAGCAGACCAAGGAGCGGGAAGAACAATAGCATCATGACCGACAGGAGAGGCACAGCGATGTTTCTGGCCGTGAACGGGGGAGGCGGAGTCTCCGCACCCATGGGATTGCTCCGCGATTCCTGGGCCAGCGCGTCAAGAGTTACGCCGCGATCCTTGGCAATCACCGCGGCGATGCGTTCGGTGAGCAGCAGGACCGCGCCGCTGTAATTCCGTATCTTAAGTTGCGGCTGCGCTTCCCTGCCAAAAGTTCCCACAAGCCCGTCGGGCAGTATCGACTCCAGGCCATAACCAACTTCAATCCGATATTTGCGCTCGTTTGGAGCGAGCAGAATGAGGACTCCACGATCTTTTTGCCTGGGACCGATGCCCCAGTGCGTTGCCAGATTGATCGAGTAATTTTCGATGGATTCGCCTTCCAGGGAGCGCACAGTTACGACTGCGATCTCCGCCTGCGCCTTGCGATCGACTTCCAGACACAACACCTCGATGGCTTTTTTGGAATCGGGGGCGAGGACCCGCGCGAAGTCATTGACGTATCCCTGAGGGCGCAGCGTCCGCGGGTTCTGCGCGACTACGGCCGATGCACCGATGAACAGAACGAAAATAGCTATGCCAGCCAGCGGGGCCAGGCAGTTCGGGCGCCGGGGTACTTTCGAGAATTGCCGGAGTCTCGCCATCTGCAGATGAATTTATGCCGTTGTGCAGCAAAAAGTCACGCAAAACCGTAATCGTGCCGCGCCATCTTAGGCCGTCATGACCGTAACGTCAAAACCGACAGGCCGGGCTGCGGCGGTTTTGATACGGGCCGGGCCGGCTCAAAATTGACAATCGGTGGCGCGTCCGATACTCTTGCTGTTCAGTTCTAATTCTGAAGGAGCGCTTGATGCCCACGGGCACCGCTGTAAAGCAAAAGAAAAGGTCCAAGTCAGTCTTCAAGAATATGCGGCAGACCGAGCACCGCACGGTGACAAATCGCGCCAATCGCACGCGCGTTCGCACCGCGCTGCGGCAGTATCGCGCGTCGCTCGCGACGGGCGACGTGGCGAAGACGGAAAAGCTGGTTCCGCAGACGTTTTCGGAGCTGGATCGCGCCGTCAAGAACCACTCCCTGCCCCGCAATACGGCGAATCGCTACAAGTCGCGTCTGACCATTGCACTGAATACTCTGCGCAAAACCAAGAAATCCTAAGCAGTCGCCCTCGCGGGCCTGGCCGCCGTCGTGAGGCGCGCAATCAAAAACTCCATTGTGGCGCGCGGGTTCGGGCCGCCGGACTTCAACGCGCTGTCGGCTTCCGCAAGAGCGACAATGCCGTCGAGCAATTGCTCCCGAGAGAACTTTCGAGCCTGCGCTATCGCGATTCCGGCGCTTTCCGAGCGCATGCCGAGGTCGCGCGCCGCTTGAAATTGATTCGTTCCCGGCGGCAATTCTCTGGCCTCAACCAATTTACGGTACATCCACGCAAGCGCTCCGACGATTCCGGCGGGCTGCTCACCTTCGCGCAATAAACAATCGAAAAATTCCATGGCCGCGATGCGATCATGCGCCGCGAGGACTTCGGCGAGCCTCCAGACAGTGTATTTTCTTGCGGAGACTACCAAGGCCTCGATGTCGGCGACTGTGATTTTTCTTCCGGCGGCGTAAAGGGATAATTTCTGGAGCTCAAGGCGGATCTTGGCGGGCTCGGCATTTACCGCTTCGACGAGCTCTGCCAGCGCCGCGGGATCAATATCCGCACCCAGTTCACCGGCCATCTCCGAGGCAAACATCGCCATATTCTGGCGGCCGGTCGAAAGTTCCACGACCACTGCGTTCGCTGTGAGCAATTTGGAAACCCACCGGCGGCCATCAAGAGTTTCCGCCTCGAAAACAACGATGGAAAAGGGCGCGGGATCTTTGAGGTAGGTTGCGATTGCTTCATCAATTTCTTCGCTCGACTCTTCGCCGAGGCGTTCGAGGGCTTCCATTCCTTCGAGAAAAACAATTTGATGCGGAGAAAGCATGGGGACAGTCTGGGCGCGCTCGAGCATTTCTTCCCATCCGCCGGCGGCCGCTGAAATTTTCGTAACGGCCCATTCGCGCGCGGCTTCAGGGATAAATTTCTCGATCAGCGCCCGGCGGCAACAGTCGCGAAGATATGGATCCGTTCCCAGCAGCAGAATCGCGGGAAGTGCTTTGCCCCTGGCGATGCTTTGCATCAGATTTTCCAATGTGGATTGGGGCATCAGAACTCCTCGAGAATCGCTGAAACCAAATCGGAGGCGAAAGCGCGCGACAGGCGGCCCATCGCCGGACCTTCCTCTTGAAAAAAAGCGCTGACGTCGCTCGAAATCTGGTATTCGTCGCGGAAGACAAAATTGTCATTGTGATAGACGACTTTTTTTGTGGCTTGATCGACGAGGCTGACCTTCATTTTCAAGGTCACAAGCATGGTGGTGACGTGGCCGGAGGTGGAATCGAAGAGGAGCGGTGTGGCTTGAATATCCGTAATTTCTCCGCTGAGAACGGCGTCCGCGCCATCCACGCGAGGCACGACGCGATATTTTGTGCGCGCCAGGAATTCATGAATGACCGCATCAGTGACACGCTGCTCGATGCGATATGTCGGCGTCCGATTCACGAACGCGGGAACCGCGATGGTGCGCCAATCCGACGGCAAGCGCGCGGCACGTCCCGCCACGTGATAGCCACAGCCGCCGAGGAATACAATCATGCACGCGAGCGCTGATGTGAAAATTGTCAGCGCCGCCCGGCGCGAATCAAATCTTGGGAGCAAGCAACTCCTCCGCAATGCGGACCGCGTTGCCCGCGGCGAGCTGCAAATTATCGGAAACGCCCCAGAGCCACATGCCGCCGCTGACGTTTTCGTCGCGTTCGGCGCGCGCCAAGTGGATTTTCGCTTCGCCCGCAACGCTGATGTTTGTCGGCTTCGGCTCATCCTCGCTGACCACATGAATCCCCGCGCCGGCAAGCGCGGCATTGAGTTTCCCTGCGTCGCACTCTCCCGCGAATTCCGTGTAGGCGGCGAAAGCGTATCCGTAAAATACGGGCGTCTGGATCAACTGCAGGGCGGGAACCGCGATCCTTCCGTCAAGATACCCGGCCGCGCCTCGCGCAATGTCCCGGCGCATCTCCGCCAGACTGGGACGGCTTGTCTCTCCATATCCGGCGAGCAGATTGAAAGCGACCTGCGTATCGAAAATGGCCTGCGTGATGGGACGAAGCAGCAACAAGTCGGCCGTCTGCTTTTCGAGTTCCTCGATACCCAACTGGCCGCGTTCGGAAACCGGCGGAAAAAATAGAATGGCCAATCGCACGGGAGAAAATTTCTTCAGAACCGCCGCTAGCGTACAAGCGATGATGATTGCAGGCGCGGGAGACGAAAAAATTCCGCTGCCCCGATGTTTTCCAGTCTTGTGTTCAGGCGGTGCCAGGAGCGTGTCCAGTTCGGGAATCCACGCAGCGGCATGGCCCGCTTCGTCAAGAGCTCCCGTCAAATCGATAATCGTCGCGCCAGCTTCGTGGGCCAGTTTCCAGTTGTCGCGTGTTTCGTCCTTGCCGCCGGCGAAAAAAACGAAACGCGCGCCGTCAAAGCTCTCGCGGTCCATGGGCTTGATGAATGTCGGTTCGCCCCCAGCCTCCGCCAACGTCCCAACCGGAACGCTGGTATCCAACAACACGATCTCCGCGGCTGGAAAATTGCGGTCTTCGATCACCTGCTTCAATTCTTTTCCGCGCAATGATGACGCGCCGACAATGGCTATCCGATGGCGGGAATGCTCGCGGGGCATGTTCAGGCGGAATGCGGGACGGTCCGGTGACGTGCTTTACGCAGGACTTCAATTATCATGCCATGCAGAACGTAAACGGTGGCGATGACCAGGAGCGTAGCTTCCGAATAGCGGAAGATCGCAGCGACGATCAGCGCCATGGCCACTACTGCAAGTGACGTTTGCCGGCGGCCCCAGTTAACACCCTTGAAATTGTAGTAGCGGACCTTGCTTGCCATCAAGAATCCCAGCAGAAAAACCAGCAGCACCCAGACAAGCGATTTGCGCCAGTCTTCAATCGGGTTCCACATCGCGTGGACAACAGCGGCAATCGCGCCCGCGCCCGCGGGGGTTGGCAGGCCCACAAAATATTTTGAGCCGCCGGCCATGCCGATATTAAATCGCGCCAGTCTCCACGCGCAAAAAATCACAAACACAAAGCTCGCGAGCCATCCGAGCTGAACGATGTATGGAGCGAAAATGGAATCGCCGACGACCACACCCTTTACGCCCCAGCCGAAAGCGAGAAACGCTGGGGCGACCCCGAAACTGACCACGTCGGCGAGCGAATCGAACTGCTTGCCGAATTCCGAGTTCGCATGCATCAGCCGCGCGACCCTGCCATCGAGCGAATCGAACACAATTGCGGCGCCAATTGCCTTCGCGGCATTGTCCATGTCGCCCGCGCCGCCGCGAAAAGTCTCGAGGATCGCGTAGTAGCCGCAAAGCAAGTTGAGGACGGTGAAAAGGCTCGGTAGCATGTATGCGCCACGGCGAAACCTGCCGTCGCGAGCGGGGCGCCCCTCGTCCGGCTCGAACCCCATCGATTTCATTTCGTCGGTAGCCATCGTGCGATTTGAGTGGCTCCTCCGGCCACGTGCTGCCCGCGTTTAATCAGAATTTCGGCCGCCGCTGGAAGCCATACATCCACGCGAGAGCCAAAGCGGATCATGCCGATTCGTTCGCCGAGCGCGACGTCATCTCCCACACGCTTCCAGCAAAGAATTCTCCGCGCCACCCATCCCGCGATCTGCTTGAAACTCATTTCGCCGGAAGGCGTGTCGATCGAAATCACGTTCTGCTCGTTATCAGCGGACGCCTTTCCGTTCCATGCGGCCATGAAGCGTCCTGAATGGTACTCCACTTTCCGGATTTTTCCCGCCACTGGCGCACGATTGACGTGCACGTCGAAAACCGAAAGGAAGATGCTGACGCGCGTGCCCGGGCAGCCATTCAGCAGTTCGTCGACAATCTCGACCACGCGGCCGTCACCCGGCGAAACAACAGCGCCTGGATCCGTTGGAATCCTGCGTTCCGGATCGCGAAAGAAGTACAGTACGAAAAGCCCCAGCGCCACCAGAATCGCCGCCCACCACCAGCGAAACGCCAACAAAACAGTTCCCAGAATCAGCGGCGGCAGCGCAAAACGATATCCATCCTTCACCATAGTCGACGAAGCATACCTCGCACCGACACCTGCATTGTACGACAGAACAAGACGCCGCGGTGCGGGGTTAGCTGGTCCGGGCCTCTCGACGCCGGCGCGCTATGAGCTGCTGCATTTCATCTTTCAATCGAAGTTTCAATTTCTTGATTTGGGTTTCGAGAAGCATGTCCTCTGAACTGCGGTAGGGCTGACGAAGTAACTGGTGGAGTTGCTCTTCGTACCGGGAATGCTGTTGGGCCAACTCGCGAAACTGTTCGTCGTTCGACATCAAGTCCCCTGGAATTTCCTGAGCCGTCTCGGGCATCCGTTCCCTCCAGGTTGAAATTTGGTCTACATGAATCAAAACCTATCACAGTTTTCGAACGGATGCCAAACATCTCTGGTGGAGTTTCAAAAAAATCATCACGCGTCATGCACGGGCGCTGTCAGCAACAGGGCATCATCTGTGGGATCGGGGTAATAGTTGGGACGCAGGCCGGCGGCACGGAATCCGCGAGACTCGTAAAAACTGCGCGCGGGCGCATTTGAGGCTCGCACTTCGAGGTGCACCTTAGCGATTCCATTCTCCGCGGCCCACTTCATCACGGCGCTTAACAACCGGGTGGCAACCCCTTGTCTGTGTGCCGAAGGAGCGACTGCAAGATTCAAAATTTCCATTTCGTCGGCGAGTTTGCGAGCCGCGAGGAACCCGGCGATTCGCCCGTCGTTGTCAACACTTTCGATGTTTTCAAGTACGAAGCACGGCGCCGCATCGTCCAGGAGTGTTTCGTAGTCCTTTCGTGACCATTGGGACGCCTCGCAGCAGTGCGCCTGAACTTCGAGCACCGCGGCGATATCGCGCGACTCCAGATGGCGAATCGTGGGACCGAGGCCCGGTCTCTGAAGGACCCCAGAGGCCTCTTGCGATGTGGCGCCTTTCGACACCGTTAAAGCTGTGCTCTGACGAATGTCATTTTTGCGGCCCACTAAATTGCTCAAGGGCCGTTCCATAAAGGTTCCGCATCGGCACGGCGAATGTAATTCGCGTCCAGACGCAACGCATCGGTAACTTCGCCGCGCTTGGCACGGTCATAGCCGAGCTCTCCAATGACGGGGGCGAGCACGGAAGAAACACGCTTGACATGGCGCGAAATCGCGGGCGCAATGTTGCTTGCGTTCAATATAGGCTGAATGAGTTCCGGGCACGGCGAAGTGAATCGGACTCGACTGTCGCGGGCCTGTGCGGCAATCTCGGCGAAAAATTCCTGGGGCGAGCAAACATGGTCGTCGCTTTCGCGCACAAGGCTGCTGCCATCCCGACGGAAGAGCGCGGCATAGATTTGGCCGCGTCGCGCGTCCATCACTGGCGCAATTAATTCTGTGTCAGACTGGTTCTGCGATGCGACCGCCTCAAGCCCGCTGACGGCGACGACTGGCTTTTCGAACACTTCCGCCCATGCCTTCACGGCCGCGAGCCCCACGCGCAGGCCGGTGAACGACCCAGGCCCCGCCACAACCGCGAAGACATCGAACTGCCGCATCTCGAGGTGCAGTTCATCGAGCAGGAAACCAAGTTGACGGAACAGGCGTGCGGAGTACGGTTCATCGGCGAAAGTCGAGACGACTCCCTCCAATCTACCGTCGCGCAGAACTGCCAAACTTCCCGACTGAGTGGAGGTGTCGACGGCCAGAAGCAACATAAACAGCCATTTTACAAGATTTCTGCCTTGACATTTGATTTAAATCGGAGCCTGAAAGCCGCAAAAAAATAGGGGTTTCCCCCTAGATTCTCTTGACCTTCCCCCTACGCAGGCCTAAGCTTTTCCTGTAGCTTCTGGGGAGGGTACATCCGGTATGGAATTCAAATTGGGTGAGAAAGTTGTTTATCCAAACCACGGTGTTGGGATCATCGAACAAATCAGCTTCGGTTACCTGAATGGCCGCTCCGAACGTTACTACATGCTGAAAATCGTCTCCAGCGGGCTTAAAGTCATGGTTCCACAAACTAATATCATGAGCGTCGGTCTGCGTCCCGTGATCCGCTCGAACGAGGCGGGTGACGTCATCACCTATCTCGAAAAGGGCCGCTCTGCCTCTCATCACGACTGGAAGCACCGCTTCAAAGAGAACTCCGAGCGAATGCGCACGGGGTCGCTGATGGAAGTCGCTGCGGTCCTGAAGGGACTGGTATCTCTCAGCCGGACCAAGCCACTTTCGTTCCGCGAGAAGAAGATGCTCGAACGTGCCAAGCATTTGCTGGTCACTGAGCTGGCAACGGTTCGCAACACGAGCGAGCAGATGATGGAGACGAACCTGGTGCGAGCACTGGCCAAGGCTCGGTTACAGATGCCCGAAGCGCTCGAAAAGCTGGAGAATTAGCTGTATTCTCTTGAACCGGCTGAACCTTTCTGAAGATTAATGGCAGCACCCCTGCTTCGGGAGCGGGGACGAACATTACTTACTTCCGGCGCTTCGGCGGCTTTCCCCAGCCGCCACCGCCGGGGCTTTCAATTCTGACAACGGTTCCAGCCGGAGCGTAAAAGCTGCCCTTTGCCGCGACTTGTCTTCGGCGGCCCGCGATCACCGCTTCGTTTTTCCCTGTTGTGCCAGGTTTCCCGCCTGCCAGACCGTAGGGCCCTAACTTGCGACGATCCGACAACATACCCACTTGCATCGGCGCAAGCAGTCCAATTTCGCGGATGATTCCGTCGCCGCCGCGAAACTTCCCGGCTCCGCCGGAGCCATAGCGGATGCCGTAATGCTTCACGCGCACCGGATACGCATGCTCGAAGACCTCCACGGGCGTATTCAGTGAATTCGTCATGTGGGTGTGAATGCCGCTTTCGCCGTCGAGCCCCGGGCGAGCTCCCATGCCCCCGGCGATCGTTTCGTAATAAGCAAAGGGCGCGCCGCCGCGACCGGAGCGCGTGTCGCATCCTCCGAGGGTCAAATTGTTCATGGTGCCCTGACTCGCTGCGGGAATTCTCTTAGGGATGGCTCGCGCCAGTGCGCGCAAGAGAGTGTCGACAATGCGCTGCGACGCTTCTACGTTTCCTCCCGCGACGGCTGCGGGCGGCCGGGCATTCACGATGGTTCCCTCGGGGGCGACAATTTTTATCGGATGCAGCAGGCCGGATGTTGCGGGCACCTGGTCATCGACCAGGCATCGGAAAACGTAGAATACCGCCGAGTCGGCAATGGCCTTGACCGCGTTCACACTTCCCGCGCACTGGGGCGACGACCCTGTGAAATCCACGTCCGCGCGTTCGCCGCGAATACGAATTGTGACGCGAATCGCGATTAGATCGTCAGTTACGCCGTCACTGTCGAGAAAATCCTCGCCGCGATACACGCCGTTGGGGATCTGGCGTAATGTTGCGCGCATCATCTTCGCGGAATATTCGAGAAGGCGGCGTCCATAGGCGTCGGTTTCTCGCTTGCCGTACTTGCGGGTGATCTCAATGAGCCGCCTTTCGCCGACGCGGCAGGCCGCGAGTTGCGCGGTCAAATCACCTTCGCGCTCCTGCGCAGTGCGCACATTTGCCAGCAGCAGCCGCATCACGTCCCGGACGACGTGGCCGTTTTCAACAATCTTTACCGGCGGGATGCGAATGCCCTCCTGAAAAATCTCGCGTGACAATCCCATCGAGCCGGCCTGCGCGCCGCCAACGTCCGCATGGTGCGCGCGATTGGCAACGTAAAACATTGGCGTCTTCTCGCGCGGCAAATGCACGGGCATCACCATGGTCAAGTCTGGCAGATGCGTGCCGCCCGCGTACGGATCGTTCAACAGCGTCACGTCGCCCGGCTTCAAATCGATGGCGCGAATGGCTGCGTGCACAGAGGCAGGCATGGACCCCAGATGTACAGGCATGTGATCGCCCATCGCGAGCACGTCGCCGTCACGATTGAAAACGGCGCAGGAATAGTCGCGACGCTCTTTGATATTTGGCGAGAAAGCGGAGCGGCGCAGCACTCCGCCCATTTCTTCAGCGACCGAATGAAAAAGATTCTTGAAGATTTCCAGACGTACTGGATCGAATTTCATCGGCCGCGCTCCATCAGCAGATTGCCATATGCATCGATGCGAACGTTCCAGCCCGGCAGCACAACAGTCGTCGCGCTGTACTCGGCGACAATCGCCGGCCCGCGAAAACGATTCCCGGCGCGCATTCTTGCCCGATCGTAAACTTTCGCCTTCATTGTGCGGCCTCCGAAAAAAAAGTCGCGGTGTTGCATGAGTGCCGCGGAGGCATCGGCGCGCCCGGATTGCAGCTTCGGTAGGACCGGCTTCGGAGTCAGACCAATCGCGCGCGCGCGTACATTCACAATTTCGACGGGCCGCTTTGTGTCCGCGTATCCGTATCGCTTTTCGTGCGCGCGATGGAAGCTGCCCACAAAATCCGCCGTCGCCGGAATACTCAATTCATAGGCTTGGCCGATGTAGCGCATATCGAGAAGGCGCTCGATTCTCATTTGCCGCTTCGCAAAACCTTCCTGGCGCATCGCAGCGATCGCTTGTTTCTCGATTTGCGCGAACTCGCGCTCTAAGCGGATACGCCCCGCTCGGACGGATTGCACCGCGAGCAAGATTGTCCGCGAGAAATCCTTCACGACATCAGCGCGCAGAATTCCCAGCGCGGAAAGTCCGCCTGGAAATTTCGGCATCAGAACGCGAGGCATTTCGAGCGCCGCCGCAAGTCCGCAAGCGTGCAAGCCGCCAGCGCCCCCGAACGCGACTAATGTGTAGTCGCGCGGATCGTGTCCGCGCTCGATGGAAATCACGCGGATGGCTTTCTCCATGTTCGTTTCGACGACATCGAGGATCCCCTGCGCGAATTGAACCGCTGTTTTCATCGTTCCGCGTTCACGCGCCATCCATTCCCTCGTGCGTTCCATGTCCAACTGGAAGCCGCCGCCGAGAAAGCCCTCCGGTACAATTCGGCCGAGGATCAAATGCGCATCGGTGACGGTAGGCCTTGTGCCGCGCCCGTAGCAAATCGGCCCGGGGTCTGCACCTGCGCTTTCAGGCCCGACGCGCAACGCTCCGCCGCGATCGAATCGCGCGAGCGAGCCACCGCCCGCTCCGACTGTGTGTATGTCGAGCATTGGAACGGCGACCGGCAGTCCGGCAACTTCGGATTCGTTCGTTGTGCGCAAAGCGCCGTCGAGCAGCGCAACATCTGTGGAAGTGCCGCCCATGTCGAACGTGATGATTCGCGGGAAGCCCGCGAGTTCGGCGACGTACTGCGCGCCCAGAATGCCACCCGCAGGTCCGGACAGAATGGTGCGCACAGGCTCGCGCGCCGCCGATGCAGCCGAAATGATTCCACCATTGGACTGCATCACGCGAACGCGCGAACCGCCATTGCCTCGACTCGATCTTGCGTGACGGCTTGCCAGCCTATCAATCTCGCCTAGATAACTGCTCATCACGGGAAGCAAATAGGCGTTCGCGATTGTCGTGACAGTTCGTTCGTACTCCCGAAATTCCGGGAAAATTTCCTGGGAAGCCGACACATGCAAACCAGCCGCACGCAAGCGGCTTGTTATCTGCTTCTCATGCCGCGCATTCGTGAAAGAAAAAAGCAAACACACGGCGGCCGTGTCCACCCCGCTCCTTTTGACCGCCCGGACGATACGGGAAAACTCGGCGCCCGACGGCCGCAGAATCGCGTGGCCCTCCGCACTTACCCGCTCGCGCATACCGAAACGCCTTTCGCGCGGAACCAAGGCTCTCGGACGCTCCACAAAAAAGTCGTACAGCTTCGGCCTGGCCTGCCTCCCGATCTCAATTACATCCTCAAAACCCGCCGTCGTGACCAACGCAACCTTCCCACCGCGCCTTTCAAGCAGCGCGTTTGTTCCGACCGTGGTACCGCAGGTCAACTCAAGCGCGCTGTCCGATGCGATTCCGGCGGAGGCGACGATTTCCACTATCGCTTCGACGATGGCACGCGCGGGATTTTCGGGCGTCGAAAGCACTTTTAGAATGCTCAACTCGCCGCCGCGCGCAAAAACGCAGTCTGTGAACGTGCCGCCTGTATCGATCGCAACGCGCATAGCCGCGCGATTGTATAGAATTCTTCGCCTCGGCGCAAAATCATCTAAAAATGCACGGCTTCGTGCGCACTCAAAGCGGCGCTAGAACCAAACTCAACGCAATTTGTCTTCGTAGTACTAAAGTCCTACAAGCCTGTCCTCTATTTGTTCTGGAAACGCTTGACCGTGACGTTCTGGCGCGAGAAAGAATCTTGGGCATACTGTTTTGGATAGTTTATCAAGCTGGCGTTAAGCGGCTGTGGGACTTTCCTCGCTCGCGGGCATTCGCGGGCGCCCATGACGACGACAAAGCAAACCCGAGGCGTCAGGCCCGAAGAACGCGAACTGGCTCGCAAGCGTCGCGAGCAGGAGCGCCTGGAGGCCGAACTTGCCGAATGCGAACTGCGTCTGGCAAGCGTTCGCGGCGAACTTGGCGCGCTCGAACGGCGCTATCTGAAACTCGTGGGACTGCCGTACGCCGAGCTGGACGAATTGCGCGCGCAGGTCGCCGAACGCATGGCAGCGGAGGATCCGGGGAATGAACGCCTTGAGCGCGCCGCCCGCGAAGCTCGCCTTCGCGCAGACGAATCCCACAAGGCTGCGTCCGTCAAAGAATCCGAAGAAACAAAACATTTCTCCCCCACTCCTGAATTGAAACGAGCATATCGCGAAGTCGCGAAGCGTATTCATCCCGACCTGACCGCAAATGAAGCGGACCGGGCGCGACGCCAGGCGTTGATGGTGGAAGCGAACGAGGCCTATCAGCGCGGCGACGAAGCGCGGCTGGAGAAAATTCTCGACACGTACGAATCCAGCCCTGAAACCGTGGAAGGCGAAGGAGCGGGAGCAGAACTGATACGCGTGATTCGCAAGCTCAGCCTGATGAAAAATCGGCTCGGCGAAATCGAAACGGAGGTTCAGGTATTTCTTAACTCTGATCTTTACTTGTTGAAGATTCAAATGGAAGAGGCGCAAGAGCAGGGGCGCGACCTGCTGGCGGACATGGCTGAAAAGGTTCGCAAGCGCATCGCAGATTGTAAAGAACGCCTGGAAGTTTTCACGCCGGGACGCGTGCACTGATGCCGTCGCGCGCGCAGCGGGAAGCTCGTGGAATTGTCCGCAGTCAGGCGACCGGAATCACGGTGCTTTCGTCGTCACTTGTCCTGCGCGGGCTTCGCGAATTTCCGCAGACCTCGCGGTGGAACGTCAAACAGGTGTTCACCGAGCCGCGGCAGCGTCTTTGCCTTTCGTCGCAAGGCCACGTGGCGGCGTATTCGGCTGCGACACGCGAACTCAGCCAGCAAATCGAAATCTGCGATCTCGAATTAACGGGCAAGCCGGCCGTGATTCGCGTACCCGACGAGCCTTTGGTCGCACGCCCTGATTTTCCGGCATCGTTCGCGTGGTCGCCCACAGGGAACTCTCTGATTGCGGCTTCGGGGACATGGCAGCCGGAGCTTAATTACTTCGACGCGCGCGACAGGAAATTCGCAGGGCGTTTCGCGCCATTCCGCGTTTTTCCCGCGCATCTTGCATGGTCAAACCGCGGAAAGTATTTCGTAGCGGCATCGGACGGCTCTGAAAACGCGACGCTGATGCTTTGGATGGCCGGGGATTCCCTGGAAGAATTCGAGCCACTCTCCCAACTGGATCGCAACACATTTGCCGACGCGTCAGCGGAAAGCGACGATGCCGATGATCGGGGTAGATTCTGGGGCTTCGGAGCGACGGCGTTTTGCCCCAACGACAAATCTCTCGCAACAGTTCTGGAATTTGACGGTGAGTGGTCGGACGATTCAATCGTTCTCGTCCGGCCGCCGACGCTTGAAACGACCGGGCGAGTTGATACCACGGGCCACGTCACGGACTTGTCCTGGCTGAGAGATGCGCGTCACCTTATCTTCTGCGCTTCGGGCCAGGTGTATTCGCTCGACTCGATGAGCGAAAAAACGGCCTCGCTTCCCTTCGCCGCCGAACTGTGCCATTGCCATCCGACGCTTCCCATTTGCGCGTTCTACAATTCGTGGCTGAAAAGTTCCGCAAAGGGCCGCATCTTCATCGCCGATTTGCAACGCAACACAATTGTGGACGAATGCTGGGCGGAAGGAATCGCAAGCCTGCGCTGGAGTCACGACGGTCATACGCTTTACGCCGTCGCGCAGGACGGCATGGCGTATCTCTACGAACGTCCCCTCGTCTGATCTGCTTTCTTTTGCGTTTCGGAGATTATCGGCGATGCGCCGCGGATTTCATTTGAAGGTCGCTTACGGCAAATCGGCAACTCGCGTACCCAAAGGAAAATTCGGCATGGCATTGAGCGACGCATCCGCTCTCTCGCCCGCAACAAGCCGCGGATACGCCGCGGCCGCAATCATCGCGGCGTTATCCGTAGAGAGAGCGCGGCTGGGGAAAAATACCTCGAGGCCACGTTTCCCGGATTCCTCTTCGAAGCGCGCGCGCAATTCGCGATTTGCCGCAACGCCGCCTGACACCAAAAGAGAGGCAATACCGAACGCCTCAGCTGCTTCAAGCGTTCGCCGAATCAAGGCTCCGACGACGGCGTGTTGAAAGCTCGCCACCAGGTCGAGCGTTGCGGCGCTCGACAGCCCACGCAACACGTCCGCACTCCGTTCGCCGCGAGCAAGCGCCTGCTGACGGGCGTCAATCTCAGGCTGCAAGTCGAGCCGCTTCCGCAAGTAATAAAGAACCGCCGTTTTGATTCCGCTGAAACTGAAATCGTATTGATTGCCATCCATTTTGACTGTGCCAAATCGCACCGCGGATGGATTTCCATGCGCCGCCAGCTTGTCGAGCACCGGCCCGCCCGGATATCCGAGCGCGAGCATTCTTGCAACTTTGTCGTAGGCCTCGCCGGCGGCATCATCGCGCGTTCCGCCGACGCGGGAATACGAGAATTGCAGAGCGCCGTTTCCCATGGCGCTGGATTTTGCTTCGACGCGATAGAGCAGCGTATGCCCACCGGACACGATCAGGCAGATCGCCGGCAATTTTGGCGCATGTCCCGCCGCGCGTGCTTCCAGCAGCACCGCGTGCACGTGACCTTCCAGGTGATTCACGCCGATCAGTGGTTTGCCGAGCGCGAGAGCCAGCACTTTGCCGTACGTGAGCCCGACGAGAAGAGCGCCCACCAACCCAGGGCCTTGCGTGACGCCGATGGCGTCAATATCTTTGAGCGCAACGCCAGCCTGCGATAGCGCTTCGCGCACCACGGGCACGATCTGGCGCAGATGCTCGCGCGACGCGAGCTCCGGCACCACGCCGCCATACTTTCGGTGAATGTCTACCTGCGAAGCGACGACGCTGGAAAGTATCTTCACGCCGTCCGCAACAACAGCCGCCGCCGTCTCATCGCACGAAGACTCGATTCCCAAAATTCGCGACGTCACTTCACGTTTCCCTTCCCGATTACTTGGCCATGCTAGTATAGCGCATGGACCAACGGCTGCGTCGCGAACTCGACGCGACCGCGCGTGACCGCTCCTCGGGCGCCGTTGAACTTGCTCGACGCACCTGCGATGCGCTGCAACGATGGGTTCGCAGGCATCCTGAGATTAGCCGAGGGGATCTTCTCGCTGTCGCGCGCGCTCTGTTGACCGCTCAACCGGCCATGGCTCCGCTGCTGCGGCTTGCCAACGAGATCGCGCTGGCGGCAGACGAATCCGCTCCTTCGCGTCATCTGACGTCGCGCCTGTCGCGACTTTCTTCCATGCTGCGCACGGCGCCGGAACGCATCGCGGCGCACTTCCGTTCCGCGCTCCGCGGCGGCGATCACAAGATCATCACGACGTATTCCTATAGTTCCACCGTTCTTCAATCTATCGTTGCGGCTCGCACACGCATTTGGCAGGTTATTTGTTCCGAAGGGCGGCCAGGCATGGAAGGCAGGAAAACTGTGGAACAAATTCTGCGACACGGTGAAGGTACAGGAGCGTGCCTCACGACTGACGCGGCGCTGCATTTGTTCACGGCTCATTCTTACGCCTTGGTGGTTGGCGCGGATTCGCTCGAAGAGGCTGGCTTCACCAACAAAGTGGGCACCGGCGCGCTCGTTGCGCACGCGTTGCAAATTGGCCGGCCCGTCTGGGTGCTCGCGGATACTTCGAAGCTGTTACCGCGCGAAATCGATGCGATTCGCGCCGACCGCAACGGGCCCGACTCCGAAATTTGGAATGCAGCGCCAAAGCGTCTGTCAATTTTGAATCCTTACTTCGAAAGAACATACTACGACGAACGCATCCGAATTCTGACGGAGAGTGGTTGGACTACGCCCGCGCAGATATGCCGCGCGATAAGGAAACTCGAGCTTTCTCCGCTCCTCGAAACATTGGCCGCGCCGCATGATTGACAACTTCCGCAGCGCCACGTAAGTTGAGGCTCTGATTTTTCGAGGCTTGAGTCATGGCAAACACTCCGAAACGTGTTCGAACGGCTGTTTTCCCCGCGGCGGGATTAGGCACTCGTTTTCTTCCAGCCACAAAAGCGCAGCCGAAGGAAATGCTGCCGATCGTCGATAAACCGCTGATCCAATACTCGGTCGAAGAGTGCGCCGCGTCCGGAATCGAGAACATAATCATCATTACGGGACGCGGCAAGAACGCGATTGAGGATCACTTCGATCAGGCTCCAGAGCTTGAGCGTTTCTTGCGCGAGAAGGGCGACACGGCTCGCGCCGACTTGGTGCGCGACATCGGTGCGAAAATTCATTTCAGCTATACGCGGCAACGGGAACCCCTGGGCCTGGGACATGCCGTACTTGTCGCGCGAGAGCTTGTCGGAGATGAGCCTTTCGCCGTTTTGCTCGGCGACGTGATCTGTGACGGCCCGAAACCCGCGACGCGCGAACTCTGCGACGTTTACGAAGCAACGGGAATCGGCGCGATTGCGGTTGAGCCCGTACCGCGCGAGTTGGTCCATCTTTATGGCATCGTCGACGCGCGCCCTGCGAGCGAGCGCAAATGGGGCGACAGGCTGCGTCAGGTTTTTGAACTTGTCGAAAAACCCGACGCCGATCACGCGCCTTCGAATCTGAGCGTCACGGGCCGCTACGTCCTGCCGCCCCAAATTTTCGATTACCTCGAAAAAACGCGGCCGGGCCGTGGCGGCGAAATCCAACTTACCGATGCACTACGCACGCTGGCGCGAGAAGAGGGATTGTGGGCACTCGTCACCGAAGGAAAAACCTACGACGCGGGAGACAAGCTGGGCTTCCTGAAAGCTACCGTGGAATTCGGACTGAAAAATGCGGAATTCGGCGATGAGTTTCGCGCCTACTTGAAATCCATAGAAGTTTAATCGCGGAATGTTCTACTTCTCTTTCGCCTTCTTCGGGGATCCCTTGGAGGATTCCGCAGCTGCCAACGCCTTGTCTGAGGTTTTCGAAGCTGGCGACTCCTTTGATGTTTTAGAATCCTTCGCTTCTTTCGAGTCCGTTGAATCTTTCGCTTCCTTGGAATCCTTCGACGTCCCGCCGGAATTTTTCCCGGCGTAGTCCGTCACGTACCAGCCGGAGCCCTTAAATTGAATCGCCGGAGCGGCCGCCATGCGCTCTGCTTTCGCACCGCACTCCGGGCACTTCTTGACTTCCGAGGCCGTCACTTTCTCGATTCTTTCAAATCGGTGGCCGCACTTCACGCACTTGTATTCGTACAGTGGCACTTTTGCTACCCTCGTTTCCTGTTCGCAAATCTTATCACGTCGCGCAACATCGCCGCATGGCGGTTCTTCCGTAAGACCATGCCCGTTGTGCTAGACTTCCCTGCGGGCGCTGAAATTTTTTTCGCGCCGTATCGCCATGATCTCCACGCAGCCTGACAATTCCGGACGCGGCTGCCTATACGTGGTGGCAACGCCCATCGGCAACCTCGAAGACATCAGCCTTCGCGCCCTTCGGGTGCTCAAGGAAGCGGATATCATCGCCTGCGAAGATACGCGGCAGACCATGAAGCTGCTTTCACACTTCGAAATTCGCAAGACTCTCGAAAGCTACCACGAGCACAATGAAATGACGCGTGCGCCGGAGTTGGTGCTGCGTATCGAAGAAGGCGCGCGCATCGCATTGGTCAGCGACGCGGGAACGCCAGTCATCTCCGACCCGGGGCACAGGCTTGTTTCCCTTTGCCTGCGACACAAGCTACCTGTGATTCCGATTCCGGGGCCCTCGGCAATCATTTCCGCTCTTGCCGCTTCTGGCATGCCTTCGGAGGAATTCACGTTTATCGGTTTCCTTCCTGCGCGCCCTGCGGAACGGCGCCGTCGCTTGCGCCAGATTTCCGCTGAACCGCGCACCATGGTTCTTTACGAAGCGCCGCATCGTCTGCGGGCCGCTCTGGAAGACGCACTGGAAATTCTCGGCAATCGCCACGCGGCAGTTGCGCGCGAAATCACCAAAGTTCATGAGGAGTTCCTTCATGGGCGTATCGAGGAGTTGATCGCGGCGCTCGCCGAAAAACCGGCGCGCGGAGAAATCACCCTGCTCATCGCCCCGGCGGAGATAGCATCAGCGGAGGAATCCGTTCGCCAGACTGAATCGATCTCGTTGGCACAGCGCGTTGCGGAAATTGAAGCCGCGCAAGGGGTCGATCGAAAAGCCGCGCTCAAGCAAGCGGCCAAGGAATTTGGCCTTGCCAAACGCGAGGCCTACAAACGACTGATCGCTGAAGAAAATTCCTGACCTGACAAAGCAGAGGAGCGCCGGCAGCGGCTGTTTTTGATGTAACCTGCGGGAAAATCGCGTGGCGAGAGGCTTACGCGTCCTGAGCGTCCGCGACAGCCGTGAAGAATGAATCGACGCGCTCAAGCACCTCGGACGGAGTCCGCGCGGAATGCACTTCGTGCCGCAATTCTCCGCCGTTCCTGACTCCATGCGTGAACCAGCACGCGAACTGCTTCATTTTTCCAATCGCATCAGGCAGGTCCGCCGCAACCAGGCTGCGGAAATAACTCGAGAGCAGGCAGTAACGGTCCGCCTCACTCGGTTCGTCATAATGGCCCGTTGTGAAATACTGTTCCATTTGCCGGAAGATCCATGGATTGGTGGCGGCCGTGCGGCCGATCATCACCGCGTCGCATCCCGTCTCCGCGAGCATTCGCTCGGCGTCCTGAGGGATGCGAATGTCGCCGTTGCCAATCACCGGAATTTTCACCGCTTGTTTCACACGTGCAATGATTGACCAGTCCGCTTGCCCGGAATAGGCCTGCGCGCGCGTCCGCGGATGCACTGCCACGGCTTCGACGCCGATTGCCTCCGCTATTCGCGCCACTTCCACGGCGACGATATTCGCATCGTCCCAGCCCGAGCGCATTTTGATGGTCATCGGAATTTTCGCCGCCGCGCGCACAGCGCCGAGGACACGTTCGAGTTGATGCAAGTCTTTCAGCAGGCCCGAGCCGCCGCATTTCACGACTTTTTTCGCAGGACAGCCCAGGTTGATATCGATCTGATCGAATCCGAGGTCTTCGACAAGCGCCGCAGCCGCCGCCATGACTTCCGGATTGGCTCCAAAAAGCTGCGCCGCAATCGGATGCTCATCCTGATCAAAGTAAAGATACCGAAGCGTTTTCGCGGCGCTGCGCGTGACGCCCTCGGCGCTGGTGAACTCCGTCATGATCAGCCCGCATCCGCCGAGACTGCGGATCACACGGCGAAAAATAGTGTCGGTCACGCCCGCCATCGGAGCGAGCAACGTCGCCGGATGAATCGAGAGGTCGCGGATTTTCAGCTCAGCGGGAAACATAGCGGTTTACAAGGAATTCTTGCCAGTCACGGAAGCGTCCGAAAAATCCGTCGGCGCAGTCACGTTCACCGTATCAGCAGCGTCCGAGTGGATCCTATTTATATTCGCCTCATTTGGGTTCGGGCCGGCCATCTGTGCGACGAGCGCCTCCATCGAACCGCCAAAAAAATTCTCAACGACTTGCGCAACCGCGTGCGCTCGTGCGTCTTCCTTGCTCAGGTTGGCGCGATATTTCCAAGCGCGTCCCGTGCGCTGGCGCTCCACAATCCCCTTCTGCGTCAAGCGGTCCATGATGGTCATAATGGTTGTGTAGGCGCGCGGGCGGTGTGCAGCAAGCGATTCACGAATTTCCCGCACCGTACCCTCGCCCAAAAACCACAGCGCTGTCATGCAATCCAGTTCCAACGGTGCAAGCTCCAGCAGCGAGCGCCGGCGGGCATATTGGACTTCCGGTCGCACATTCTTTGGCATTGCGGTCATCCGGGTTTCTTTACCGCTTCCGGCACGTGCGTTCCGAACAGTCCGCCGCTCGGTTGCTGTTCGCGCGAAGGTGACGCGGCTTTGGCCTTTGGCACGGTGGAATTCAGGTAGGCTTGCACGTTCAACAAATTGCGTCGCAAGGCGGGATTCCGCGTGCTCCAGATGTCGTCGACCGCGGTTTGGCCCAGCGTTTCGCGCATCGCGCTCATCTTCGAATCGAGATCGTCCAAATGATGAAGCAGCACCGCCTCGCGTACCGACGGCAGTTTTGGCGAGCCAAACTCATATTCGCCGTGATGACTGATGATCAAATGCTCGACAAGCGCCGCAAGCGGTTTTGGGAAATCCGGAATAGCGTCAATCCTGCGCTGTACCATGCCGAGACCGATGACGATATGGCCGAGCAGTTGCCCTTCGGGCGTGTATCCGATCGCGCGTGAATAGCACAGCTCCCGCGTCTTGCCAATGTCGTGCAGCACGATGCCCGCCAGCAACAAATCTCCGTCCACTTCCGGATAATGTTGCGTGACGTGCTTCGCCAGCCCGCATAGGCTGATGATGTGCTCGAGTAGTCCACCGAGATACGCATGATGCATGGTCATCGCGGCTGGGGCGCACTTCAGTTTCGCCGCACAATCGGGATCGTCGACGAAAGACATCAGAAGTCTCCGCAGCCACGAATTTTTCACGCTGGCGATTTCTTCGCGCAGTTGTGCAAACAACTTCTCCACATCGTATTTCGTCTGCGGGAGAAAATCGGCGAGCGCATAATCCGTTTCAACGGCGACCAGAATCTGCTCAATCGTGAGTTCTTTTTCGTTGTTATAGAGCTTGACGCGACCGCGTACACGCACGATGTCTTCGCAGGCGAATGTGTCCAATAAGCCGGAGAAGTTGTCCCACATTTTTGCTTCGATGGTTCCCGTGCGGTCGGCGAGTGCAACACGAAGCCAGGACTTTCCCGTTCGCGCCGAAGTGCGAATCTCCTTTTCACGAACCAGAAAGAGTGTCGCGACCGCTTGTCCATCCTGGAAATCCGCGATAAAGGCGGACTTCACTGTTGGTCGTCCGTGTCTTTGGCTTTGTCGTCCTTCGCTTTGGCGTCTTTTTTCTTTTTGCCCTGGTCGGCGGAGTACGGGACCTCCTGAATCACGCTGGCGCCGGAAACTCCGCCAGAGTCGGTGTACCCGGCCTTCACCACCACGTAGCTATCCTTGCGCAGTTGCGTTAGGAATTTCCGCATAGCAGGCTGAATTTTTTGCTGATACAAGTCGTTTTCCACTTCTTGTTCAACGTTGCTCAGCGGCTGCAAGCCTGCATCAAAATGCTGGTTGACGCGGAGGATTTGCAATCCGTTCGGGGCGGGAATCACATCAGTGATGTCGCCTTTCTTGAGACTGAATGCAAGTTTCTCCAGGTCCGGAGTCAGTTCGCCGCGTTTGTAACTGCCCAATTCGCCGCCTTCTGCAGAACTTGGTCCTTCCGAGAATCGCTTCGCCAGCGCCGCAAAGTCGTCGCCACTCTTCAGACGCTTGAGCACGCCTTCCGCCTTCTGTTGAATTACAGTCACTTCTTGCGGCGTTTTGTTTTCCGTGCTAAAGAAAATCACGGAGAGATCGACTCCCTCCGGCTTGACGAATTCGTTTTTGTGCGCATCATAATATTTCTGCACTTCATCGCTGCCGATGCGCACGGTCGAGCCGACCGCTTCCGAAATCACGCGCTGCGTCAGAATGCTGTTGCGAAGCTGATCTTTGTAGTCCTCCCAGCTGATTCCCTGCGATTCGACGGCCTTCTGCAACGCGTCCATGCTATCCAGCTTATTTTGCTGGCGGACAGTGTCGAGGCGTTTCACCACATCTGTCTCCACACTGATGTCCATGTCCTTAGCGCGTTGCACAAGCAAGGACTGGTCGATCAAGTCGCGGAGTAAATTCTTTTTCCCCTCCGCCACTATCTCGTTGATCTTCTCGGGCGTGCAGCCTTGGCAATCCTGCTGAGCCTCCTGCTGGAGCGAGTTTTCCGCTTTTTGATAATCCGACATCGTAATCATGTCGTTGTTCACGCGAGCGATGATTTGCTCAACGACGCTCCCGCTGGCGTACACGAAAGCCGGAAGAAAAAACACAATCACGGCGATGGAAAACACAAATGATAGTTTTTTCATATGCCTCGAAGTTTATCGCTACGTTTGTAGTTCAAGCAACACGTTTCTTATCCCGTCCGCGATTCCTTCCGGCTGGCGTTTCCATTCCAGCCACAGCGTGCCCGCTGGGTCGAGCCGCATATCCTTGCGTGAGCGGATCATCTTCACCAGCTTTTCCGGGCGTACCGACGTGTCCGCATGCCAGCGAATCGCCACGCGGTCTCCGCGACGATCGATTGACGCGACTGACAACTTCTCGGCCAGAGCCTTGAGCAGTGCGTATTCGAGAAGGTTCTCAACCGCTCGCGGCGGCGGCCCGAAACGGTCGCGCAATTCCGCGAGCACTTCCTGCCGCGTCTCCTCGGAGGCGACGCCGGCAATTCGTTTGTAGACGCGGAGGCGCGAACCTTCATTTTCGATGTACTCGGCGGGGATTCGGATGTCCAGTCCCAGATTGAGAGTCGCGCGGCGCTCACTCTGAACCACTTCGCCTTTGCGCTCAGCGACTGCACGCTCCAGCATCTGGCAATACAAATCGAAGCCGACCGATTCGATGTGACCGTGCTGCTCACTGCCCAAAATATTTCCCGCTCCGCGCAACTCCAGATCGAGCGCTGCGATGCGAAAACCGGCGCCCAAGTCGCTGAACTCTTTCAGCGCCGCGAGCCGCTGGCGCGCGATTCCGGAAAGCGAGCCTTCCAGCGGAACCAGCAAATAGGCATAGGCGCGTTGCGTCGAGCGCCCGACACGTCCGCGGAGCTGGTACAATTCGGCCAAACCGAAGCGATCCGCACGATTGATAACAATCGTATTCGCGCGCGGAATATCCAGGCCATTCTCAATGATCGTTGTAGCCACCAGCACGTCCGCTTCGTGACGAATGAACTTCATCATCACCTTGCTCAGTTCGCCTTCGCTCATTTGGCCGTGGCCGACCACAACGCGCGCCCTGGGCACGAGCTCCTTGATCATTATCGCCAGCGAAGCAATCGATTCCACGCGGTTGTGAACGAAAAATACCTGGCCATCTCGTTCCATTTCCTCGGAAATCGCCCGGCGGATCAGCGCAGTGTCAAATGGCGCGACAACTGTCTGTATGGCGAGCCGGTCTTTCGGCGGCGTTTCGATCACGGACATGTCTCGCAATCCGACAAGCGACATGTGCAACGTACGGGGAATGGGAGTGGCTGACATCGTGAGCACGTCCACATTTTTGCGCATTTCCTTGATGCGCTCCTTGTGGGCCACTCCGAAGCGCTGTTCTTCGTCCACAACCAGCAGCCCGAGGTCCTGGAATTTTACATCCTTCGAAAGCAGGCGATGCGTGCCGATGACGATATCGATTTTCCCGGCTTCCAGGCCGGCCAGGATCTGTTTTTGTTCGCGCGGATTCTGAAAACGGCTGAGCATCGCAATGCGTATGGGAAAGGCGGCGAAACGCTGGCGGAAAGTTTCGTGATGTTGATAGGCAAGGACTGTCGTCGGCGCGAGTATGGCCGCCTGCTTTGAATCCGCAACGACCTTGAACGCCGCGCGCATGGCTACTTCCGTCTTGCCATAGCCGACGTCGCCGCAGAGCAACCGGTCCATCGGTTGCGAGCTCTCGAGATCGCGCTTGACATCAACGATTGCGCGATCCTGGTCAGCCGTCTCTTGAAACTCGAAAGCATCCTCAAATTCTTTTTGCCACGGAGTGTCCGCGGGAAACGCGTGGCCTTCTACGGACTTGCGCTCCGCGTAAAGACGCAACAATTGCTGTGCCATGTCGTTAACGGATTTGCGGACGCGCGATTTGCGCGCTTCCCACACCTGCGCGCCCAAGCGGTCCAGCCGTGGTTCCGCGCCACCGAGCGACTGATATTTCTGCACCAGGTCAAGACGCGTGAGTGGAACGTATACCTTGGCGTCCTCAGCGTATTCGAGAAGCAGGAATTCGCCGTTCACTCCGTCCACGCTGACCTGACGCAATCCCTGGAAGCGACCGATGCCGTGGTCGACGTGGACCACGAAATCGCCGGCCTTCAGGTCCGAAAAGTCGCTAAAGAAACCAGCGGTCTTGGCCCGGCTGCGCGGCCGTGCCGGCGTCGCCGCAGTTTCAAATAAATCGGAGTTACCAAAGAGCGACAACTTCGCTGAAACGAATTCCACCCCGGTTTCGAGCGGCGCTTTCACAAGCACCGCGGCGGGTACACTGCCCGCACTCGATTCGTCTGCGAGCCGTGAAGCGGTTGCGCCCTGCCCCAATTCACCGAGCCGGAATGGCAATTCGAATTCGTGGCAGAGATCGGCGAGGCGTTCCAGTTCGCCCGTGCTCGCCGCGCTCAGGAAGATTTGCTCGGCGGAATTCAAGCGGCCTTTCAGTTCGGCCATGAATGCCGCCACGTTGCTGTGGTATCGCGTGGTCGGACGCGTTGGCAGAGTGAATTGCGATTCGCTCGTCTTTTCCAACGCCAGCTGCTCAAGGCCAAAGCGCACCGAAGCCTGCCGGGCGCGCCGCCATTCCCCATCGTTCAAAATGTAGCTTTCGGCAGGCGCGGCGTCCGGCTCTCCGGCGGCCGCTTCGGCGAAACGAACGCGGTATTTCTCGAGCGCTGCGTTGAGCGCAACAGGTTCGTCTTCGATAACCAGAACATTTTCGCGCAGGCGAAGCAGATTCGATTCGCGTCGATCTGTGAGGAATGCCCGAAATTCCCAACCCGGGAAAAATCCGGCAGGGACTTCTGACTCTCGCCGCCCTGAACCCTCGTGGCCTGCAATTACAGGCGCACGCAGGCGTTCGAGTTGTTCGGCGCTACGCGGGCTATCCGTCAGCGGCAGCAGGGTGATTCGCTCGACGGGGCTTGTGGAACGTTGCGTGTCCGTGTCGAATTCGCGTAACGATTCCAAAGTATCGCCAAGAAGTTCGAGACGCACGGGACGTTCAGCCTCAGGCGGAAACACGTCGAGGATTCCGCCGCGCACAGCGAATTGTCCGGGCATTTCGACGGTTTCGACGGGCTCGTAACCGACGCTGGCAAGGTGCGCGAGCAATTCTTCGCGCGGAACGTCCTCACCGCGTGCCAGGGCCAAGGCGAGGCTTCGATAATATTGCGGCTCACGAAGGCGAAGAACCGCGGCCGTGACTGGCGCAATAATCAAATCTGCTTCTCCGCTCGTCAAACGCCACAATGCCGCCGCACGCGCCTCTGAAATTTCCGGATGCGGCGACTGATGATCGTAAGGCAGCACCTCGTGTGAAGGCAGCACCGTCACTTGCGCGTTCGCCCGGCCCAGCGCTCGCAAGAAGTAGAGCGCCAATGCCTCGAAGTCGTCAGCCTTCTGGTTGGATTCGACGAGGAGAATGGTCTGCTTGGAAAGTGATTGCACAGCGAGTGCCGCAAGCAGAGCCTTAGCCGGGTCGGTCAGGCCGGTCAGGACAACCTGTCGTGCGCCGCGACGCAAACGGTCAAAACACTCTTCTACTGCGTGCTGGCGTCCCACGCGGGAAAGCAGCTCGCCGACCAGGGGCAGAATCATGACGGGATTTTCAAAATGCTCTCGATGATGAAAGAAGTGGAATAGCCCGGCTCCAGAGGAATCGATACGACGCGACCGCCCGTCCCTTCGACTTCTTCGCGGCCCACAATTTCATCCACGTCCCAGTCGCTTCCCTTCACTAGCACGTTGGGCAGCACGCGCTCAATGATTTCGCGTGGCGTCGGCTCGTCGAACAAGACCACATAATCGACGGCCGCGAGCGCCGCCGTAATTTCCGCGCGTTCGTTCTCGGGAATGATGGGCCGCTCAGCGCCTTTGTTTCCGCGCACGCTGCGATCGCTGTTCAGCGCAAGCACGAGCACGTCGCCCAGTTCGCGCGCCGCTTCGAGCAGGCGAATGTGCCCGGGATGCAGAAGGTCGTAGCACCCGTTCGTGAAAACCACGCGCCGACCGCGGCTCTTTGCTTCGGCGACGTGCCGCATAAGCTCGTCTTGGGTTACGACCGTGCCCAAATTATTCTCCGTCTGACAAATTCGCGCGATTGTTCGCCCAAATTTTAGCACGTGCCGAGATTGGGCGCTGGAATGCAGTGTGTACTCGCGCAGAAACGCCTTTGCTACACGAGTTCGACCAGAGATGATTGATGCTATACTTCGATGCTGATTTGGAGAATGACCCTTCCACTGCGGCGGTGAATACCGAATGAAACAAATTGCCATAGTCGGCGGCGGCCCTGCCGGTGCACTGTGCGGCGAAAGGCTCGCCGCGACCGGCTTCAGCGTTACGCTGTTCGACGAACATCTGGCGTGGGAAAAACCTTGCGGAGGCGGCCTGACGCACAAGGCAATCGAGCGATATCCCTTCCTTCTGAGCGGCCCGCAAGTCAAAAAAGAGATCCATACCGCCGAGCTGATTTCCAGCAAAGGGCATCGGGCGCGCTTTGAAATGTCGCGTCCACTCGTGATTTACTCCCGGGCGGTGCTCAATGGACTATTGCTCGACCGCGCAGCCAGCGCTGGCTGCCAGACGGTACACGCCCGAGTGACTCGCGTGGAAACAGACGCCCAGCGCGTGACGCTTACGGCAGCCGGACTGGAACACACGGCGGATTTCGTGGTGCTTGCCGGAGGCGCGCGAAACCAGTTGCTGCCGGACACAACTCCTCTTCGTCCGCAGGATTTGGAGGTGACGCTCGGCTATTTCATTCCTGCAAAGGAGGAAACAGTCAAAATCAAATTTCTCGACCGCATGAACGGTTATCTGTGGTCATTTCCGCGGACGGATCATTTGTCCGTGGGGATTTGTGCGACGATGGCGAAGTATACGACCCTCTCGCTGCGTCGGCTTCTCGATGATTTCATACGCGAAGAGGAAGTTTGCACCGAAGGCGCGCGTTTCTACAGCCACGTGCTGCCTTCGCCGGAACTCAGGACGCTGCGCCATCGCAAAATTGTTGGCCGGAACTGGGCGCTCGCGGGCGACGCGGCCGCGTGCGTGGATCCGATCACCGGCGAAGGATTATTTTATGCCCTTCGTTCCGGAGACTTGCTCGCGCAGGCAATTGCGGAAGATCAGCCGGAGAGTTATCCAGCGCGCCTCCGCGCCGAATTTGTGGCGGACCTGGAAATCGCGACGCGCCTTGTGCGCCTTGTTTTTCGCGGCAGGTTTCTGGGCGGAGCGGTTACGACGCGCATGGTCCAGTTCGCGCGGCGCAGCGCGACATTTCGTGACCTGCTTCGCGATCTCTTCAGTGGTGCGCAGGACTATGCCGGTTTGCGCAAGCGGCTGTGGAAGCAATTCGGAATTACGATCGGGGAATTTACGAAAGATTTCTTCCAGGCGCCCCGCCGGAATGAATCCTCCGAACAAGGAACTCTGTGAAAAAAAAATCGCGCAAACCGAAGGCGGCGCCAAAACCCAAGATAAAGCCGCAGTACAACATTCCCGGAATCGCTAAGGGCCTGCACTCTAAGATCGAGTGCGTGGTGCCCTTCGAGTGGACAATTGCGGCGTACGATTCGACTCTACCCGCTGTGTTTTCCACTCCAGCGATGATTGGCCTGATGGAGCTGGCCGCCGCGCAGGCGATTCGGCCGCATCTGCCCGCGGGAACCATTAGCGTGGGAACGCGAATCGAAGTCGATCACCTGAAAGCCGTGGGACAGGGCGAAAAGGTAGAGGCGACGGCGCGACTTACGGGAATGCGCGGAAGATTCCTCGTTTTTGAAACCGAAGCGCGAGCAGACGAGACCCTAATCGGGAGCGGAAGAGTCTTTCGTGCGATAGTGGTCACAGAGAACTTCCACAAGCGATCCGCCGAATAGAGCTGACTGTTTCTAGGCGCGACGGGATTCGGAGCACCGCGAGAATTGCGTCATCCTTCGCAATAGTCTGGACACTAAAAATAGCGAGCTAATATACGGAGCGATGCGAAGCAGAACGAGCGCGTGGAGCTGGTGCAGCGGCGCGAGGAACGACTGTCGCCATTTTACGGATCATCGCAAGCACGAGTTTCTTGTCGTCATCGGTCAGCGTGGTGCTGTACTTCTTGATGTCCGCAAGGAAACGGATCTCTTCTTCCGAAAGCTCGCCTAGCATTTTCTTGGTTTCGCGATCCTGAGCAGTATCCGCTCCGGGGAAAAAATCGGCGAGGCTGATCTCCATCGCTTCGGCGATTTTTGCAAGAGTCTCGAGCGACGGAACAGTGTGGCCGTTTTCAACGCGAGAAAGATAACAACGCAGAAGACCAGTACGTCTTTCGATATCACCTTGCGACAGACCGCGGTCGTTGCGGTATGAGCGGATAACCTCTCCGATATTCACCTTGGGTTTTTCTTTCGGCAATTCGAAGCTCCTAGCCGCGCCATCTTACGCAGAGGTGCCAGGCGGCGCAACAAGATTCTCATCAACTGTACGCTCTTTTTACCAAAAGAGTACCCCCAGATGAGCACGGCGAAACAGGCAGATTATCGAACGGAAGCGGGCAGTGGGAAACTAAGTCGTCGCAGACCGGCGCCGTCCTTGGCGGAGCGTTTATCAGTGTAAAGGGCCTCGTCAGCTCGTTTCAGGAGTTCCTGTGCGGATTCTCCCGGTTGATAATCAGCCCACCCGCAAGCGAAGGTTACCTTGACTTTCTCGCCGGCGCACTCGATTTCAAGGCCGTGAAGGCGCGCCAGAACATGGCGGACTTCTTCGGCGCGGCATTCGGGGAGTATAACGATGAATTCGTCGCCGCCTTGGCGAATAGCCAGATCCGAGCCGCGGATGGCACGTTTCAGGGAATCGGCAAACGAGCGGATCATGGTGTCGCCCGCATCGTGGCCAAATTTGTCATTGCATTGCTTGAGGTCGTCAAGATCCAGGAGAAGAATCGTAAGCGGCCGCGCGTGCCGCCGCGAGCGTGCGATTTCCTCGAACAGACGCTGTTCTCCCGAGCGCCGGTTGTGCAAATTCGTGAGCGGGTCGAGAACGGCGAGTTTATAAACTTCTTCCGTCAGCAATTCGACTTTCGCGACAGACTCCATTTGATCGGCGAGCTGTCCGCGAATCTTATTGATTTGTGATTGCTGGTAAACGGAATAAACGCTGAAAAGCAGAACAAGTCCTACGAGACCTCTTACTGCCTGGGATAAGTAAAACGAATAGGATCCCTGATCGGCGCGCATCAGCCACGGAAACGAAAAGGACGCCACACCGATCGTCAGCAACAGTATGATGAGGACCGCGGAGGACCACATCCACCACTGCTTTCGATCAAGACTCTTCAAGCTGGTGCGAATCTGATTCGCATGCGTCAGCCAAGGATCTGGGGGAAGGCCCTCGTGAGCCTTCGTGGGACGCGCTTCTTCCATGCCGTTCAAATTTGAGCATGGCGGCCAGCAGGGACGAATGGTACTTCAGCGAAATGTGCCCAGGTTCATACCCCAGGGTGCGGCGTAGATACTTGTTTTTCCAGCTACTTAATTACGGCTGTTGGGCGTGATGCGTGGAGTAATGGGTGGAAAGGATATTTGCCAAAAGTTGCCTGCTGGCCCGATGAATTCGACGCCAACGGCCGACTTGCCATTTTCGCAGACATCCACATGGACTACGCGGCATTCCTGATGCTCGTCGGTGCGGCGGTTGACCAGGCGAAGCACCTGGCCGTGGCTTACCGGGCTGCCTAAAACCAAAAGACCTCCATTGGCATTCACGGAGAGCATACGCGCGGCCTCACGAAAGGCCTCCGACTCGCCATCGAAGGCAATCACCTCGACGGGAACAACCAACTGAAGCCGTTTGCTCCGGCGTTGTGCCCTGCTGGATTGTCTGACCTGAAATTCCGGTGGATTCATGAAGGAACAGAATAGAGGTGAGGGTGAAACGCGGCAATGGTACGGTGGCTGGGAACAAATGGTACGGGCGTCCTATCGTTACAAAAGAGCAGGAAGATCTGCGATAGGGCCTCGATAATCGCTCGGATGCAGCACAGGGATTGGTGCCGGAGGAGGGGGTCGAACCCTCATGATGCTAAGCACCATTGGATTTTGAGTCCAACGCGTCTGCCAGTTCCGCCACTCCGGCGCGGGATGATTATACAGGGAGGCGGCGCGATTTCTCCAGAGAAGGAATGCACGATTATTCACGCCGGCCTGCCTGCGGAACGACGATTCATTCCGGCAGACAACTGACTGTTCTGGTAAGATTCCGCCGCCAGTGAGATACGGCGCCGGTCATTACAGGCGTGAAGGTGAGCCGCAAGATAACTTTGAAAGCCGGGAGGATGCGATGAAGAAACTGTTGCTATACGCGGGCGTTTTAGCTATGGGACTTCTTACGAACGCGCCTTACGCTGCCGCTCAGGAAAGACCAGCTCAAATCCTATACACCTACGTCGCGAATTGGAGTGTACCGCGAGCGCAATGGGGAGGCATGGACAAATTCGCGCAAGGCATGACGCCGACGCTCGATAAGCTGGTGAATGACGGTACGCTGACGGGCTATGGATCAGCAGATCCCGTGGTACATACCGAAGATGGGCCGACTCATGAAGACTGGCTGCAGGCGACGAGCATCGGCGGAATTTTGAAGGCGCTCGATGCGCTGCGAGAAGCGGATACGACGAGCGCCGTGCTGGCAAATGCGAAGCACAGTGATCTGTTTCTGCGTTCCACGATTCATGCAATTAAGCCCGGAACTTACCAGCACGGATATTTGTGGGTGGGATCCTTCGCGATCAAACCTGGGCACGTGGAGGACTGGAGCCAGAATTTCAAAACGTATGTGGCACCTCAATTAGACAAATTCATCGAGGACGGAACGCTTGCGGGATACCAGTTGGACACACAACTGGTGCATGAGGGCGACACGAACACGCTCGATTATGCTTTTGTGACGACGCATCCTGATGGAATCGACAAGGTGCAGGCCATGATTCGCGAAATTGAAGGGAAAAATCCGGCGATCGGTGGTGCGTTCGATTCCTGGGAACGCGATACGGGGCATTCGGACTCGATCTCACTGGTGACAATGATGAGAGCGAAATAAGGAGACCGTGAAGAACACCGACGTTCTTCTTGAACTTTAATTTCTAAGAGTGGCCGATAGCCATGCGTGCTGAACCCTCCGCGAAACAAGACAAATTCCCACAGGAATGGCGAACAGGGTTCTGGGCGCTGATCGCGACGCAATTCCAAGGCGCATTCAGCGACAATTTTTTGAAGTGGGTGACGATTTTCCTGGCGCTCGAGCTTGGATTGCCTCAGGCGCGCCGAGATACTCTTGTCGTGCTGGTGATACCGCTACTTTTTGCGTTGCCCTTTTTATTATTTTCGATGACCGGCGGATATCTGGCCGACCGCTATAGCAAACGCAGTGTAACCATTGGGACCAAAATAATGGAATTTGCGGTAGTGATTCTTGCTACCGCGGGTCTTGCCCTGCATAGTTTCGCAATTGTCGTCGCGGCGGTGTTTTTAATCGGCTGCCAGGCCGCGCTGTTCGGACCTTCCAAGTACGGATTGTTGCCGGAACTGCTGCCGAAGACGAAGCTGTCCTGGGGAAACGGAATTCTCGAACTGGGCACGTTCCTGGCGATTTTGATTGGGACGATTACTGGCGGCCTGCTGGCGGAACAGTTCCGCAATAGGGAGTTTTGGAACGGATGGATGCTCGTGGGCCTTGCGGTGGCTGGTTTGGGACTCAGCGCGAAAATCTCACGAGTGCCGCCAGCAAATCCGGCCAGAAAATTCCATTGGAATCCGGCGGCAGAGCTGTGGGACGAAATAGCTTTAATCCGAAAAGACCGCGTTTTGTGGGCAGCGGTACTCGGAAACATCTATTTTTGGTTTCTCGGATCGTTGGTGCTCATCAACATCGTGCTCTACGCAACGGACATTCTGCGCGTGAACGAAACTCGAACAAGTTTGTTAATGGCCGCGACGACTCTAGGAATTGGACTTGGAAGCCTCGCCGCAGGATACTTATCGCGCGGGCGCATCGAGTATGGGTTGATCAGCGCGGGCGCAATAGGAATCAGCGCCATGGCGGCGGTTCTCGGGATTCCGAACGTGCGTTATGGAAATCCAGCCATATTCCTGGGCGCGCTGGGATTTTTTGCCGGATTTTTTGCGGTGCCAATTAACGCGATCATCCAGCATCGGCCCGAACCAGGTCGCAAAGGAAGCGTGATTGCAGCGGCGAATCTGCTTTCGTTTGTGGGAATCGCGTTACAACCCATCGCACAATATGTGCTGCTGAAAATTGGGCATCCGAATCCGGTAAAAATGTTCATCATTATCGCTGCGCTGACGCTGGGCGCGATGTTTTGCATAGCCGTAATGATCCCGGATTCGTTGCGCCGGGTGGTCGCCTGGATCCGGCCGGTCTCGGCCGAGGATTCACGCGCTGACACGTCACCACGCCTCTAGCGTACTCTCCACGAAAGAGCCATAAGATCAAACGTTCAAATCAAGACAAGCGGTTAGAAGACCGCCAGCTTGACGTGCAAGAATTTCTTCGGATCGCGGCGGAAATCGCCGATCATCAGGCGCATGTCGCCGGTAAGCCCAGTCACGTTGTTATAAAGCTGCGGATCGGTGAAAAATTTACCCAGAGTTCCCTGCCCGTTGTTGAGTTTCGAAGTAACGTCGCGAACGTTCGCGGAAGCGTCGCGGAGATTCGCAAAGACGGTATCGTCCGTAACCAATTTCCCGAGCGTGCCCTGTCCACTGCGTACTCCTGCGAGAAGGGCGTTTGAATTCGCAAGGAACTGCTTTGTCTGGTCATAGACGGCGGGATCGTAGACGAGTTTGCCGAGAGTTCCCTTTTGTGCCTGGATGTCGCCAAAAATCGCCTCGGCGTGGCCCATCGTAGCGTCAAACTTGTTATAAAGCTCGTCGGAGGCAACAAGTTTTCCGATTGATCCTTTGCCGGCCTGGACGGAAGCCACCATGGACTCCGCCTTGGAGGCCATCGCGTCAAAGTGATTGTAGAGCGAAGGATCATAGATAAATTTGCCGGCCGTGCCCTGTCCGTGACGAACGGCACCGATGATGTCGCCGACCTGCTGCGTTAGCTGGCCGAGGTTGGCTTCGAGTTCGATGCCACGCTCGACGATTTCCTGCATGTCGTTGCCAGCCTTACCGGGGATGGTGCCCTTATTTTGGACAATCCCGCCCTGGAAGCCACGGGAAACGGTGACATATCGGTTGCCGAGAAGTCCGGACGTAATCAGACTTGCCTGCGAATCGGTACGAATCAGGTCCTGATAGCGCTTGTCGATGCGCATATCGACCTCGATGTTGTGCATGCGGTCGGTAGGGTGTGGATTGATTCTTAAACTCTCCACGTTGCCGACGGTAACCCCGTCCAGGCTCACGGGCGCACCCTGCTGGAGATCCGAAACTTCCGGCAGATAGGTCTTAAGCGAATACTTTGCGCCCCAATTCACGCCAGTGACGTAAAAAATCGCTACCGCCAGAAGTATCAAACCTGCCAGAACGAACAGCCCTACGCGAAGTTCCGCCCACGTGAGTTGCTTCCGTTGCGCCATCTCTCTCCTCCTCTGAACTCAATCGAATTTCGAAGAATAATGTTTCGTTTCGAAATCAAGGCATACGTTTTCACGATAAGAATTCGCGAAGATAAGGATCTTTCGACTTCAACAGCTCCTGCGTCTCACCTTGGAAATAAACCTGGGAATCGCGAAGCACCAGAAAATTCGTCGGCGAGAAATGGCGGCCGTTTTGGTCTTCCCAAACTGGGACTACGTGGGCAGATTTCGAATCGAAGAGAAAATTGGCAAGGCCGAAAGCATCCTGAAGACGATGGGTAGCCAGGAGAGACGTGACGCCATTCAGATCGCGGAGGCGGAGAATCAGCGTGATGATGGTCTGGCTCGTGATTGGATCCAGTCCGCCGGTGGGCGAATCGTAATACACGATCGGCGGCTGGTCGATCAGCGCGCGTGCGATTGAAACGCGACGGCGCATCCCTCCGGAGAGCTCATCCGGGAATTTATCGTAAGCATCCTCCATTTCGACAAACCGGAGAGCCTCGCGAACTCGGGGTTCAGTTTCCTCGACGGGAACAGATTCTTCGTCCAGTCGAAAAGAAACATTTTCCGCCACATTGAGGGAATCGAAGAGCGCCCCTTCCTGGAAGACAAAACCGATACGGCGGCGGAAGTCGAGCAAGTCGACCTCGTTCATATCCGTGAGATCGTGGCCCATAACAACTACACGGCCAGACTGTGGGCGCAACAGTCCGGCGGCAAGCTTGAGAAGAACAGTCTTCCCGGAGCCGCTTTCGCCCAGGATGACCTTTGTTTCACCCGCAACGACTTCGAAGGAGACTTCTCGAAGGACTTCCCCTTCGTCGAAGGCAATGCTGACATCCTCGAAGCGGATCAAGGGTTCGCCCGGCACGATATTACCTGTCAACTCGGTTGACATCGCGCTCCATTCACGCAAGCGATTCGATTATAGATGGAAACGTACACCGCAGCCGCCGGAAAAACGCCCGGCGACGTGTCGCTACACGAACCAATAGAGCAAGAGCTTGCCTAGAAAGAAGTCACTCACGAGAATCGCAACCGAAGCGACGACCACAGCTGTGGTGGTGGCGCGGCCGACACCCTGCGTACCGCCGCGCGTGCGCAGGCCGTAATAACATGCAACCGTGGCGATGATAATTGCGAAGACGAAAGGTTTAGCGAGCCCCATGACAAGATCGCCGAAGGCCAAAGCGTGGACGGCACGGTTCCAGAATTCGACGGCGCTCAAGCCCAGCGTGAAGTGGGCGACGATATAACCTCCGATAAGCCCAACGAGGTCGGCGACCGCTGTGAGGAGCGGCAAAACAAGTATGGTTGCAATAAGCCGCGGGACCACGAGCTTGCGTACAGGATCCGTGCCTAGCGCGCGCATTGCGTCAACCTGCTCGGTGACTACCATAGAGCCCAATTCTGAAGCTATGCCCGAGCCATTACGCCCGGTGACAAGCAATCCGGCAATCGTTGGGCCCAGCTCGCGCACCAGGGCGATCGCGACCGTGTCTCCCGTCAGCGCAGTCTCGCCGAACCTTTGGAATTGAGTGGCTGTGTTCAACACCATCACGCCGCCAATAAAGAACCCGGTGAGCAGGATAATCGGAAGCGAACCGACGCCGATGGCGTCCATCTGATCGAGTACATCCTGCGGGTAGTGGGGCGGCGTGAAGATTTTGGCGACCGCATCGCCAACCAGTTGAGAATAGCTCTGAAGCGAAAAAAGTTTGCGCTTTAAGGAGTCGCTCACCGCAACGGCTGGCGAGGGGGTGTCGGGCTCGGGCGTCTTGGAGGTGAGCGTCGCCATCGTGCAAATTAAGAGCTTCGACAGCGTAACGTTGAGTATGGAGGACGTCAAGGCATCTCGGAGTGAATTTGCTTGCGTGACGGCTTTACGGGCGCTGGAGCGTCCGGTAGAATCGTGCGTCCTTCGAGCGCACTCGAACACCCAACTATATGCTGCGATTCTTCACGGCTGGTGAATCTCACGGGCAGGCGCTGATCGCGTGGATCTCCGGGCTGCCGGCTGGAGTGCCGGTTGAGCTGGAATTTGTGAATCGCGAGATGCACCGGCGGCAGCTCGGATTCGGCCGCGGTGGAAGACAGAAAATCGAGAAGGACCAGGCCGACTTTTTGTCGGGCGTGCGCCATGGAAAGACGATTGGCGCACCCATTGCTATTCGAATCGAGAACCGCGACTGGAAAAATTGGGAAAATGCGCTGCCCGTGGAGGACGCCGATGGCGCCGAGGACGCGCAGCGGCGGCTGACTTCGCCGCGGCCGGGACATGCCGACCTGGCCGGCGCGTTGAAGTTCAATTTTCACGACGCGCGATACATACTGGAGCGGGCATCAGCGCGAGAGACGGCGGCGCGCACTGCCGCGGGGGCGATTGCAAGACTTCTCTTGCGCGAATTCGGTGTCAGCGTGTTGAGCCACACGCTCGCTGTGGGACCAGTAAAGTTGGAACGAGCGGCACAGTGGAACGAGATCGAATCAATATGCGCCGATCTGGAGTCGCCGCTGCGATGCGTGGACGCGGAGACCGAAGCTCGCATGAAGGCGGAGGTCGATAAAGCGTTGCGCGCGGGCGATTCGCTCGGTGGAATTTTCGAAGCTGTAGCGCGAGGTGCGCCACCGGGCCTGGGGAGCCATGCGCAATGGGATGAAAAGCTGGACGGGCGCTTGGCGCGCGCGGTCATGTCGATACAGGCGGTGAAAGGCGTTGAGATTGGCACGGGAATAGCGAATGCGACTTCGTACGGCTCGGAAGTTCAGGATGAGATTCGCTATGATGGAGAGAAGAAGCGGTTCCAGAGAAGTTCAAATCGCGCGGGAGGAATTGAAGGCGGAATCACGAATGGTGAAGATGTCGTTGTGCGCGGCTATCTGAAGCCGATTTCGACGCTGCGGCGTGCGCTCGGGTCCGCCGATTTGACAAGCAAGGAAAGCATCAAGGCCGCGTATGAGCGCTCAGATATTTGCGTGGTCCCAGCGGCAGGTGTGGTAGCCGAAGCAATGGTTGGATATGTGCTGGCCGAAGCGTTCCTGGAAAAATTCGGCGGAGACTCGCTCGAGGAAACCCGGCGGAATTTTGAAGGCTATCAGAAGCAGTTAAATGAATTTTAGCGCAGGAGATAGGGCCGCAAACGGGGCATAAAAACGATGATCCATCCGATAACAAAATATCCCGCCGCAGTGCTCGAACAGCCTACGAAGGTTATTGAAAACTTTGACGCCGAGTTAGCGAGGCTTACGGACGACATGTTCGAATCCATGTACGCCGCGCAGGGCGTGGGATTGGCCGCGCCGCAGATCGGGCTGGGCTTGCGGATTGCGGTGATCGACGTCACCGTGGGGAAAAATCCGGAGGCAAAGCTGGTCCTGGCAAATCCCGAGATTATCCGGACCGAAGGAGAACAGCGCGAGGAAGAGGGATGCCTGTCGGTCCCCGGATTTCGCGGAAACGTCCTACGGCCCAAATATGTGACCGTGCGCGCGCAGGACGTTGAAGGAAAAGAGTACGAAATGAAAGCGGAAGGGCTGCTGGCGCGGGCCTTCTGCCACGAGATTGATCATCTGCACGGGATTCTGTTTTTGACGCACTTGAGCATGTTAAAGCGCGACCTGATCAGACGAAAGATCCGCAAGCTCACCAAAACCGGGGAGTGGTAGGAGAACCGTGCCGCTTCGAATTGTCTTCTGCGGCACCCCGGCGTTCGGTTTACCTTCCTTGAAAAAACTGCTGGCTGACCCGGGATGCTCCGTGGAGGCGGTGATCACGCAGCCTGACCGTCCGCGCGGAAGAGACCGAAATCCCGCGAGGTCACCCATCAAAGACGCCGCACTCGATGGCGGACTGCAGATTTATCAACCGGAGAGAATCAAATCAGAGGATGCAATGCAGTTCTTGAAAGGAATCGCGCCCGACGCCGTCATCATCATCGCGTACGGACAAATTATTCCTCGTGATTTGCTTGAAATTCCAAGGCTCGGCTGGATTAATTTACACGGCTCTTTGCTGCCGCAATATCGCGGCGCAGCGCCCATTCAGCGCGCGATTCTCAATGGAAACACGCGCACGGGTCTAACCACCATGCGCATTGACGCAGGACTCGATACGGGACCGATTCTCGAGCAACTCGAAGTGGAGATTAGAACAGACGAGACTGCACCGGAGTTGATGGCGCGCATGGGCGACTCGGGAGCGCCATTGCTGCTCAACACACTGCGAAAATTCGAAACTGGAGAAATCAAGCCGCGGGATCAGGACAATGCGCGGGCAACGTTTGCGCCACCGCTGAAAAAGGAAGAGGGACTGATCGATTGGAACCGGCGTGCAGGGGAGATTTATAATCACATACGGGCATTCCAGCCGTGGCCGGGGACGTTCTCGCATTTTCGTGGCAGATTGTGCCAACTGTGGGGACGCGCGATGGAAAATCCATCCGATTACCCCGCGCATGATCCGGGGTTGATCGTCGAACGCTCCGGGGAGATGCTCGTGGCCTGCGGCGAAGGAACATGGCTGCGCGTCGAGTATGTCCAGGCCGAAGGACGCAAGCGCATGAGCGCGCGCGAATTCGCAAATGGCGCGCGAATATCGTCTGGCGAGAAATTCACTTCTTAGCAGATTCGAGTCATCAGATGCCCATCAGCCCCGCCAGAACAATCGCCTTCGATGTCCTGCTGCGCGTGGAGACCGAGGCAGCGTACGCGTCCGAACTGCTCCACGCTCGGCTCAACGCAAGAGTGAGCGCCCGCGATGCAGCGCTGGCGATCGAGATCGTCATGGGGACTTTGCGATGGCAACGGTGGCTCGATTTTTTGGCGGAAAATTATGTCGGAAAAAAATCAACGGCTCTTGACGTCGAAGTGCTGGTGGCGCTCAGGATCGGAATCTACCAGTTGAGACATCTGGCCCGCATTCCGGCGAGCGCGGCGGTGGACGAGTCGGTCGACCTGGTGAAACGCGCGCGCAAACAATCAGCTGCGTCGCTGGTGAACGCAGTCCTGAGACGCGCAGCGAGCGAAAGCTCGAAGTCCCCGGATGAATTTCTTTGGCCGGAACTGAAGACGGAAGATGCCTTGGGGCTCCGTTATTCCCATCCTACCTGGCTAGTGGAGCACTGGCTGGCACGATTTGGGCGCGAACAGACCGTAGCGCTGCTCGAAGCGAACAACGAGGCGCCCCGGAGGGCTTGTGCTTTGAGCGCACCTGAATCACCTGAATTTCGGGTCGAGGTGATGCACTCGCTTACCGCGGCGGGCGTGGAGTTTGAGTCCGGGCGGCTGGTGCGCAATGCCATCACGATACGAGGCGGCGACGTGACGAAGACGAAAGCGTTCCAGAATGGCTGGATTAGTTTTCAAGACGAAGCGTCGCAGATAATTCCGTTGCTGATGGAGGTGAAGGTCGGCCAATCGGTGCTCGATCTGTGTGCGGCGCCGGGAGGCAAAACGATGGCGCTGGCACGCAAGGCAGGGTCGACCGCCCTCGTAGTCGCAGCAGACCGCCGTGAAGGGCGGCTTCGCGCCATGCGCGAGCGGCTGGGGCATGCGGGCGTGTCGAATGTGAGGCTCGTGGCACTCGATGGAACTGCTTCGCTTCCCTTTAGCGCGGAGTTCGACTGGATTCTGGTGGACGCACCGTGTTCAGGCACAGGGACACTCTCGCGGAATCCGGAGATCCGCTGGAAACTGAAGCAAAGCGATCTCGCCGAGCTGCACTCGCGCCAGGTGATGCTATTCAATTCCGCGTTAGAGTGCCTTGCACCGGAAGGACGGCTGGTGTATTCGACATGCTCGCTCGAGCATGAAGAGAACGAAGATGTGGTGAGTGAAGTGTTAGGCGCGCATCCGGAATTCCGCGCGATCGCAGCGGAATTTCCTCCTGACGCATTGGCCAAAGGCGTGCGCGCTGAGACACTATTTGATAACAGCAGTACTTTTTTTCGAACGTTTCCGCCGCTGCAACACGCGGACGGCTTTTTTGCGACTGTATTAGCCCGACGGTAACGAACTTTCCTAATGAGCGTTGAAGCAATTCCACCCCGATGTTAGTGTCAATTCTGTCGAGGAGAATCGCGTGGGATTCAGAGAACGAAGCGAATGGGTGGGGCGGATGGCGCTGCTGATTTTCGTGCTGGCTTCGGTGGCGTTCCTGAGCGCAATTCTAACCATGCGTTTCGCAATTCAGGGACGCGAGATCGCTACGCCGGATTTGACTCGCATGGCGCTTTCGCGGGCACAGGCGCAAGTCGAACAGCGCGGTCTCCACTTGCGAGTGGAGGATCGTATTTACAGCAGTCTGCCGCCGGACGCGGTCGCGCGGCAAAGCCCTCCTGCCGGCACGCGGTTGAAAGTGGGCGAGTGGATTCATGTGGTGGTAAGTCTGGGGCAGCAGAAAGTGACGATCCCGCAACTGAATGAGCGCAGTTTTCGCGCGGCGCAGATCGAACTATTGAGCGAAGGCTTGCAGACCGGCGAAGTGTCGAGCGCTTATCTGCCGGAATCCCCTGCGGACATCGTGCTGGAACAGGATCCTCCGGCGGGATCCACAAATGCAAGCAGCCCGCACGTTGATATTCTTGTTTCGCTGGGGGCGCAACCGCCAGCTTACGTTATGCCGGGCTTCGAGGGTATGTCGCTTGCGGATGCGGAGCAACGATTGTCTACGGCAGGGTTAAAAGTGGACAAAGTGACGCCCATGCCTCTGACGGGGAAACCGCCGGGAACTGTGACGTCGCAACTACCACTGCGCGGGGCGCGCGTTGAGCCTGGGGCGAGCGTTGAACTGCAGGTAGCGCAATAGGCGCCAGCGCGGCTGTGTTACAATTCAAATTGAATTCATGATTCGACGTCCGCTCGAAATCGCACCGTCCATTTTAGCGGCGAACTTCGCCGTTTTGGGCGATGAAGTGCGCGCGGTGGAAGCGGCCGGCGCCGGCGTGATTCATGTGGACGTAATGGATGGCCACTTTGTGCCCAATATCTCCATCGGCGTCCCTATTGTGGCGTCATTGAGCAAGGCAACCCGCCTGCCGCTCGATGTGCATCTGATGATTGAGCGGCCGGGGGACTTCGTCGAGGCATTCGCAAAGGCGGGGGCGCACCGGATTCTGGTGCATCAAGAAGCGACGGTGCATCTCGACCGAGTGATCGCTTTGATTCACGAGCAGAATTGCGAAGCGGGCGTGGCGATTAATCCCGCCACTCCGGTAGCGTTGCTGAAGGAAGTGCTGGACCGGGTGGAAACAGTGCTGGTCATGACTGTGAATCCGGGATTCGGGGGCCAAAAGTTCATTCCTCAAACGGTCGACAAGATTCGAGAGCTGCGCGATATACGCTCACGCTATGATTACGGCTTTCGAATTGGAGTGGATGGGGGAGTCACGCTGGAAAACACAGCGGAACTTGTAACCGCCGGCGCGGATACGCTGGTGACAGGCACTTCAATTTTCCATACAACGGATCCGGGCGCTGCCGTTCGGCATATGCGGCAGTGCGCGAATGACGCGATCTCGCAAAGGGTGTGATGAAAAGCTTATCGAAACGACCTTCCTTCTGGCTGGCAGCTACTCTCCTCGTATCTTTCATTCCGGCAGGGTGCCTCTTCTCCGGCCATAAGAAAACTGCGGCGAAAATTCCCAACACAAACGCTGAACCGGACAAAATTCTCTACGACCGCGCGCTCAACGATTACAGCCATGGGCGCTACACAGAGTCACGCTTGAGCCTTCAGACGCTTATCAACAGCTACCCCGACAGTGAATATCTCGCCAAGGCAAAACTGGCCGTTGCGGATTCGTACTACAAGGAAGGTGGCACCGAGGGATTGACGCAAGCGGTGGCTGAATACAAAGACTTCGAGACGTTTTTTCCCTTCCTCGAAGAGGCAGCCTACGCGCAGATGCAAATCGGCATGGCGCATTACCGCATGATGGAGAAGCCGGACCGCGATCCAACACAGGCGCGGCTGGCAGAACAGGAATTCCAGACATTTCTGCTGAAATATCCGAAGAGTCCGCTGGCGCCAAACGCGGAGCAGCGCCTTCGAGAGGTGCAGGAAGTGATTGGCGGAGGAGATTTCGAGGTTGCGCACTTTTATTATATCAAGGGCGATTACCGCGCAGCCGCAGCTCGTTTGATTGAAGTGGCGAGTCGCTATCCGCTGTATAGCGAAGCGGACCGGGCTCATTGGATGCTGGGAGATATTTACCGTCGCGCGGCAAGCGGCTCGAAGAATGAGCAAGAGCGCGCGCGATGGCGGGCGCAGGCGGACATCGAGTACGCCATGCTCGTTAGGGAGTACCCGCTGTCTTCGCTGGCGACGGAAGCAAGGCAGCGTTTGTCGGAAGATAACGCGAAAATTCCCGCGCCGGATCCTGATGCATTGGCGCGGGCGAAATTCGAGGAGAAATTCGCGCGCGAACACAGAAGTCTGATGCATCGCGCCATGAGCGTAACGAAAAGTGCCCCGGATGTATCCATGTCGGCGCACATCGGCACTCCCGACTTGAACCCGCCGGAGAATTCGGGAGCATCGCAAGATGTGACTTCCGCTTCCGGCTTGGGCAGTAACGCGAGTGGCACAGGGTCTTCGCAGCAGAACATGAATATCCAGACTGTTTCCCCTGAATCATCGACTCCTCCGCCTGCGAGCGTGCCGCCTCCGACGGACCCTCCCAGCACATCATCGTCCGGTACTAGCTCCGTCACGTCGACGCCTCCAGCTACGGAAGGCGCACCGCCTTCAACGAGCACTGCGCCGCCAGCTACGGTTGACAGCGGAACTTCTACCACCGGTGACTCCACTGCGAAAACGGCTACGACAGCGACCGATCAGCCGTCTGCGGCGGGCGCCCAGAAACCAGCGGGGAAAACAAAGGCCGACAAGAGCAAAGAGTCGACTAGCAAGAGAAAACGGGGTCTCAAGAAGCTCATACCCTGGTAGAACGCGCGCCATAGCCTGCTAACAGGTGCGGCACGCGCCTCGCTCGAATCCGTTGACTGCCTCTCACTCGGATGTTCCAATAGACATAGGAAAGCCGCATTTTGCCCATAGGGCGAATAGCGTCTGTGAGGAGCTGAGTTTGCCCACAATCCTGGTGGCGGACGACAACAGTAACATTCAGAAGATGGTATCGCTCGTCTTCGAAGAGAAAGGCAACCGTGTGGTTGCGGTAGGCAACGGAGAAGCCGCCTGCCGGAAAGTAGCTGAAGTGCACCCCGACATCGTGCTGGCCGACGTGTTCATGCCAGTTCGAAATGGGTATGAAGTCTGTGAATTCGTCAAACAAGACTCGCAATTCGCAGCGATTCCCGTGATTTTACTCGTAGGAGCCTTTGACCCGCTGGACGAAAAAGAAGCGCAGCGCGTAGGCGCGGACGGCGTGCTGAAGAAACCGTTCGTGCCGCCTGACCCACTGATCGCGATGGTAACTTCTCTGCTGCCGAAGACAGCGCCGCCTGAACCCGAGCCGGTGAAGGAAGAGGTACCCGTGGCGACGATACAGCAGCCACCGCCGCCGATCCTTCCTGCGCGAGCGCCGTATGTGCCCAGTGAGCCCGAAGAGACCACGCCTGAAGAGTTCACGTTTGGCATGGCTCCCAGAGATTCCGACGCGGACGATCCAGCACCCGTGTTCGGCAAATCTGTCACGACCCCGGCGGCAAAGCACGTTGACGAGGATGATTACGAAGAGCCGGCAAGCGAATGGAAGCGGCGGCGCAGCACGATGGAATACGACATTCCGGCAGCCGAGTCCGCCAGCATGGTCGAGAAACTCGCCGGAGGAAAGGTTACGCCGGACGACGAAACGCTCGAAACAAGCGTTCGCGCAAGAGCACACGTGCCATTTGGCGGAGCGAATGTCCCGGAAAAAATCGAATCGAGCCCGGCTTCCTCTCCAACTGAATGGATGGACTTGATGGGCGCGGCAGAGACCGAAACAGCTGAGCCTGTCGTGGAAGAATCCCTCGAAGCCTCAGCTCCGGTCGCATCAGGTCAAGACGAGAAAGAGTCGTCCCCGGCTCAAGTCTTGAGCGAACCTCCGATCGGATCGTCGAAGAAGTACGCAATCACAAGGGTGGACGATTCGCCGAATGACGCCCCGCACGAAGTGCCACAGCAGCACAACGCACCGGAGCCTAAACGCGCGAGTACGCAGCAAACTGAATGGTCCGCCCCGTCCGCGGAAGTAATTCCTTTCCGGCTGTCCCCCGAAATATCGACCGAGAAAAGCGATGCGGGAGTTGCCGCGCACGAAGCTCAAGAGCCGGCGTCTTACTCCGGCGAAGGTCAAGTCGAAGCGCAAGTAACGCCAGAGACAGCTGCGCCCCAAAGGCTCTACGATATCCCGTATGAAGCGCGCACGGAAACTCCTGTTGTGGAAACCTCTGCGAACGAAGAAGCTCAAGAAGAGCAGCCGTCGGAGGTGGAGGCGCCACGCACTGAATCCGACGAGAGTGCTCTTTCCGAAGCGATATCGACAGCAGCAGCGAAGTCCGCAAAAACAGACTCTGCGAGCGTGGATAGCGTGGTTGCCAAGCTGCTCGAAAAGCTTGAACCTCAAATACATGAAGCCCTCTCAAATGGCGTGCTCCGTCCACTGGTAGAAGAAATCCTGAATCGTGAACGCGGCAAGAAATAACTCGCAAGCTCCCTGATTGACTCGATTATTCACGATTTGACGGACTGCACGATTGCCTCGTATAGTTATTCGTTTCACGCATTTCCGAAGAGTGTAGGAGACCGTTTAACGGCGGATCATCATGCCACGCGAAGTTCCCAAAGCATACGAACCTCAAGAAATTGAACGGTACTGGGCGCAGGCCTGGTTCGAAGAGAAGATTTACCGCGGCGAGGCGACGGCTCGTGGCGACACTTTTTCGATTGTTTTGCCACCGCCGAACGTCACCGGTTCAATCCACATCGGCCACATGCTTGAGCACACACAGATCGACATAATCGTGCGCTGGCGCCGCATGCGCGGCAACAAGACTCTTTGGCTTCCCGGAATGGACCACGCAGGCATCGCCACCCAGGTGGTGGTCGAACGGCAGCTTGCGAAGGAAGGACTGAGGCGCGAACAGATCGGTCGCGAAGAGTTTGAGAGGCGCGTCTGGCAATGGAAGGCGGAGAGCGGCGGAAAAATCAAGAAGCAGATGATTCGTCTGGGCGTTTCGTGCGACTGGACACGTGAAAAATTCACGCTCGATCCCCCGCTCTATCGAGCCGTGATGGAAGCGTTTCTTCGGCTTTATCGCGAGGGGTTGATTTATCGCGGGCGCTATATGGTGAATTGGTGTCCGCGTTGCCAGACGGCGCTGAGCGATCTGGAGACCATACACGAAGCGCGCGAAGGCAAACTCTGGCACATCCGCTATCCAATTGCCGGATCGAAAGAGTTCATTGTCGTCGCTACGACGCGGCCGGAAACGATGCTGGGAGATACGGCTGTTGCCGTTCACCCGGAGGATGAACGCTACAGACAATTGATCGGCAAGATGGCCGTGCTACCGCTGATGAATCGCGAGATCCCGATCATTGGCGACGATCTCGTGGATCGCGAGTTCGGTACCGGTGCGGTGAAAGTGACTCCAGCGCACGATCCGAATGATTTCGCGATGGGCCGGCGGCATAACCTCGCGGAAATTGACATCATGACTCCGGACGGGCACATAAGCGCAGCGGGCGGCGCATATGCGGGGATGGGCAGATTCGCGGCGCGCGAGAAAATCGTCGAAGACCTGAAGGCGCAGGGCTTGCTCGAAGGCACAACGAATCACGCGATGTCGGTTGGCCTCTGCGATCGCTGCAAGACGATTATCGAGCCGAGGCTTTCGCTGCAATGGTTCTGCAAGATGAAACCGTTGGCGGCGCCCGGCATTCAGGCAGTCGAGGATGGCCTGCTTTCGATTGTGCCGGACAATCAGAAGAAAATATTCCTCGACTGGCTGACCAATATTCGCGACTGGTGTATTTCGCGGCAATTGTGGTGGGGCCATCGCATTCCGATTTGGCATTGCGGCGATTGCGGCGAGATGACGCCGGCAACGGATTCGCGCGTTGCGGTAGTTGATGGACGCGCGCAGATCGCCGGCGTCCCCGACAAGTGCGAGAAGTGTGACAGCGGGAAACTGACGCAGGATCCGGATGTTCTCGATACTTGGTTCAGTTCCGGCATCTGGCCGCTGTCGACGTTGGGCTGGCCTGACAACACGGAGGACTTGCGAACATTTTATCCGACGAGCCTGCTGATCAGCGGGTATGACATCTTATTTTTTTGGGACGCGCGAATGATCATGCTGGGCCTTCATCTGGCGCCGGGCACGAAAATCGAAGAGCGCATTCCCTTCCGGCAGCTTTACCTGCATGCCCTTGTTCGCGATCCGCATGGAATGAAGATGTCGAAGACCCGCGGGAATGTTGTCGACCCGCTCGAAATCATCGAGAAGCACGGCACGGATGCGCTGCGATTTGCTCTAACAGTGATGGCTGCTCCGGGAACGGATATTGCGTTGAGCGAAGAACGCATTCTAAGTTATCGCGCGTTCGCGAACAAAATCTGGAATGCGGCGCGATTCTTGTTCTTCAATCTGGAAAAGATTGAAACGCTCGGCGTGACCCTCGAAGAGCTCGCGGCTCAGGAGATTCGCGCTAACGCGCCGTATGCGACGCGCGATGCGCTGCCACACCAATGGATTTTTTCAAGGCTGGCGGAAGTTACCCGGCAAATCAACGAGGCGCTCGAGAATTTCCGCTTTCACGAAGCGGCGCACGTTATCTACCACTTCTTCTGGGGTGATTTCTGCGACTGGTACATTGAGTGGCTCAAGCCGCAACTGGCTTCCGGAAATCGCGAAGATACCATTGCAACATGGCGGAATTTATTTGCGGCGTTCGAATATGCGCTGCTACTGCTGCATCCGTTCATGCCGTTCATCACTGAAGAACTGTGGAATCGTTTGCCCCAAGCCGCGGGTGCAAAATCCATTTCACTTCAACCCTTTCCAAAGGCGCACACCGGCTGGTTAAATTCAGAGGCGGAGCACCGCGTGGCGCTGGTGCAGGAAATTGTCGTGGCGGCGCGAAACATTCGCGCGGAAGCAAAGCTCGACGCGAAGAAGAAAGTCGCTGCGGATTTGGCGTCGGACAATTCCGAAGTGCTCAATCGTACTTCGGAGAATCTCGATGTGATTCTCCGGCTCGGAAGCCTTTCGGCTCTGAATGTCCAGCCTGGAAAGCTCAAGAGCCGCGAGGGAGCAGTGCGCTCCACGTCGCAATTTGACCTTGGGATTAAGTTCGAAGGCGAACTTGTCGATGCCGGCGCGGAAGCGGCTAAGTTAAAAAAAGAGAAAGAGCGGCTGGAAAAGGATGTCGCGTCGAAAAAACAACGGCTCGCCGACGATACCTTTCGAAATCGGGCGCCCGCGGAAATTGTGCGCGGCCTGGAGGCGACGCTCGCGGACCGGCAACTCGAATACCAGAAAATTGTGGAGCGGCTGGCGCAACTGGAATAGCGCTGCTGCCACTAGACCGTTCGCCTAAAAACTGACCCGATATGCCAGCGAAATCACGCATACAGAAAAACCGGCCGAACCTTCCGGACCGTACGGACAAGCGCATTGACGCGCTGCTGTCACTGCTTTCCGAAAACACGACGATCGTAATCAGCGGCGCACAAATCGCGAAGGAAATCGGCGTGCGACGTCAAACGGTGTGGCGGTGGATTGAAACGCTGCGCGCCGCCGGCGTAAGAGTAAAAGGCCATCCTCGAACCGGCTATCATATCGAGCGCGCCGCGGACGTCCTGGCCCCGAAATTGCTCGCGCGGGGACTTCGCGAGACGCCTTTCGCGAAGCATGTTTTTCACTTCTTCAAAGTGAATTCGACGAACACAGTGGCGATGCACCTTGGAGAAGAAGGAGAGCCGCATGGGACCGTTGTCGTTGCGGAGGAGCAGACATCAGGGCGCGGGCGCGCCGGGCACTCGTGGCATTCGGAAAAAGCGGCAGGGATTTACGTCAGCATCCTGCTTCGGCCGCGGATTCCTCCTATGCTCGCGCCAGCATTGACTTTGGTTGCGGGAGTTGCAGCGTACGAAGCGATCGCCGACGAAAGCGGGTCTCGCCCTGACATTCGCTGGCCAAATGATATCCTGCTGAATGGGAAAAAAGTATGCGGCATCCTGACGGAAATGCAAGCGGAGCCGGATCGCATCCATTTTGCCGTGATTGGGATTGGAATCAACGTAAATCAATCGAAAATGCCGAGCGAACTTGCGAGCATTGCGACGTCGATACGCATGGAGACTGGCCGCGTGCACTCGCGCTTGGACCTGCTCGCGCGGTTGCTGCGACGCCTCGACCGCTACTACAATCAATTTGCTGGCGAAGGGGCCGCTCCGGTCCTTCGGAGATTCGCTGAAGTGTCGAGCTACTTCGAGGGCAAACGCGTGCGTATTTCCACGAGCACGGAGAGTTTTGCAGGCACAACGGCGGGGCTGGAGCCTATGGGGATACTGCGCGTGAAACGTGACGACGGACGAATCGAGAGCGTGATTTCCGGCACGGTGGCAGAGGCAGAATGATGCTGCTGGCAATGGACGTGGGGAACACGAACACAGTGCTCGGAGTGTTTCGCGGCGAGGAGTTGGCGGCGAACTGGCGGCTGACCACCGCGCGCGATCAAACGGTCGACGAATACGGAATCTTAACGCGAGAACTCTTCACTTTGGCGGACCTGGCCGCCACGGAAATCAAGGGCGTGATGATTGCGTCGGTGGTGCCGTCTCTCAACGCAACCTTGGCGGAAATGGCGGAGCGGTATTTTGGTTTGAAAGCGCTCTTCGTCGAACCAGGTATCAAGACGGGCATGCCCGTGCATTACGATAATCCGCAAGAAGTGGGCGCGGATCGCATTGCAAATGGCGTGGCGGCGTTCGCGAAATACGGCGGCCCATGCGTTGTGGTGGACTTTGGGACGGCGATCAATTTCGATGTGGTGTCGAAGCGCGGAGAATACCTGGGAGGCGTACTCGCTCCCGGCGTTGGGATTTCCGCCGATGCCCTCTTTGCACGCGCCGCCAGGCTCTTTCGAGTGGAGATTCGCGACCCTGGGAAAATCATCGGCACGAATACTGCGGCATCGATGCAGGCCGGGTTGTATTACGGCTTCACGGATCTGGTTGATGGGATTTTGGAACGGCTGAAACAGGAATTGGGCGCGGAAACGCGAGTCATTGCCACGGGCGGCCAGGCGGCGCTGATTGGGGGCGGCTCGCGGCACATTCAACAGGTCGACGAGCATTTGACGCTGGAAGGACTCCGAATTCTTTGGGAACGCAACGCCGTTGCGGAAGCAGCGAGTCCGCGAGCCGCAACGGAGCGCCGCGAAGGCGACCGCGGACCTGCGTCTTCCGCGCGAAAGCCGGCGCGTTAATTCCGCACGGGCGATGGCCGACTTCAATTATTTCAATTACTTCACCGAAATCGAAGAGCACTTTTGGCGCAAGCGTGGCGCACACTTACTGGTGTCGCCGCTCGACTGGGCAATCTTGGAGACCTGGCAAAGAGCAGGAATTCCCCTGGACGTTGTTCTTAAAGGAATCGACGCAGCCTTTGAAAGCTATGGACGCTCGCGGCGCGGTGCGGCTGGTCGCCCGCTGAAAAGCCTCGCCTATTGCATGGACGCGGTGCTCAACGCGGCAGCAGAGGCGCGGGAAGCCGCGGCCGGCAAGGGGCCAGAAGGACGCTCGAAGTCAGCAACCGCGGAGGCATTTTCTCGAGACGAGTTGACAAGATATCTCGATGGCGGCGCTCGAAAGCTGCGTTCCGCCGCGGAGCAATTCGTCGGCAAGTCGCCTGAGATGAGAAAACGCTTTGAGGAAATCGCGCGCGGCGTTGAAGAGACTGGGACGACGCTCCACACTCCTGCGCATCTTGATCTCGAGGAACTCGAACGCAGGCTGACGGTGCTCGAAGACAAGCTCGCAGCATCGCTCATTTCCGCGGCTGACGCGGAAACAATGGTGGCCGTTAGGCGCGAAATGGACCACGCGCTAGCGCCCTACCGGCGCAAAATGTCCGCCGAACAACTGGCTCTGGTGGAGCGGCAATACATACAGAAGCGGCTCTTTGAGATTTATCATCTATCACGATTGAGCCTCTATTATCTGAAGTAATCCACGAGCGACGGCAACCCGAAATCCACAAATGATGCGCGCCACAATTGAAAAGCTCATTTACGGAGGCGAGGGGCTCGCGCACGAAAATGGCGAGGCGGTGTTTGTACCGTTTGTGTTGCCAGGTGAAGAAGTCGAAGTCGAAATCGTAGAGCGGAAGAAGAAGTTCGTCCGTGGGCGCTTGGCGCGAGTGGTGACCGCTTCTCCAGATCGCATCAATGCCCAGTGCCCGCATTTTGGCGTTTGCGGCGGATGCGATTATCAGCACATTTCGTATGAGTCGCAGCTTCGCTACAAGGAGCAAATCCTCCGCGAAACTTTACGAAGGATCGGCAAGATCGAGTGGACAGGTCCGATCGCGCTTCACGCGTCGCCGCCGTGGCGGTACAGAAACCGGGCGCAGTGGCAAGTGCGGCCCGTCGCCGGCGAGGGCGCGAGATTCTCCGCTGGCTACTCCTCCGCTATCGGATATTTCCGCGCTGGATCATCAACGCTGTGCCCTGTGGAAGTTTGTCCCATTCTTTCGCCAAAGCTTTTTGCGATGTTCGAAGTGCTGCGTAGTGCGTTGCGCGAAGGGAAACTTCCAGAGACATTGCGGGAAGTGGAGGCGTTTGTGGACGCGGATGATCGCGGCATCCTGTTGAATATTTCCTGCACGTCTCTTCCGCGCGCAACCGAATCAATAGCAAGAATGTTCAGCGAGAGGATCGAGAATGTGAAGAGTGTTCTCATTCGGGATGTACGCGGCGAACGGATGTCGTTGCACGGGCCCGGTTTTTTGCAATACAAGGTGGCGCAGAGCAGTTTTCGTGTCGGGCACATGTCTTTCTTCCAAGTCAACCGATTCCTGGTGGACGAAATGGCTCGCATTGTGGCAGCTGCTGCCGGAAGCGGTGACATTGCTCTTGATCTGTATGCAGGCGTGGGATTGTTTGCTATGTCGCTGGCGAGGAGTTTCAGTCACATCGATGCAGTGGAGGCCAATCCGGCATCCGCGCGCGACTTGGAGACGAATGCGGGGTTGAGCGGGAAAACCATTGCGACGCGAAACAATTCGACGGAGGGGTTCCTTGCTGAATGGAAGCGGAAACGCGGTGTTGCACCGCCCGACGTTGTTGTTGCTGACCCGCCACGCGCAGGGATCGAACCCGATGCCCTGGAAAAGCTGATCGACATCGCGCCACAGCGAATCGTTTATGTCTCCTGCGACCCTTCGACGCTGGCGCGCGATCTGGCAAAATTCTGCGCGAAGGAGTATGCTCTTGAAGAAATTTACCTATTAGATATGTTCCCTCAGACCTATCACATCGAGGCGATCGCCCGACTAGATCGAAGCACGTGAGGCTGCCTGCACTCTGGCTTGCGGTCGCTTTTGCCGGCGGTATCGCCGCCGGACAATTCCCTGTTGCCTATCCAAATGTCTGGATTACAGTCGCAGCGATTTCGATTCTTGCCGGTCTGCTTCTCGCATTGTGGAAGAAAATTGCGGCGGCGGCCGTTTTCGCGTTGGCGGCGTGGTTTGCACTGGGCGGACTTGCCATGCAGATGGAACGGCGCGATGTGGCCTTTGACGATGTCGCGAGGATCATTGAATCGGGAAAAATCGATACGAGCCAGTCCCTGCGCTGGCGCGGAATACTTCGCGAAGATCCAGAACGTCTCCCCTGGGGCGTGCGCTACACACTCGATCTCGCGAGCGTAGAGGTGGGCGGCCAAACGGTTCCACTGCATGGCGGCTTGCGGCTCAGTTATTATTTGAGCCACGGAGATGCGACGCTACCAGAATTCCGCGCGGGGGATCGCATCGAGGCTTTGTGCCGCGCACATATTCCGCAGAATTATCAGGATCCGGGCGCGTTCGACGAACGCGGATTTTTACAACGTCAGAACATCGAACTGCTCGGCACGCTGCGCAGCGCGGAACTTATTGAGACAGTTGGTCCTGCAAATTTGTCGATCGCGCGGCGTTTCGCACGCGCCCGCGGGGACTTACTGGCAAGGCTGGATCATCTTTACGCCGGACAACCGGAGCGCATCGCGGCGCTGCGTGCCATGTTGCTGGGCGACCGTAATTTCTTGAACTCGGACCTCGCCGAGACCTTCCAGAAAACAGCCGCATTTCACGTGCTTGTTGTCGCGGGGTTGCACGTTGGCGCTCTGGCAGTTTTCGTGTTCTGGCTGTGCCGTTTGTTGCGCCTGCCGCTCGGCGCGACGACGGTTGTTACGCTGGTTGTGCTCGCCGGATATCTGGGCGTAGTGCAGGACCGGCCTCCGATTCTGCGCGCGGCGCTGATGACCGCGATTTTCTTGTTTGCCCGGCTGATGTTTCGGCGCGTCGCTCTGGTGAACACGGTCGCGCTCGCGGCGCTGATCCTGTTGATCGCGAGACCTGATGAGCTTTTCGACGCCGGTTATCAGCTTTCCTTTTTGGCGGCCGGCGTAATTGCGGGGATCGCGGTGCCGTGGATCGACCGGACGAGCAGCCCTTTGCGGAAGGCCCTCGATCACATCGGAGACGTCACGCGCGACCGGCTGCATTCGCCGCGTGCCACACAGTTCCGCCTTGATCTTCGCGCCGCTGCAAATGCGCTTGCTTCAAAGACTCCCGGGCTATTTTCCGAGTACATTGAACCGTTGCTTATAGTGCCGGTGCGCGTCGGGCTGCGTTTCTGGGAAATCGTTCTGCTTTCATTTTGCATTCAACTCGGTATGATGCCTTTGCTGGCGCTTTATTTTCATCGCGCCAGTTTGTCCGGGCCGGCCAGCAATGTGCCTGCTGTGCTCCTCACAGCGCTGATCGTGCCGCTCGGGTTCTTGTCCTTAGTAACCACTTATATTTGGCCTGCATTGGCCGCCGCAGTCGCGAAAGTCACAGGATTGCTTGTGGCGGGATTGTTGTCGAGTGTCGGCTGGTTTAGCCGACTCCCGCGAATGTCCTGGCGAATTCCCGGACCGCCGCATTGGTTCCTGGGTGTCTTCATGGCGATTTTGGCATCTCTGGCGGCGCTGGCATGGTCGGCTGCGCAGCGCAACCAGAAAAACAACGCCGCGACCAAAAATCCGAGAAAGTGCTTTGCCGTCGAATGTCTAACGTTGGTTGCCCTGTTGGCTTCAGCGCTTGTGGTCGCGGTGCATCCGTTCCGACCGAAGTTGCCGCGCGGGAAGCTCGAAGCGGTCGTTCTCGACGTTGGCCAGGGCGATTCAATTTTCGTGACGTTCCCTGATGGGCGAACGATGCTGATCGACGGCGGCGGCGCAGCGGGCGCGGAACACGTTCGCGGTTATCAAACCGGAGTTGATATCGGAGAGCAGGTCGTATCGCCCTATCTTTGGTCACAGGGAGTCAAGAAGCTGGACGTAGTATTGCTCAGCCATGCGCATCATGACCACATTGATGGTTTGCGAGCGGTCCTCAATAACTTTCGCGTTGGGCAACTGTGGGTGGGCCGTGACGAAGACGCGCCGGCGTATCACGAGTTACTCGCACAGGCAGTGAGGCTACATGTGATGACGATTCACCAGCAGCAGGGTGAAAAGTTCGATTGGGCTGGAGTCAAGGGGCAAATCCTCTGGCCGGCTGATACTACGGAAGCGCCCGCGGCGGCGAACAATGATTCGGTAGTATTGCGCCTGGAGGATGGAAAAATTCGATTCCTCTTGGCGGGGGATATCGAAAAACAAGTCGAAAGCACTCTTACCGGAGAGCGCGAACCGTTAAGTGCGGATTTTCTGAAGGTCCCTCATCACGGAAGCAAGACATCCTCGACCGAGCCATTTCTGGACGCAGTCGCTCCCAGAGTTGCCGTGATTTCCGTGGGTCAGGGAAATTCCTATGGCTTGCCGAATCCGGAGACTGTCGGCAGGTTCGCCAACAAACGGGTCACGCTCCTGCAAACCGACCAAACGGGCGCAGTTACGGTTTCAACGGACGGACGCACATTAGCAGTAAAGACGTTCGTTTTGACTCATGAACAGTAAATCTGGAAATGCCGTCAGCGCGGCGCAGAGAGAAACTTAGGATTGGGAGTCTTCCGGAGTCTCGAGTTCGATCCCCTCGTTGCTTTTCAGGTACTCGGCGATGATCCGGCGGGCTTCGGCAGCCTGGGATTCCAAAACGATGACGTCGGAACCGTGATAGTCATCGCCGGGCTCGCCCATCGGGAACGGGTCTGTGGTGGAGGAACCGGGAGACGAAATACCCGCACTTTCGAGCAGGCCGCGGATCACCATTGCTTCCATGGCAGAACCCGCGGAGTGAATCACCACCGTCTTCTCCTGGCTATGATCAGGAACCAACACAGCTCCTTTTGACAGAGCGCCTTTGCGCGCCGTCGAGACTCGTTTCATACTAGTCCAAGAAGTCTCACCGGGCTAGAGATGATTGCGCCGGATGCTGAGGATTCGTCAATACGGAGAAACTGACGATAAAGGCGATTGACTGCATCGGCGGAAAGGGCTTCATTTATGGGGCGGCAACGCTTGATTTCGCGTGGTTGGGCGCTTACAATGACTTAATCACTGATGAGGGATTTTTGTCACAGGAAAATTGCATTCGCGCCCAGCAACCCTTGCTGGGCTTTGGCGTTTTTAGGGCCTGAAAATACTCGCAACATCGAAGGAGACGAATGAATCCTGATGGACATATTGCCGAGGCGCTTACTTTTGACGACGTGCTGTTGCTGCCGGGCAAGTCATCGGTGCTGCCCGCGGAGGCAGACACGCGCACATGCCTGTCGCGCAAGCTGGCGCTGAATATTCCGGTCGTGGCGGCGGCAATGGACACCGTGACGGAATCGCGCCTGGCAATTGCGTTGGCGCGCCAGGGGGGCTTCGGCTTCGTGCACCGCAACATGACCGTGGAGCGCGAAGCGGAGGAAATCGACCGCGTGAAACGATCGGAAAGCGGAATGATCGTCGACCCTGTCACGATTGCACCCGAACTTTCACTGCGGCATGCGCTCGACATCATGAACAAGTACAAAGTGTCCGGCTTACCGGTGACGCGGGGAACGAAGCTCGTCGGAATCCTGACGAACCGCGATCTGCGCTTCGAGCGCAATCTCGATCAGCCGGTGCGCGCGGTGATGACGAAAGACAATTTGATCACTGTCGCCGTCGGCACCACGCTCGACGAAGCGGAGCGCCTGCTCCAACAGCACCGCATCGAAAAGTTGCTGGTGGTCGACAAGGATTTCAATCTGAAAGGGCTGATCACCGTCAAAGATATCCAGAAGAAAATCGAATTCCCGGTTGCGGCGAAAGATGAGCATGGGCGCCTGCGCGTCGGGGCCGCCATTGGCGCGACGGGAGATTTTCTGGAGCGCGCCGTCGAGATGGCAAAAGCTGGAGCGGATGCGCTTGCGATCGACACGGCGCATGGTCATTCCGTTCGCGTGATGGACGCGATCAAGAAAGTGAAACAACGCTTGCCGGAAATGCAGCTCCTGGCCGGCAACGTCGCAACGGAACACGGCGCGCGCGAGTTGATATCGCTGGGCATCGACGGAATTAAAGTGGGCGTGGGACCGGGATCGATCTGCACGACGCGCGTGGTGACTGGCGCTGGCGTGCCGCAAATTACAGCGATTCTTGAAACCTCACGCGCCGCGCAAGGGACAGGCGTCCCGATTATTGCTGATGGCGGAATCAAGTTTTCCGGCGATATCACAAAGGCGCTAGCCGCCGGAGCGTCCACGGTGATGATTGGCGGGCTCTTCGCGGGTACCGAGGAAGCGCCCGGCGAAACGATTTTATATCAGGGCCGTACGTACAAATCGTATCGTGGGATGGGGTCGCTGGGCGCGATGGAGGCGGGATCGGCTGACCGCTATTCGCAAGAGTGCGCGGAGCGGGGCAAGTCCGTGCCGGAAGGAATCGAGGGACAAGTGCCCTATAAAGGGCCTCTCTCGGGGCTTGTGGAGCAGCTT
>DATEHB010000126.1:0-5539 GCA_035279805.1 Candidatus Acidiferrales bacterium
TGGCGGCAAGGTGGTCTCGTCGGTCAGCAAGAAAACGGATTACGTTGTGGTCGGCGCGGACCCGGGCTCGAAGCACGAAAAGGCAAAATCCCTCGGCGTCCCAATCCTCGACGAGTCCGCCTTCGAAAAGCTAATCGGCAAGAAATAGGATTCGGGCGCTACTTTTCAAATTGCCTCATTTTTGGCATAGACTGCCACGCGAAACGTGCCTGGCGCGGCGACCGGTATCTTGAACGAAGAGTTGAGTAACTTCATGTCGAATTGGACAGTGAAAAATCGGCGGCCGGTGTCGTCAAACGCCATTTGCGACGAATATTTTTCCGAAATCTTCCCACTTACCATGAGCTTGTTGGCTGAATACTCATGCAAGACGAGAAGCTGAGGTCCCGGAGACGCGGAAACAAACGCATCTCCAAGCCCCGCGTCAAACCATAAATTTACCAAGCGTCCTCCGTGAAATGTAATGGCTGAGAAGAATTTGCCGGAATCTGTACCGATGAAGGCCACAGAATCCTTGCAGCGGGCAATCAGACGGTGATTCACAGTGTCAATCCCAATGCTATTCATCCGAACACATTGTGGCTCATTCCATTGATTCAGCACCTTGAGCGTGTGCGCGTCTATCTCCATGATCTCGCCGGGATCGTCGTACAAGATTTCTTCGCCGACTATCGTGGGCTCCTGTAGACCTAGAATGATCTGGGCAGGAGGACGCGGTCCGCGAATTGCATGTTTACCCACGCTGAAAAAGACGTGCCCCTCTGAATCGATCACTCCTTCCCTTGGGAAAGCCAGTAACTTAAGAACCTGAACGAGCTTGCCGTTGGTTCCATCAAATACTTTACAGTTCTTGCTGTATGTACTAAATGTCAAAATCCGCTTGCTCGCCGGGTCATAAATAACAAGCGAGGATTCCTCTCCAGTGTGAACTTTTTGGAGTATCGCAAGTGTTCTTGTGTCGAAGATGACCATCTGGCTCGATAGCGCGTCGACCGCAAATCCGCGATTGAGATCTGGCGCGACCGCGATATCCGAAGCTCCATCGATACCGCGAATTTCGCTCACAATTGCACCTGTATCTGGATCGATCACAACGAGATGTTTTCCCGCTGAAACGAACAGCCGTCGGCTTGAGGGATCAAAGGCCAGCGGTCCCGGTAGGCGGACGTCCGACGCAAGTGGAATCGTTTTGACGATGCGGTAGGGCGGCGATGCGTCAGCCGCTGGCACTTTCGTGGTTGACTGAGGTGCTGATCCTCCCTGCAACGGAGCAGCAAGTAAAAAAGCGAATACCGTGAGATAGCGAGTGTGCATAGTCAAAAAAAACGGAGCCTCGGTCCCGGCCAACGTCGGGCGCGAAGCTCCGTCTACCTCAGTTTAGTCCTTGCCGAAGACGAGGACGTGGAACGATCCCGGCACCATCTTGAACGGCCGGGTGTGCGGCGGCGGATTCTGAATGCGCGTGACCTGCGCCGTCACCAGGAAAACCTGATGCGTCGTGGGATCAAGCGCCATGGTGCGCGCGCCGCGTTCGGTTTGCACGTTATCGACAACGCTGAATTGCGTCGGCGAATCTTCGTGAATCACTGTGAGAGTGCCGTCTCCGTTCGAGCTGAACGCGTAGCCTGTGCCCGCATCGAAGCGCGTGGCGTCAACTCCCTGGCCGATGGCGGGCGTCGCGATCACTTTCCCGGTGTCTGCATTCACAATCGCCATCATTTTGTTGTGGCAGCCGGAGAAAAGGATGCGGTGTTCGGTGTCCATCGCCAAACCGCTTGGCGACTGACCCGGCGCGAGCGGCCAGCGATTCGTGATTTTCATCGTATTCGAATCAATCTCGACGATCTCGCTGGTGCTTTCGATGTTCGCGTAAACGTGACCCTTGCCGTCAGCAACGGGAAATTCCGGGCTGCCGCCGAGGTCGATTCTCCCAACGACTTTTCCCGTGGCCGCGTCAATCACTGTAGAGGATTTTGAATCTCCGTTCATGGTGAAGACGCGCTTCGACGCCGGATCATAGACTTCGCCGTCAGCGTCCGGTTCCGCGGGCGCGCTTCCGGTGACTTGCAGCGTTTTCAAATCGAAAATCACCACTTTGGCGGCGTGGCCGTCGGTGATGAAGCCGCGATTGAATTCCGGCGCAAGGACGATCCCGTGAATCCCTTCCATGCCCGTGATGTCGCCGACCACCTTTCCGCTATCGACATTCACCACGACGCAGTGCGTGCCGTGCGAAATGAACAGATTGTGAGTGGACGGATCGAATTTCAGATAGTCCCAGAAAGTGTCCCCAGGGACGGGAATCGTCTTGATCAAGTGATATCCCGAGGCTCCAGCTGCCTGCGCAACTGCCGCGTGAGATTTCGCTGGCGTCCGTCCGGCCGCAAAGAGCGCCGTCGCGCAGAAAATCGCGGCCACGCAAACTGCGGCCGCTGCATATAGTCTTGGCAATTTCGATTGCTGATGCATCAAAAGTTCCTCCTCAGAAGAAATCCGTGGCAGGTCTGCGATGCTATGCCCGCATCGGTTCTAACGTCAAGCGCACTGTAGTTTAGAGACGCGCTCCGCCCCGCACTCGTTTCATTGGGCGCCGGGCCTCATGCAAATAACGCCGCGAAGTCCGTTTTGCACTTTCGCCCGCGGTCCGCGACGCATATAATGGTGTGAGCGGGCGAGTCGGGTGATCGCTGGTTCGTTCATCGCAGGTCATCGCGAATTGAACGGGCTGGAGGAAAGTCCGGACTCCGCCGTTTTGGAACGGTTAGGGTAACGCGCCTGATAACGTCAGGGGGCTGAAGCAGAAACGCTTCGGCTACGGAAAGTGCCACAGAAAATAAACCGCCGGTGAGGAATGCGCCTCGGCGGCCGGCCAGAGGCAAAACCTCTCGCTAGCCAGTTTGGGCGACGCACAGGTAAGGGTGAAAAGGTGGGGCAAGAGCCCACCGTCCCGGTAGTAATACCGGGAGCACGGCAAACCCCGCGTGGAGCAAGGCCAAATAGGAGGGGAGGGCTGGCCCGGCCCGTTTTACCCTGAGACGCGCTCAGCGCGTCGAAGGGCCGCACCCTCGGGTAGGCCGCATCGAGCTTTCGAGTGATCGAAGGCCCAGAGGAATGGTCGCCACGGTTCGCGTTGTTTGCGTTTCGTTCGCAAGAGCGGTGCGCAGGTGACGTTCGCCGTACAAAATCCGGCTTATAGCCTCGCCCGCTAACTTCATTGCCGGCTGATCGATTGACAGCAAATAACTGCTTAGCCTACTATAAACGTCACTGGTTAGTTTTCTCGTTGTATATGCGACTTATGGCAGGCGGTTTTCCGGCGATAGCGTGAATGAGAGCCCAGCCTCTGATTATTAAACTTCTTGCGGGAGCGTTTTTCCTGCTCGGCGCGATTCAATTTGCAAACGCGCAGAGCGCTCCCAGTTCTCTTCCTCTTCCTGACATGTCGGGTTCAACTCTTCCGATGGACAATAGTCGTGCCGGCAGCATTCAGGTTTACGTGCGAACCGAAGACGGCGAACCTCTTTCCATTAGCCCGAAAGTCACCATCATAGTTCCCTCGGAGACTGCGGCCATACCCCAAATGCAAAAGGCCGGAGAAGACGTCTGGAACTTTAGCGGTGTGCAGCTCGGATCTATGTATGAAGTGCAAGTGGAGGCCGCCGGATACCATACCGAGCTTAGGCCTGTACGGCTGCTCGATTCCGCCTCGGCATCTGCAAGCATTATTGTCTTCATGCGAAGCCCCAATGATGAACTGGCGTTTCATCCCCCGTCCGGGCAGTTTGTGCTCGCGCCCCAAGCCGAAAAGGAAGCGCAAAAAGGATCGGCAGATCTGGACTCCGGCAAAATCGACTCTGCCCAAAAACATTTCAGCAAGGCGCTCGCGATGTCCCCGGATAACCCGTATGTGAACTATTTGATGGGCATGCGCTTCCTTTTAAATGGAGACTTGCCGGCCGCCAAACCGTATCTGGAAAAATCCGTTTCGGCCGACGCCAGACAATTGCCCGCCCTGATGGCGCTGGGCACGCTCCGATTTCGGCAGGCAGATTACGCAGGAGCAATTCAAGTCCTCGGGCCAGCCGCGCGATTGGACGGCTCGAAGTGGAAAGTGCATTCAATGCTCGCAGGGTCGTATTTGAAGCAGCGGGATTTTGAACACTCTCGCGAGCAGGCCGAAAAGTCGCTGGCCCTGGGTGGAAAGCAGGCGGGTCGCGACGAACTGGTACTTGGAGAAGCTTTTGCAGGATTAGGCCAGCGCGAAAAGGCAGTCACCGCGCTGGAGGCTTTTTTGGCGCAGTACCCGCATGACAGCAATGATCCGGCCATTCGCTCCTGGCTTCCGGATTTGAAAAAACCGCAACCGGCAAAATCAGCGCCCGTTCAACCGATTGGTTCCCTGGTCTCAACGGCTGCGGTTGATTTGCCTCCCAAGGAAAACTGGGCTCCGCCGGATATCGATGCCGCGAAACCTTTCATCATCTCTGGTGCGTCGTGCTCGCTGCCGAAGGTTCTTGAGTCTGCCGCGAAGAATGCGGCGCAGCTGGTGACGAATCTGGAGAAATTCTCCGCGACGGAAGAATATCAGACGGTCGAGATCAAGCGGACAGAGAGTCTGGAGAAACCTATCGAGCGCGCGTTCAACTATATGGTGCTCATTGAGCATCCGAGCGCCCAAGTCATCCACGTAAACGAGTTTCGCGACCAGGGCGTGACCGCTCTGGAAATGCCCGGCGAACTCGCTGACATCGGCGCTCCTGCGCTGGTTCTCGCATTTCATCCGCTCCTTCAAGGCGACTTTGCATGGAGTTGTGAGGGGCTGGGAGAATGGAAGGATCAACCGGCATGGGTCGTGCGATTCGAACAACGTCCAGACCATCCCAACAGGCTCTTGGGTTTCCAGTCTTCGCTTGGCGCGAGTTCATTGCCATTGAAGGGCCGCGCTTGGGTCTCGGAAAACGGCGGCCAGATCATGCACATGGAAACCGACCTGATGCGGCCGATTCCCGGGATCAAGCTACAACGCGAGCACTTCGTTATCGACTACACCACGGTGACCTTCGCCAAGCACAAAGTGACTCTGTGGCTGCCTGAAAATGTAGATGTCTATTTTCAATATCGTGGCCACTACCTGCATCATTACCACCATTTCAGCAATTTCAAGCTGTTCTGGACCGGCTCGACCCAGAAAATCGGCCAACCCAAGGGTGTCAAGAACAAGAACGACTGACTTGGGCGTAAGGCTATATCTTCCGAAGTAATTCTGACGTCGAATCAGTTACGCGGAGATAAGGAAGAGTGGGTCACCGAGCTTGCCGGCGTAAAGCGGGCGGTAGCGCTTCGTATTGTAAAGCTTCTCGACGTCCACGGTGCGCGGCCCGAGCGACGGGTCGGGCAATGCCGCGTGGGCGTAGCGTCCTTCGCGCACCGCCACCATTCGGCCAAGCACGTTTGCTGCGAACAGATCCAGTGCCAGATTCGCAAACGTCGTCGCCACCACTTGATCCACCGCGTCCGGATCGCCGCTGCGCAGGTCGTA
>DATEHB010000127.1:0-2754 GCA_035279805.1 Candidatus Acidiferrales bacterium
CTGATTCGCGCCGCTGGAAAAACAATTCTAGTCGAGACGGGCGCCGGCGATAAATGGGACGCGAAGAAGCGCGACATTTATGCCCTCCAAGGTTCGCCGAGATTTCCTGAGCAGCTCGCGGCGCACGGCGTGAAACCTGAAAACGTTGACATCGTTATCAATACGCACTTGCATTTCGATCATTGCGGCTGGAACACTCGCATCGTCGACGGCAAGGCGCGGCCCACTTTTCCGAATGCGCGCTACGTCATCCAGAAAAAAGATTTTGAGCACGCGAAACATCCAACTGAGCGCGACCGCGCAAGTTTCCTTTTGGAAAATTACTTGCCGATCGAAGACGCACGCCAGTGGTGGCTTCTCGAAGGTGACACAGAAATTGCGCCCGGTGTGAGCGTCGTTCTCACGCCGGGGCATACCGATGCAATGCAATGCGTGAAACTCGAAGGAGGCGGTAAGACGGCCGTTTTCCTCGCGGACCTCGTGCCCACCACTGCGCATCTGCCGTTCGCGTGGATCATGGGATTCGATCTCTATCCGCTCACCACGCTCGAGAATAAAAAGAAATGGCTGCCGCAGATTGCAAAGAACGGCTGGCTCGTATTGTTTGCGCATGATCCCGTTAACCGCGCTGCTTATTTGCGTGAGCACAACGGAGATTATGAAGCGGAACCGGTTCAGCTCGACTGAAGTCCGCGGGAAAATTCCGGACAATCAAACGGTGATGGTAATGGCGAAGAAATCCAGGAATGCAAAAGCGCGCGCGGCGAGCGAATCCGTGCCCATCGGAATCATCGGCGGCAGCGGCCTCTATTCGATGGCCGGTCTCAGCGGCGCGCGTGAAGTGCGCGTGAAAACGCCCTTTGGCGACCCCTCCGACGCTTTCGTGATCGGCGCACTCGAGGGAAAACGCGTTGCGTTTCTCGCGCGCCACGGCCGCGGCCACCGCATCCTTCCCGGCGAAATCAATTATCGCGCAAACATTTATGCGATGAAAACACTGGGCGTCGGACGGATTTTGTCGGTTAGCGCGGTGGGATCTTTGCGCGAAGACTTGCATCCGCTCGAATTTCTGATTCCAGATCAGTTTTTCGACCGCACGCGCGGCCGCATCTCCACATTCTTCGGCGGCGGAATCGTTGCCCACGTAGGATTCGACAAGCCAACCTGCGCGCAATTGGCGAAGTCGCTCGCGGATGCGTGCACGCGCGCCAGTGTGAAGGCGCACGCAAAAGGAATCTACGTCTGCATGGAGGGCCCGCAATTCTCCACGCTGGCGGAATCGCATTTTTACCGGCAATCGCACTTTGACGTGATTGGCATGACGAATTTGACCGAAGCCAAGCTCGCGCGCGAAGCCGAGATTTGCTACGCCACCGTCGCGATGATCACCGATTACGATTGCTGGCATCCGGAGCACGATTCCGTCTCCGTGCCGGACATCATCGCCAATTTGACCAAAAACGCCGCGAACGTCCAACGCGTGATTCGCGAAACTGTCCGCGTGTTATCGGACGCTCGCGATTGCAAATGCGGTTCGGCGCTCGCCCATGCGATTCTGACGGACCGCAAGCTGATTCCCCAGGCGACGAAGCGCCGTCTGGCGCCGATTATCGGTAAATATATTTCCTGACCACGAGAGGATTTCCCAATGTCGTTGCTTGTTGTCGGTTCTGTTGCGTTCGATGCCATCGAGACGCCGTTTGGAAAGACCGAGCGAACCATTGGCGGCGCGGCCACATATTTCGCGCTCGCCGCAGGTCTATTCTCGCCCGTCCGCCTCGTGGGGGTGGTTGGCGACGACTTCACCGCGCAAGACGAAGCCGTATTCCACGGAAGGAAAATCGACCTCGCAGGCCTCGAACGCGCCGCCGGCAGGAGTTTTTTCTGGGCCGGGCGCTACAGCAGCGATTTGCGTACGCGCGAAACATTGCGGACGGATTTAAATGTCTTCGCCGCCTTTGATCCACAATTGCCGGAAGCTTACCGCGATTCGGCATTTGTTTTTCTGGGCAACATCGATCCTCAACTCCAGCGAAACGTCCTTAAACAAATGCGCCGCCGGCCAAAACTCGTCGCGCTCGACACCATGAATTACTGGATCTCACGAACTCCTGCGGAACTCGAAAAAACGCTGAAATTAATTGACGCGCTTCTGATCAACGACGAAGAGGTCTGCCAGCTCGCGGGAGAAACCAACCTGCTGCGCGCGGCCCGAAAAGTCTTGCGCATGGGACCGAAGGCGCTCGTCATCAAGCGTGGCGAATATGGCTCGATGATCTTTCATCGCGATTCGATTCTCGCCGTGCCTGCTTATCCGCTCGAGGAAGTTCACGATCCGACGGGCGCGGGAGACAGCTTTGCGGGCGGCTTCATGGGCTATCTCGCGAGCCACGCCCGCGCCAATCACGTTTCACTGCGCCGCGCGATGGTCTACGGTTCCGTCCTGGGCAGCTTTGCCGTGGAGAAACTGGGCGTCGAGCGCCTGCGAACCGTCAAGCGCCGCGAAGTCGAATCGCGCGCCCGCCAACTCGTGCGCATGATGCACATCAGGCTTTAGCGATACGCACCAATTTTACTGCGCCCTTTTCGTCGCAACTTAGTTGACTTTGTCATTCTGAGCTTGCTTGCCGCTCGCCCGCCCCGGCGGGCAGGCAGGCGCAGCGAAGAATCTGCTCTTGTCGTCCGTCCCTATAGCGTCACGATGCGACTGAGTTCAACCCAAAGCACGAAGCGTTGCGCCGAAACTGCAAAACT
>DATEHB010000128.1:0-8521 GCA_035279805.1 Candidatus Acidiferrales bacterium
GCGCTGGGCGCGCAGCATGGAGACGTTTTGCGCATGGTGATTCTGCAGGGTGCAAAGCTGATTGTGCTGGGCGTGGCCATCGGAATCGCCGGCGCGCTGGCGGTGACGCGATTGATGTCAGCGTTACTCTTCGGTGTGACGGCGACGGATCCGGCCACCTATGTCGCCGTCGCGGCGTTGCTCGCTGTTGTCGCACTGGCTGCGTGTTACATCCCCGCGCGCCGCGCCTCGCGCGTCGATCCAATGGTGGCGCTGAGATACGAGTAGCGGTTTTCCTTTTGTAGGGGCGACGGTCGCTCGCGTGAGCGAGGCAAGTATCGCTCCTACGAGCTGCTTTTGTGGAGATGAACGATGAGCACGCTGATGCAGGATTTACGGTACGCGGTCCGAATGATGACCAAGGCGCCTGGGTTCACGGCGATTGCAATTCTCACACTGGCGCTGGGAATCGGCGCGAACACGGCGCTTTTTTCCGTGGTGAATGGCGTGCTGCTGAGTCCACTGCCTTATGCGAACCCGAACCAGCTTGTGGCGGTTGGCGAAAATCTGCCGGGATTTTCCGATACTTCGATTGCGTATGCGAATTTTCTCGACTGGCAGAAGGACAACCACACGTTTGCGGCGCTGGCGATTTATCGTCCGGATAACTTCAATTTGACGGGCACGGGCGAAGCGGAGCGCGTTAAGGCGATGCGGATTTCGGCGAGTTTTTTTCCTGTGCTGGGCGTGCAGCCGGTAGCCGGCCGGAATTTCACGCAGGACGAAGACCGGCGCGGCGCAGCGCCCACGGTAATGCTGAGCGAAGGATTCTGGAAGAGCAAGTTTGGCGGTTCGCGGGAGATTTTGGGAAAGACGCTGACGCTCGACGGCACGGGCGCCACGGTGATCGGAATTGTGCCAGAGAAATTCAATTTCGCGGATGCGTACTTTCTTCCCGGCAATGTGTATGTGGCGATCGGCGCGTGGGCCAATCCGGGGATATATGACCGCAGCAACAATCAACTGCTGATGTATGGAATCGGAAGACTGAAAACGGGCGTGACGCTGGGGCAAGCGCGCGCGGACATGGACGGCATCGCGCGGAATCTGGCTAAAGCGTTCCCGGACGCGGACAAGAATGTGGGTGTGGCGCTGACACCGCTGAAACAGCATATCGTGTACGGCGTGCAGCCATTTTTGCTGGTTCTGCTGGCGGCGGTGGGATTTGTGTTGCTGATCGCGTGCCTGAACGTGGCGAACCTGTTGCTGGCGCGGTCGGCAAGCAGGTCGCGCGAGTTTGCGATTCGTGCGGCGCTCGGTGCGAGCCAGGGGCGCGTCATCCGCCAATTGCTGACGGAAAGCTTGCTGCTGGCGGTGGCGGGCGGAGGGTTAGGACTTCTGGTGGCGTCCTGGGGAACGCAGGCCGCGCTGAAGGTGCTGCCGGGAGCGCTGCCGCGCGCGGGCGACGTGAGGCTCGATCCGGGTGTGTTGCTGTTTACGCTGGCTGTGTCGGCGCTGGCGGGCGTGATTTTTGGGCTTGTGCCGGCGGTCAAAGCTTCGCATCCCGATTTGCATGAAACGCTGAAGGAAGGAGGACGCGGCGGGAGCGGCATACGTTATCGCACGCAAAGAATTTTCGTCGTTGCAGAGATGGCGCTGGCGGTGGTGCTGCTGATTGGTGCGGGACTGGCGATTCGCAGTCTGATGCAACTCTGGAATGTGGATCCGGGATTCAACACTCGCAATGTTCTGACGTTTGAGATGTCGATGCCCGCTTCGACGAGCCACGAAACGCCAGATCAAGTCCGCGCGAATCTGCGCCAGATGACGGATACGATCGCGGCGGTTCCCGGAGTGAAAGCGGTCTCGCTGGCGGCCGGCGGAGAACCCCTGGCTGGCGATGACGAGATTCCATTTTGGGTTGATGGACGCACAAAGCCGTCAACGACAAGCGAAATGCCGCAGACGCTGTGGTACATGGTCGATGCGGATTACTTGAAGGTGATGCAGACGCCGCTGATTCGGGGGCGTTTTTTGACGGCAGAAGATAATGCTCATTCGCGAGCTGCCGGCGTGATTGACGAAAACTTCGCGCGAAAATATTTCCCGAACGAGGATCCGATCGGGAAGCGATTGAATTTCTACTTTTTGAAGCCGATTGAAATTGTAGGCGTGGTGCGCCACGTGAAGCAGTGGGGACTCGACAATGACGCGAGCGGTCCGGTGCAAGTCGAGCTCTACACTTCGATGATGCAGCTTCCCGACCGATGGATGCCGGAGTGGACGAGGGTTGGTTTGATGGTGCGGACGCAAGCACCGAATTACGCGAGCGCGGCGTCGATTCAGAAGGCGTTGCAGAAAATGAACAGCGAGCAGGTAGCGTATGGCTTCGAGAGCATGGAGGGGATTGTCGCGGACTCGCTGGCATCGCGGCGATTTTCGATGATTTTGCTCGGCGTGTTCGCGGCGATTGCGCTGCTGCTGGCGAGTATCGGGATTTATGGCGTGATTTCGTATGTTGCAGGGCAACGCACACATGAAATTGGGATCCGGCTGGCGTTGGGCGCGCAACGGAGTGATGTGTTGAAACTTGTCCTGGGGCAAGGCGTGAAGATGGCGCTGATTGGAGTGGCGATTGGCATGGTGGCGGCGGCAGGGCTGACGCGGTTGATGAAGGCAATTCTTTTCGGCGTGAGCGCGACGGACCCGATCACTTTCGCGGGCGTCGCGATTGTGTTGACGATCGTGGCGCTGGCTGCGTGTTACATACCGGCGCGCAGGGCGATGCGGGTGGATCCGATGGTCGCGCTGCGGTATGAGTAGTGGTCTTGCTTTTGTAGAGGCGACCCTTGGGTCGCCCGGGCGAGGCAAGCCTCGCCCCTACGTGATTTGTTTGCGGAGATGAACGATGAGCACATTGCTGCAGGACGTACGCTACTCGATACGCAGCATCTGGAGGATGCCGCTTTTGTCGGTTGGCGTCGTGCTCGCGCTTTCCGTCGGAATTGGACTGAACGCCGCGGTCTTCTCCTTGCTCGATGGCAGCTGGTTCCGCGCGCCTGTTGAAAAAGATCCCGCCACTTTCGTCCGCGTGATACCCAGCTATGCAGGGTGGTTCAGCACGGAAAAGCTATTTCCCACTTTTTCAGTCAACGATTACAAAGCGATTCAGTCGCGGGCGAAATCGCTCAGTGAAGTTGCCGCTTATAATCCCGTTGTGCAAGCAAAACTCAGCGCCGATTCCGCAAATGTGAGCGTTGAGTTGGTAAGTTGCAACTTCTTCGATGTGTATGGATACCGACGACTGGTAAAAGGCCGTCTGTTTCTTACACAGGAATGTGCCACGCCTGGCTCCGCGCCCGTCGCCGCGATGAACGAAAATTTTTGGCGAAACCGCTATGCCAGCGACCCTCACGTGATCGGCAAAGTCATCCACATCAATCAACATGCTTACACGGTCGTCGGTATTCTAAGTGTCCGCACGCCCACTTGGATGAGAGAAGACCTTTGGGTTCCTTACACGACGCAGCGCGAATTCTACGGCGGATATGACGCCTTCGAGCACGCAGACTCTCCCATGTTCTTTCTTGCCGGACGGCTGAATCCCGGCTATTCGCGCGTCGACGCTCAGGCCGAGCTGCGACTCATCGAAGGCCAGCAGGACCGCCTGATCCCCGGCAGGAAGACCGCACTCGTCGTCACGAACGGCTCGTTGATTCAGGATCCCAACGAGCACAGCCTGGGCCTAATCGTTGTTCCATTGGTGATGAGCCCCATGCTACTGATCCTGCTCGTGGCCTGTACCAATGTGACCATGCTTCTGCTGTCCCGCGCCGCCGCCCGCCGCAGCGAAATGGCAATTCGCGTCGCGCTGGGCGCTGGACGCGGACGTTTGTTGCGCATGCTCGTTGTGGAAGGATTAATTGTCGCCGCACTTGCGGGCGTAATCAGCGCCGGACTTGCAGGCAAGCTTCCGTCCGTGCTTTGGGCATTTCTGTTGCGTCAGGACGGGTTCCAAACGTTACAGCCGGACTGGATGGTTTTCGCGTTTCTGGCTGTCATCACGTTGTCTGCCGGCTGCATAGCGGGCCTCGCGCCCGCGCGCGAATCTTTGAAAGTGAATCTACTCGCGAGCCTGAAAGGGCAGGAGGGAACAGTCACAGCGCGCTCGCGCGCCCACAGCATTCTGATCGTTGCGCAGTTAGCCATGAGTTTCGTGCTGGTCGCGGCCGGCGTGCTCTTTGCGCGGCTGCAGCGTTCCATCGTTTCTGCGAACCCGGGTTTCGAGATGCGCCAAGTGTTCGTCGTGCCGCTTCAGATTTCTATACCGCCCTACACGCCGCAATCTGCTGCGGCGTTCTATCGCACGGTGCGTGAGCGCGTAAGCGAGATCCCCGGAGTCCAATCGGCAAGTTACACGGATACGCCGCCTTTTATCGAGCCGCCCTCGGATGAAATCCGGCTCCCCGGCGAAACGAAAGGTCAGGGCCGGTCAGCGGTCGTCGAACAGGTTTCTACAGATTTTTTCGCGACCTTGGGGATTCACATCGTTCGCGGCCGTGCATTTCAAAACTCGGATGCAACGAGTGGCAGCGCCGCAGCCGCTATCGTGTCGCAGACGTTTGCTCAGGAGTTTTGGCGGGAGCAAAACCCGCTGGGGAAAATTGCTTTGCTGCCCGACAACAGGCAACTCCTCGTTGTGGGAGTCGCGGCGGATGTGAAATCGAGCAATCTCGATACGCCGGACGAGGCTCGCCTATACGTCCCGCAAAGTCCACACGGGTTCACAGGCTCGCTGTTGGTTCGCTTCGAGGGGCCCGCGCAAACATTGGCGCCACGGATCACTCAAACGTTTCGCGATCTGGACTCGACGCAATCTGTGACGCCTCGCACTCTGCTTTCCATCAGAGAGGAGAAGGCTGCGCAGATTCGTCCCTTGACGGAGGTCATTTTGATGATGGCGTTCGTGGCAGCAGCCCTCGCGCTGTCGGGCGTGTACGGAACGGTTGCGTTCTCGGTAAGTCAGCGAACGCGCGAGTTCGGCATTTGCATGGCCCTGGGTGCGACCAAAGAACGCATTTTGGGTTCTGTACTCGCTTCCAGCATGCGCCAGATTGCCGTCGGACTGGTCCTTGGATTGTTGCTGGCTTTTCCAGCAGCGTTCGCTTTTCGGCGAATGTTGGGCGGCAATTCAAGTGTGTTCGACTGGCGCACGTACGCCGTCGCGGCGACGGCGTTGACTCTGGCAACGTTGTGCGCGTGCTACATCCCGGCGCGCAGGGCGATGCGGGTGGATCCGATGGTGGCGCTGCGGTATGAGTAGTGGTCTTGCTTTTGTAGGGGCGACCGTTGGGTCGCCCGGGCGAGGCAAGCCTCGCCCCTACGTGATTCTTTTGCGGAGATGACCGATGAATACATTGCTGCAGGACGTACGCTACGGCATACGCATGCTGATGAAAAATCCCGGCGTGACGGCGCTGGCGGTGCTTGCGCTGGCGCTGGGGATTGGCGCGAACGCGGCGATCTTCAGCGTGGCGGACGCGCTGCTGCTGCGGCCTGAGCCGTTTCCGAATCTTGGGCGACTGGTGTTGGTGTTCAACAGGGTTGCGCCGGTCACCGCCGAGAATTCGATGTATGCGGCAGATTACGAAGTGATTCGCACGCAAAGCAAGTCGTTTGACGAAATCGCCGCGTATGCGCCCGATCCCGCAAATCTTACGGGGCAGGGCGATCCCGAGCAGGTAGAGATTGCAAGAGTCACGACGGGCTTCTTCGATGTGCTCGGCGTGCAGCCGATGCTGGGGCGGGGATTCTCCGTGGAGGAAGGAACGCCAGGGCGCGAGCAAGAAGCGGTACTCAGTTACGGGCTGTGGCAGAGTAAGTTCGGCAGCGATCCGAAGATTATTGGCAAGGAAGCGCACATCAATGGAAGGAGCTACACGATCACGGGGGTGATGGGAAAGGATTTTGAGTATCCGACCGCAACGCAACTGTGGATGCCGATTGCCTTCACGGCGGCGGACAAAATGGATCGCGAGAACAATTATCTTTTCCCCGTGGGGCTGCTGAGGCGGGGCGTTTCCGTTTCGCAAGCGAGCGCGGAACTGGGGGCGATTGGCGAGCGATTGGCGCGGGAGTTTCCGAAGCGGAATGGAAAGTTGGGGATTCGCGTGGCGCGGTTTCGCACGTACGCGACCGATGAAATGACACACGATTTCATGTTGTTGCTGCTGGGCGCGGTGGGATTCGTGTTGCTGATTGCGTGCGCAAACGTGGCGAATTTACAGCTCGCGCGCGTGGCAGGACGTGAAAGGGAAATCGCGGTGCGCGCGGCACTCGGAGCGAGCCGGTGGCGCGTGGTTCGGCAACTGCTGACCGAAAGCGTGATTCTGGCGCTGGCGGGCGCGGGGGCGGGACTGTTGCTGGCGCAGTGGGCCATTGGCTTGACGGTCAATTACATACCGCCGGAGATTTCGCAGTACGTCGCGGGATGGAATCGCATCGCGCTGGACTGGCGCGTTGTGGCGTATACGGTGGCGATTGCGGTCCTGGCGGGCATCATCGCGGGGCTTGCGCCGGCGCTCGGACATTCACGGCCCGACCTGTCTGATGCACTGAAGGAAGGCGGACGCGGAGGTTCGGGTCGCGCATCGCACCGGCTGCGCAGTGTGCTGGTAGTGGCGGAAGTGGCCGCTTCGCTGGTGCTGCTGGTGGGCGCGGGCCTGCTTGTGAAGGGCTTTCGCGCGTTACTTGACGCGAATCAGAGGTTCGAGCCGCAGAGTTTGTTGACGATGAATATCGCGCTTCCAAAAGATAAATATCCCGATCAGGCAAGGCGTGCCGCGTTCTACCAGCAGGCGCTGGCGCAAATGAGCGCGATTCCCGGGGTCGATTCGGCTTCGCTGGCGACTAACGTTCCCGACTCGGATAATTTCAGTTATCACCCGTTCACAGCCGAAGGAAAGACGCACACATCCGACTTGAGGCACATCGCGCTGGCGGAATCGATCAGTCCAAATTATTTTCGGACGCTGCATTTGCCCTTAGTGCGGGGGCGTGAATTCACAGACGCCGACGGCGCAAATTCACAGCGCGTGGCGATTATTAATCACGCGATGGCCGAACGTTATTGGCCCGGCGAAGATGCCATTGGGAAACAAATCAAGCAGGGACAGCCCGAGACGAAAGCACCCTGGCAGACGATTGTTGGCATTGTCGCGGATGCGAAATACAACCCATATCTTCAAGCGGTGGACGGGGTTGTCTACTCACCTTATGCGCAGCACGCCGATGGATACGAGGCGTTTCTGGTGCGCACGAAAGGCGATTCGCTGAGTTTCGTTCCCGCCGTGCGCGCAAAAATCCGGACGGTTGACGCGCAGCAGCCGATTTACGAACCGAAGACGCTGGCGCGGCTGACGTACGAAGAGTTGATCGGCATTTCGTTTATTGCCGCGATGATGGGCGTGCTGGGATTCATCGCGCTGGTGCTGGCTGCGTCGGGTGTCTATGGCGTGATGGCGCATTCGGTGACGGAGCGCACACACGAAATTGGAGTACGACTCGCGCTGGGTGCGCAGCCGAAACAGGTGCTGCGATGGATTGCGGCGCGGGGAATCCGCTTGGCTGTGATTGGCCTGGGCATCGGGCTCTTGCTGGCGTTTGCGCTGGCGCGCTTGCTGGCGAGCTTGCTTTTCGGAGTCTCCGCGACGGATCCCGTTATTTTCGTGGGCGTTCCAGTGATGCTAGCTGCGGTTGCCGTTGCGGCGTGTTATTTGCCTGCGCGAAGGGCTATGAGGGTGGATCCGATGGTGGCGCTAAGATACGAGTGAAAATTTAGTGGACAGTGACCAGTGGTCAGTTAAGGCAGGCGATGCGAGCCGGGAGTCAATGGTCGAAAGTTGAGAGTTGAAGGACGAAAGCGAGCCAGGGCGAAAAGCAAATGGCGAAGATCAGTAGCGAGAAGCCGGTGATAGTTGAGAGTCAATAGTCGAAAGTTAAGAGTTGAACGACGAAAGCAATAAGAGGATTTGATTCATCGAGCGGAGTCAGCACGCTTCACAAGAACATGAAGGAGGCCTCACGTAAGCCCCGATAAACAGCAATCGGGAGGACGTGAGCTACAGGAGGAAAATCATGGCGAAGATGGAACGGGTACGGGAAGTGGTTCACGGAAAGCTGGATCTGGATGACATGCAGCGGAAGTATGCGGCGGGTTGGCGGCTGGCGGCGCTGGAATGGGAGCGCGAAAGCGAAGGCGCCGGAGATGCGGACGCGGCTCCGAGCCGGCGGCTCGAAGAGCCTCCGTTTGGGTTTCGCGTGGCGAGCGACTGCGCACATTTGGAAGAAGACCCCGACGAGATGCGCACTCTCAACACGATGATGGAGCTTATTGTGCAGGACATTTCACTGCCGCGAATGGCGGAGGAGCTGAACCGGCGGGGATGCGCGACACGCGAAGGGAAGCCTTGGAACGCGGTCACGATCTTCAATGTGTTTCCGCGATTGATCGACGCGACGCCGCGGATTTTCTCGGGAGCCA
>DATEHB010000129.1:0-12890 GCA_035279805.1 Candidatus Acidiferrales bacterium
TCAGAAGGTGAAACGAGCGCCAAGTTGGGCGGCGAAGGGAATGCCAACGGTGGTGCCGGGGCCGAAGAAATCGCCGAGGGCTCCGGCGGGGACGCGCAACTGATCGAGGCTGGTGATGGCCCGCGTTTGCGTGCAGGACGCATTCAGGCAGAACGCGGTGGCATTGGTGAGATCGTTCACCGGAGTGGGAAGCGCGGCAAGATTCGTGACGTAATTCGCGCCGGGATTGTTGCGGTTGAAGAGGTTGAAGAACTCGATGAAGGGCGTCGCGGTGAAGCGTTCACCGAGCTTGAACGGGCGGCTAACGCGCATATCGACTTGAATGTATGGTGCGCCGCGAAATTCGTCGAGGCTGGTTTGGACGCCGTTGATCACGGCGCGATCGTTGAGCGCGTCGCCGACGCCATTCACGTCCGCGGGTGTTGTGATGGTGAATGGCCGCGCGCTCTCGAATTGTGAAAGCGTGCTGATTTCAAAGCCGCCGAGAGTATGAAAAATCCCCGCGATAACAAGCCGGTGGCGTATATCTTCGCCTGACGGGCCGTAGTCGCCTCTGGCGAATGCGTTGAGCGGATTGCAAACACCATTCACGTAATCGAAAAGCTCGCCGAGGATGCACCCCCACGTGTCCGCGCTGCCGAGCGTGTAGTTCACAATCAAGTTTGCGCGCCGCGAAACGTTGCCCTGCACGTGAATCGAAAGCGCGTCATAGCGCGAGCGATTGTCGCTGCGAAAGACGGTCAAGTCCGGAACATCACTCTGGAAACTCGGATTCGGTGAAAAGAGCGTAAACCCCGCTTTGTATTCGTAGCGGCGATAGGCATGCACGCCTTGCTCGTGCGTCCAATCGGCGCTCGCGATCCAATTTTTGTTGAACGCGTGCTCGACTCCGGCGCTGGCATGCAGCGCGTACGGAGTCTTGTAATGCGGGTCGATGATCGCCCCTGCTCCGCCATTGGCCGCGCCAGGGATGCACCCGGGATCGCCCGGATTGACGCAAGGTCCCAAGGTGGCCGGGTCCGTGTTCACGGCTTGAAATGCAGTGACCCAGCCGCTTTGCGCGAGGTCGTTATAGTAGAGGCCGATGCCCCCGCGAATCACAGTTGTGCCGGAATTTCCCAGTGAGTAGGCGATGCCAAGGCGCGGCGCGATCTGTCCGCGATAGTCGTGCGGCGCGCCCGTGATGAGCGGAATTTGCAAAGCTTTGAGCGTGAGGAATGCTGGATTGTCGAGTTGCGTGCGTCCCGAGGCGGAGAAAAGTCCGAATGTGGTGTCGTAACGCAGCCCGGGATTGATGGTGAGGTGCGGCGTAATGCGCCAGGAATCCTCCGCGTAAAATCCGATTCGCTGCACACTTTGGTTGAAACTGCCGTCGCCGGCTGGAGTCGAAGTGCACGTTGTGCCGGACGTTGGCTGAAAGCCGCCGCTCGTCATGCATGTGCGATCCGCGGTGAATTGCTGAGAATTGCCGAGATAGTCCGTGGGATTCATCACGAAGGTGGTGAGATTCTCGGCGGTTGCTGGGAGCGCGCCGCTCAAAACCGGCTCGTGAATGAAGTCGATGCCGAAACGCGGAGCGTGCTTACCCGAGGCATGGCTCACGTCGTACCGAAATTGATATTTTTCCTGGTTGCGCAGGACGGGGAACGCGGTGATGGGCGTGACGAATTGATTGTCGCCGAAAGTTTCGAAGCCGGAAATGGTTTGAAACGTGGAGCTGAAGGGAAAGGCGAGCGCGAAGCCCAGATTCGCGTCGCGCGCTTCGGTGTGATGCAGGCCGCTCGCGTCAAACGTGAACGCACCGAGCCACGTGGGGCTGAAAGTGTATTCCTGGCCGAGAACGAGATTCAAATACTTGGCGTATGAGCTGGCTCCGGTGGAGGGAAGCGTGGCCTGCTGGACGAGGTCGTTTCGCGTGGTGTAATTGTCCACCGAGCCGCGCAAGAACCATTGCGAGTTTGCCGACTGCGCCCAGTCGAAGCGCGCGCTGCCGAGGTAGTCACGAAAGGGAACCGGAACGTTATTTGGAACAGCGATTGAATTCACGCTGGGAATCAGGCCTTGCGAAGCGAGCGACGCAAGCGCGTTGAATTGCACAAGGCTCGCCGGGCTGTACGCGATACTGGCGTTTTCGCGGACGTATTCGAACGACGTAAAAAACCAAAGTTTCTCTCTTACGATGGGGCCGCCGAGCGTGGCGATGTAATTTTGCCGCGAGAAAGGCTGCTTCGGCAGCGGCGCGGGATTTTCGATAGGGTAGCGCGCGTTGAGCGCGGCGGCGCGTTCATAAAACGCGGCGTCTCCGTGCCACTGATCAGTGCCGCGCTTCGTGGTGATGACGACCGCGCCTCCGACGGTGCGCCCCGTGTCGGCGTTCTCCTGCGAGGTTTGCACGGCGAACTGCTGGATCGCGTCGGGAGAAATGTTTTGCAGGAACCCGCCGATGTAATCGTCGGAGTTGTCACCGCCGTCAACGGAGAGGACGTCGTTCAGTCCTGAGCTGCCGCCGAACGAAACGGCGGTGATGCGCGCCTTGGTGGGATCGGAAGGCTCGACGGGCTCGGTTCCGGGAACGAGATACGCAATATTGGCGAAGCTACGATGGGCGAGCGGAATTGTTTCCAGGTCCTGCGATGAGACAGCGCCGCCGTGAACGTCGCTGGTGACGTCGATTTGCTGCGTGGTGATGGAGGAAGATTGCGCCGCGACGCTGACCGTCTGCTGAAGGGGCGCGGGCTTCAGCGTGACGGCGACGTTGCGCGCGGAACTGACGATCACGTCGATATCAGTGCTCGCTTCGGTGAATCCCGGCGAGTCGACAATCACGCGATAAGCCCCGGGCGGCAAATCGTCGATGCGGAAATTTCCTTCTTCGCCGCTGGACGCTTGCCGCTTCAGAGTTGCTTCGAGTGCCTGGACATAGATCTTCGCGGCAGGTATGCGGGCGCCGGTTGGGTCCTGCACCGTGCCGACGATGCTGCCGCGAAAATTCTGTGAGCGCGATAACGGCGCCAGGAAAATTATCGCAAGAATGAAAATGACAACCTGACGCGTTTTCTTCATGCACACACGCACACGATCGAAGGTAAGTATCCGCTTCATTTCAGTCTGCAGATTACTTTGTGCACGAAACTACTACCACTGGCCGTAATTCAGTTACTGAAGCGGAGAGTTATCGAATCAGGTGCTCAAGCAGGTAATGCACGGAGTAAAGCGTGGCCGGACGCATGATGGCAGCGAGCAGAAGGATTGCGACAGCGAAGGAGATACCGGCAAGCAGTGTATGCTTTTTGCGAGGCGTATTTTCGGTAGAGGGTTCAAGGCCAAGAAGGCGATTGACGCGGACGAAAAGGTCCCGGCCTTCCTCGATCAGAGAACTGACGAACAAGGATTTTCCCGCGGGCGCTTCCATACGCGCGATGCGCACGAGCGCCTCAGCGAGAGAAAGCGAACGTTGCGAATCTCCCGCGGCGGCGCGGTCGTCGGCAGCCCATTCGGTGAACCGGGCCCACGCGCGGTCCATGGCAACGAATCCGCGCGCAAGCGGAAAAGTGCCTGATGCGAGGAGCAAAAGGAAACGCTTGAGGTTGTCGTGCGAAAATTGGTGTGCGCGCTCGTGTTCCAGGGCGGCATCCAGCTGATCCGGCAAGAGGGCTTGCAGCACGCCGCGCGATACGACGATTCGTGGACGAATGACGCCCGCAAGAGCCAGCATCGCACCTTCAGTTTCCACGACGAGCGCCGGTGTTTGCTCGTTTGAGATCGTCGTGGCACGACCCTCCCGTTCGCACTGGCGGCGGTAACGAAGCGAGATAAAAATGGCGCGCACGACGCGCACAAGCGAGAGAACACAGATCGCAAAGCCGAGAACAGCGGACACACAGCACGCGATGCCGACGCGTTCCGCATTCGCATCCGGCTCAAGCCACAAATAACTGGGGACGCAAAGCGCGGCCACAACGAAAGCTGCGACGGCAACAGGCAGCAGGCGCACTCCAAACAGCAGACGAGCCGCGAAACGCGGCCTCATCGCATACGCTAGGTGGATCGTCGAGGGCGCGAAAATCCATGAGGTTACAGTCAACGCTTCATAAATCCAGAAAAATGACGCGAAGCAGAGGCAAACGAGCCTGATCATATAGGGAAGAATCATGATTGGCCCCGTCGAAAAAGTTCTTTGCGCTTGGTGCGGATTTTCTTTTCGAGCGCGTCCAGAAGGGCTTTGTCATACTGGCCCACCGCTTCTACCAAACACGAGACCAGCAAGTCGCGCGAGGGCTGCGGGCCTGCCAGGAAGCCAGCAACAAGGTCGCCGGCGCGCTTTCGCTCCCATTCCCCTCGTGAGAGCCGAGGGGAGTAGAGAAAAGCGCGTTCGGACTTGCGGCGTTCGAGCAGATTCTTCTTATAGAGACGGTCGAGTGTGGTCATCACAGTCGTATAGGCGAGCGTGCGGGGAAGCTGGTGAATCACGTCGCGCACACTGGATTCGCCGCGCGACCAGAGAATCTCCATCACGCTGATCTCGAGGTGGCCCAGGGCGAATTGCTGGAGACCATCGGCGCGTTCTTCGCGTGTGTTTGGAATGTCTGAAAAGCGGATCATCTTTTTCAGCAGCTGTCCTTCTTCGAGGAGCGGCCTAAAGATTCTAGACCGAGTCATGACAGCGTGAAAGGGCAAACTGTGCCCCAGGGCCGCCGCGGTTCGGAGGCACGAGCTCGATGAGTGTTCCGAGGTGTTTGGGACTAAAATGACTGGCCACTGATGACGGGGAGAAAAAACGCAACGGCACTCTCCAAATGGACCGGCATCGCAATGCCACTGCTAATGGTGTCCATGATTTGCAGCCTTGCAATGGGCGCCGGCGCGGAATGGCAGAACGCGGCGAAACGTGGAAAGGCAAGCAAGCAGGAATCCGATGCCGCACCGAGCTTTGCGCCGCTTGAGACGTGGAAGACCGCGCTGCTTTTGGGCAACACGGCTGCGTTGAGGGCGCTCTACAGCAGCGAGCCGCCGGCGATAAGCGTGACGCCCAAGGGCGAAAGCCGCGATGCCGCCGCGGAGCCGAGCTTCTGGGCGGCCGTGAGAGCTGCGGGGCTCCTGCGGCTCTCGATCAAAATTATTCGAGTGGACGCGCCGCAGCCGGGAATTCAGCGAGTGGTTTTTACGTTGGAAGCGACAATCGGGCCAAATGCCGGACCGCGGAAACTGTTTGCATCGATGGCGCAGTACTGGCTCCAACAAAATGGCAAATGGTTGATTGTGGCGACGCAGCGAACGAACCTGGCGCGGTTGCCGCAGCCGATTGCACCTAAGCCGGGTTTATATCCAGATCCGTCGGAAGCGCACACAGACATTGGTGTTGCGCTTGCGGCGGCGGCGCGCAATCACAGGCGCGTGATTTTGGATTTCGGCGGCAACTGGTGTTACGACTGCCACGTGCTCGATGCGGCGTTCCACCTGCCTGCAATCGCCAGAATTCTCGAGCGCAACTACATCATCGTGCAAATCAACATCGGCGAGTACGACAAGAATCTCGACCTCGTGCAGAAATACCAGATACCACTCAAGAAGGGTGTGCCCGTCCTGGCCGTGCTCGACAGTGGCGGACATTTGCTGGTGTCGCAGAAGCAGGCAGATTTCGAAAATACTTCCAAGGTGGAGCCAAGGGACATCGAGAACTTTCTCGAACGCTGGAAGCCCTGAGGCTGTCGCGTCGTTCAGACCTAAAGGCGCTCTCGATTCCGCGGCAACCTCGCCCGGCCCTGGCGCGTGTGTTGGTTTTCTTTCCCCTGACTGGTCGCCAATAGTGGCTTTCCACCCGTCGAAAACATCTTAATTTCGAGGCAGGGGCATGGACGCACGAGTTGTTTGCCGGGTGAGGCGCAGGTGTCCGGTGGAAAGCCAAGAAAGCGAGGCTGCATGTTTCGGGCGAATGGCAAGTGCCGGATGGTCATCAACGGGGCAGTTTGGCTGAGTTTCGCATTTTTCGCCATTACGGCGATTTCAACAGGCGCTCATGTCTCGGCAGCGGCGCAGAGTTCGAACTTGAAGGCGAAGCCAAAGGGCGGCGCGAGTGTTAGCGGAAAACTCAACGCGCAGCAACTGGCGCGGGAGGTGCTCGCAAACGAATTGAGGGCGGAACAAAGCGATAACACGTTGTGGCGGTTCAGCAAATTAACCGAGAAAGACGGCAAGAAGGAATTGCAAGATGTGATCGAAACGAAACATGGCGAGGTAGGCCGGCTGCTGGCTGTGAATGGTAAGCGGTTGAACGCCGAACAACAAAGCGCCGAGAATGCACGGATTAAGAAACTGCTGGCCGACCCAGACGCGCAAAAGCAGGCGGCTCAAACCCAAAAAGAAGACGACGACAAGGAAGCAAAGCTCCTCGAGATGCTGCCCGACGCGTTGCTCTATACCTATGCAGGACGAAAAGGCAGCGTCGTCAAGCTGACATTCAAGCCCAATCCGAAGTTCCACGCTTCGTCGCACGAAGCTGAGGTCTTCCACCACATGGCCGGCATAATGCTTCTCGACACAAGCGTGAAGCGCCTGGCGCAAATGAAGGGAACACTGACGAGCGAAGTGAAGTTCGGCGGTGGAATACTGGGCCACCTCGACAAAGGCGGGACGTTTGAAGTCCGGTTGGGAAGAGTTGCGCGCGGCCACTGGGACATGACTTTTCTGGAAACCGAGTTGACCGGAAAGGCGCTTTTCTTCAAGACAATTGCGGTACGCGAGAAAACAGTGGAGTCTAACTACCGCCGCGTGGCACCCGACATTACGGTGCAACAGGCCGCACAAATGCTGCAGAAAGGCACGGCTGAAGCTGCAACCGTGGTATCGAGGAAAACCACGGCAAACTAGACGCCGCCGCGTCGCAACAGGATTGGCCGTTTAGCGTGTCAAACGGCCCGTTAGAGCCGGAATTTCGACCTTTCGCTGGTGTTGTGGGTTCCCATATCCCCGACCTTTTTAGTCCTGTTTTAAGTGTATGGCAACATAGGGCTTGCGGTGATCATGCCGCTTGACAAGAAGTGCCCGGCCGCCTAGAATAAATATGCGACTGGGTGGGTCGTATATCCAGTCACGTCATCCCGATGTTGAAGCTATCTAAAAAATCGGATTATGCGCTCATCGCCTTGAAGCATTTGGCGACGCATCCGAACGACGGCTCATGCAGCGCCTCGGACATCGCCGAGCTGTATGGCATTTCCGCGCCGCTAATGGCGAAGGTGCTCCAAAAGCTGGCGCGTGTGGGTCTGGTGGTGGCGCGGCACGGCTCCAGCGGTGGATACACGCTTGGGCGCGACGCGCGAACTATCACGGCGCTCGAAACGATCAATGCGATTGACGGGCCAGTGTCGCTCACATCCTGCGTGACGCATCACGGAAATTGCGATCAAACGCATACGTGCACCGTCAAAGAACCGCTTCGTAAAGTGAATCACAGCATTCTTGAGATGCTGAGCAAAGTCACAATTTCGGAAATGGCTGACGACGCCCCGGCTTCCGAGGTGGTCGAGCTGAGAGTTTAGGGGGAGAGGGGAATGGCAATTAAACTACCGATTTATATGGACAATCACGCGACCACTCCGGTGGACCCTCGCGTGGTGGATGCAATGCTGCCTTATTTTACCGAAAAATTCGGGAACGCGGCGAGCCGCAATCATGCGTTCGGCTGGGCGGGCGAAGAGGCGGTCGAAAATGCACGCGCGCAAATCGCACAGTTGATTGGCGCGACGCCGAAAGAAATCGTGTTCACAAGCGGCGCGACCGAGTCAGACAATCTGGCCATTAAGGGCGTCGCGGAAATGTATCGCGAGAAAGGCAATCACATCATCACGCAAGTGACCGAGCACAAGGCCGTGCTCGATACCTGCAAACGCCTGGAAAAAGAAGGCTGTGAAGTGACGTATTTGCCGGTGGAGAAAGACGGGCGCATCAATTTGGATGATTTGCGCCGCGCCATTACTCCCAAGACGATTTTGATTTCGATCATGTACGCGAACAACGAAATCGGCGTGATTCAACCGATCGCGGAGATTGGCAAGATCGCGAAAGAAAAGGGCATTTTCTTCCACAGTGACGCCGTGCAAGCCGTCGGTAAAGTTCCGGTGGACGTGCAGAAGGACGGCATCGATTTGCTCTCGATTTCCGCACACAAGCTTTACGGACCGAAGGGTGTGGGCGCGCTGTACGTGCGGCGCAAGAATCCCCGCGTGCAACTAACCGCGATGGTCGACGGCGGCGGACACGAGCGCGGCATGCGTTCGGGCACGCTGAACGTTCCGGGCATCGTCGGATTCGGTAAGGCGTGCGAGCTGTGCCGGCTGGAAATGGCCGAGGAAACGAAGAAGCTGAGCGGATTGCGTGACCGGTTGAAGGAAGCCATCATGTCGAAGCTGGATGAGACGTTCATCAACGGCACGATGGAGCATCACCTGCCGCACAACATCAATATCAGCTTCGCGTATGTGGAAGGCGAATCGCTGCTGATGGGGATCAACGACGTGGCGGTGTCAAGCGGCTCGGCTTGCACTTCGGCGACGCTCGAACCGAGCTACGTGCTGAAGGCGCTGGGTGTCGGCGAAGATTTGGCGCACACGTCGATTCGATTCGGAATTGGCAGATTCAACACGGAAGAAGAAGTCGATTACGTGGCGAATCGCGTAGTCGAAACCGTGAATCGCTTGCGCGAGCTTTCTCCGCTGTACGAGATGGCGAAGGAAGAGGGTGTGGACGTCAGCAAAATGAATTGGAAGACGGCGTGACGGACGCGACTGGAGTACGTGAGGTCGGCGGTAGCTGGCATGTCGTGAAGTAAACGGAGTAATGGAAACTGTCTCAGAAAGCGATTGTCATTCCGAGGAGCGATTTACGCTTCGCGGAGCGAAGGGTAGCGACGAGGAATCTGCTGTTCGCTTTTGAGTTTAGCAAGTTTGGGCGAAATTTCTGGAGGCAATGATGGCTTACAGTGACAAAGTAATCGAGCACTACAACAATCCGCGCAACGTGGGGTCGCTCGACAAGAAGGATCCGAACGTGGGAACGGGGCTCGTCGGCGCGCCGGAATGCGGCGACGTGATGAAGTTGCAGATGAAAATCAATCCCGACACGCGCGTGATCGAGGAAGCGAAGTTCAAGACGTTCGGCTGCGGCTCGGCGATTGCGAGCTCTTCGCTCGCCACCGAATGGGTGCGCGGGAAAACCGTCGAAGAGGCGCTGTCCATCAAGAACACGGACATCGTCCGCGAGCTTTCGCTGCCGCCGGTGAAGATCCACTGCTCCGTGCTGGCGGAAGACGCGATCAAGGCGGCCATTTCCGACTGGAAGAAAAAGGCCGGCGAAGACGCAAAGGCTGCCGAGGCAAACGCGGCGCAGGCGCACAGCTAGGGAGTTCGTAAGCTCTATTTGTCATTCCGAGGAGCGATCCGCTCTTCGCGGAAGCGAAGAGTGGCGACGAGGAATCTGCAGTTGGCGTTTTCGCATAGGAATTTATGATTCACGTCACTGAAAAAGCGGCGGAGAAAATCCGCGAGTTGCTCGCTAAGGAAGGCGTTCCGCCCGAATCCGGCGGACTGCGCGTGGGCGTGCAGGGCGGCGGATGCTCGGGGCTGTCGTATGCGATGCGGCTGGAGACGCAGGCGCGCGATCGCGACAAAGTGATCGAGGAAAATGGCGCGCGCGTTTTCGTGGACGCTAAAAGCTTTCTGTATCTCGCTGATACCACCCTCGATTTCGAAGAGACGCTTGTGCGGCAGGGGTTCATTTTCCAGAATCCTCAGGCGACGCGAAGCTGCGGCTGCGGGAGTTCCTTCACGGCCTGATTCTGCTTCCTCTGTACACCTGCGTCTGGGGAATTTCAGAGCGCCGAATGCCGGACTGAGCTAACCTCGCAAGAAACTCGATCGAGAAAAATCATCCATGAGCTCCACAAAAACACAAACCGGCGCTGCGCCGGGTCAAGCTTGCCCGCCCCAGCGGGTTTGCTGGAGCTGCAAAGCGGCGGTGAACGAAGAGCATTTTTGCGCGGCGTGCGGCAAAATTCAGCCGCTCGTGCCAGGCGCGGATTACTTCGCGTTTTTCGGATTGCCGCAAAAACTGAAAATCGACGAAACTGCGCTCGAGCAGCGATTCCATCAATTAAGTTGGAAGCTGCATCCGGATAATTTTGTGAAGGCGTCGGAATTCGAGCGGAATCTTGCGCTGGAGCGCTCGTCGGAATTGAACGACGCGTATCGCACCCTGCGCGAGCCAGTTCTGCGCGTTGAATATTTGCTGCTGCGCGAAGGCGTCCGCAAAGAAGGCACCACGAAGCAGCAAGCGCCGCCGGAACTGCTGGAGGAAGTTTTCGAGCTGAATGAATCGCTCGATGAATTGCGCGAAGCCAGAAGCGCCGGCGGGGATTTGAGCGAGTTGCGTGGAAGGCTCGCGGAGGCGCAGAGGAATTTTCAGGAAAAACTGGAAGAGGTGGATGCGGAGTTGCAGAACGTTTTTGGCGAATGGGACCAGACGATTGATGCGGAAGCGGATCAAGCCGCGCGGCGCAGGGTTAGTGCAAAGTTGAACGAAGTGTTGAACCGACGGTCGTATATCAGAAATTTGGTGCGCAATGTCGCGCAGGAATTAGCAACGTGATCCGCGGCTCGTGCCCCGTGGTTCGTGAAAGTGGAAGCCGATGATTAAAAGTTTTCGCGAACTGGAAGTTTGGCAGAAAGCGCACGCGCTGGTGCTCGATGTATATCGAGTCACAACAGAGTTTCCGGAGCGCGAGCGTTTCGGAATTACGTCTCAATTGCGGCGAGCCGCGGCATCCGTGCCTGCAAATATAGCTGAGGGTTTTGGAAGAAGGGGTACGGGGGAACTTTTGCAGTTCTTGGCTATTTCGAACGGGTCGCTCGAAGAGACGCGGTATTTCCTGATGCTGAGCAGCGATCTGCGATTCCTGCCGGCCGAGGAGTTCCGGCGACTGGAACAGAATTGCAGTTCAGTTGGACAAATGCTTGGCGCTCTTACTCGCTCGCTGCGGAACCGCAATGACCGAGGGGCACACGGAGTCACGGAGCGCGGGCCACAGGTCACGTCCGGCCGCAGTACAGGAGAAAACCCGAAATGCCTAGAATGGTCGGAATTGACCTGGGGACCACGTTCAGCCTGATCGCGTTCGTGGATCCAGAGACGGGCGAGCCGCGGTGCATTCCGGGGCCGTATGGCGAGACGCTGTGCCCGTCGGTGGTGAGCCTGGACGCGAATGGAACGATCGTCGCGGGCGAGCCCGCGCGCCGGCGGTTGCTGACGCAGTCAAACCGCACGATTTATTCGGTGAAACGGCTGATGGGGCGCGGCGTCGACGACGTTCGCGACGAGCTGAAGATCTTTCCGTTCCGCATCGACGAAAAGAGCCGCGGCGTGATTCGCGTCAAGCTGGGCGACAAATATTTTACGCCGCTGGAGATTTCCGCGTTCATTTTGCGCGAGCTGAAATCGTGGGCGGAGGATTTTTTCAAGGACACAGTGGACCGCGCAGTCATCACCGTGCCGGCGTATTTCAACGATGCGCAGCGTCAGGCGACGAAAGACGCGGGGCGATTGGCTGGCCTCGAAGTGCTGCGGCTGGTGAACGAGCCGACGGCGGCAGCGCTCGCCTACGGATTGCACAGGCAGCGTCGCGGCCGCGTTGCGGTTTACGATTTCGGCGGCGGCACGTTCGACATTTCGATTTTGAAGCTGATTTCGACGGCCGAGGGCGACATTTATCAGGTGCTCGCGACAAACGGCGACACGCACCTGGGCGGCGACGACATCGACAACGCGCTCTCGGCGATGGTGCGCGACGAAATCGAAAAGAAATACGGAATGAATTGTGAGCGGCATCCGGAAGCTGTCCAGGAACTGCGCAAGACGTTGATTCACACCAAGCACGAGCTTTCGAGCGCGCCACGCGCCACGATTCGATTTGCGTTGCCGGATGATCGTGTTTACAGTCGTGAAATCGCGCGCGTCGAATTCGAGGAAATCATTGCCCCGATCATCGCGCGGACCATGGCGCCAGTGAAAATGGCGCTGGCCGACGCGAAAATGCAGCCGTCGGAAATGGATGAAGTGGTGCTGGTGGGCGGCTCTACGCGAATTCCCCTGGTGCGCAAGACCGTCGGCGATTATTTTGGTCGCGCGCCGCATTGCGAATTGAATCCGGATGAAGTCGTCGCCCTAGGCGCCGCCGTGCAGGCGGACATTTTGGAGAGCGGCGTGAAAAACATGCTGCTGCTCGACGTGACGCCGCTGTCTCTCGGAATCGAAACGATGGGAGGTGTGGTGGCGAAACTGATTCCGCGGAATTCGACGATTCCGGCGAGCGCGCAGGAATTGTTCACGACCGGCGTCGACCATCAAACCGGCATCGACATTCACATTTTGCAGGGCGAGCGCGAACTTGCCGCCGATTGCCGCTCGCTCGCGCGATTCCAATTGAAAGTTCCGCCGGGGCCCGCGGGTCTGGCGCGCGTCGAAGTAAAATTCCTGATCGACGCGAATGGAATCTTGCAAGTTGCCGCGCGCGATTTGCGCACCGGCGAGCAGAGCACGCTCGAAGTGCAGCCGAGTTACGGCCTGACGGATGCGGAGATGGAGCGGATGCTCGAAGAGTCGATTGAATTCGCGGAGCAGGATTTCGAGCAGCGGCAGATCATCGAAGCACGCAACGAAGCGGACGCGATTTTGCGCGCGACGGAGAAGGCGCTCTCGGGCGTTCATGCCGCTGGGCTTTCGCGCGAAGAGCGCGCGGCGATTGACCGTTCTGTTGCCGCTTTGCGCGATGCCGCCGCGGAAACGGATTACAAATTAGTGCGGGCGCGCATTGACGAATTGAATCAGGCGACGATGAATCT
>DATEHB010000130.1:0-13049 GCA_035279805.1 Candidatus Acidiferrales bacterium
CCTCCGCGAAACGCCGCCAGTTTCCCATCTTTCGTTCGCGCGCCTTCGGGAAACACCAGCACGCTCCAGCCGCGGTCGGCCAAATCCCCCGCGAACGCGAAACTCTCGCGAAATCCCGATTGTTTCGGCAGCGGAAACACATTGAACAGCGCGATCACCAGAAAATAATCCATGCGGTTCACCATCCGCATGAACAAATTCATCCCTTTCGGGGGATGTAGCATTCCATACAGCCTTTCTGCTTCCATTGCCGTCGCCAGCCGGTTACGAAAGGATGCAGGCAACGCCGCGAGCACGCATCCAATGTCCACGTACGTCACGTGATTCGCCACAACTAATATCGGCCCGCGAATCCCGCGCAAATTTTCCCGCCCGCGAATCGTCGGACGCGCCAGCAGCATCGTCGCTGGCCACACCAGCAAATAATAAATCGCCAGGCGAATCCATGTGACGGGCCATTGTTGCGCCCATCGCGGAAACTTATACGTCTTCGGGCGTGCCGGCCGCTCGTGCAGCAACCGTTCGAGTTCGCCAACCGTCTTCGCGTCCGCAAATCTCGTCTCTCCCAGATCCACCTGATATTTTTCTTCGAGCGCGCTCATCAGCTCCACGCGGTCAAGCGAACTCAAATGCAAATCGCGTTCGAGATCGGCATCCTCCGACACTCGCGAATTCCCTCGCCGCGTCACACTCGAAATCAAATCTCCAATGGCGCTCGGTTTCTCTTCGCCAACGTTCGCTTTCACCTCTCCCAATTTTGCGGCAACAACTTCTCGTATGCGTGGCAACAACGGCTTCTGCGTCGGCGTCCGCGGAAAATCCGGTTCCTCCCACACGACCCATCGCCGCATTCGCTGGTATTCCGCAAGCGATTTGTTCGCCGCATCCACAATCGCCGCTGCATCCGCCTGATTCTCGAGCAGCAGCACCGCACACGCCTCCGCGTTTCCGCCGCGTTCGACTCCCACCACCACGCAATCGCGCACGCCCGTTTGCTGCCGCAGCGTCGCTTCCAGGTCCTCGGGATAAACATTCATCCCCGCCGGAGTCACAATCACGTTCTTCCGCCGTCCCTTGAAAAAAAGATTACCTTCCGTGCCCATCTCGCCTAGGTCGCCCGTGCGAAACCACCCCTCGGCATCCGCCATCGCATCAAGGTGCCTCGCTTGCCAGTAGCCCGACGCGACGTTTTCTCCGCGTACCAGGATTTCGCCGTCCGCGCTCAGCTTGATTTCCATTCCCGGCATCGCTTTGCCGATCGATCCCTTGCCTGTACGGAACGGATGATTCACGCTCACCAGCGAAGTCGTTTCCGTCAACCCATAGCCTTGAATCACCGCGAATCCCAGCCGCTGCCAAAACGTCTCCACATTTTCCGGCAGCGCCGCGCCGCCCGAAATCAGCGCCCAGAATTTCCAGCCCAATTGCCTGTGTACACGGCGGAACCGCCAGCAGCGCTTCAAAAATTTCTCGCCATCCGCTGCGGCAAAATTCCTGCGAAATTTCTCGATGTACCCGTTCGCCTCCATTTCCCGTTCCACTTGCCCTTGCAACGATTCGATCAGACGCGGCACGGACACGAGCGCCGTCACGCGTTCCCGCCGGATCGTCCGCGCCACTTCCGCCGGACCCAGCGTGTCCAGGAAAATCACAGTCCCGCCCAGCAGAGGCGGAATGAACATGCTCATCAATTGGCCGAATACGTGGCTCAACGGCAGCAAGTTCAAAAATCGCAGCGGATGTACGAATTTCTCGTAGCGTAAATAGTCCTGAATTTGCGCCTCCAGAGGCTCGATATTTGCCAGAATATTTCCGTGCGTGAGCACCACGCCGCGCGGCTCCGCCGTCGTGCCTGAAGTAAATACAATTTCCACTGGATCGCCGCGCCTCCGTCCCGTCTCGCCCGGCCACGACTTCGTTTCTGTAGCGTCGGAATTCACTCCCTCGATTTCTTCCAGCAGAACTTTCGGTCTCTCGATTTTTCCTGTATCCACCGACCGCGAATGAATCACGAGCTTTGCGTCCACCGTTTGCGCGACGCGCGCCGCGAAATCCGCGCTGCAGCCCTGGTCCATCGGCGCCACCACCACGCCCCGCAGCACGCACGCGAAGAACGCCGCCACCCATTCGGCGCAGTTATCTCCCCACAACAGCGCTCGTTCTCCCGGAGCGATTCCGCGCGCCGCCAACTCGCCCGCGAATCCGCGTGCTGTATCGGCAATTCGCCCGTACGACCATCGCTCCATCCGATAGCCGCGCCGGTGCGTGACGGCGATTTCCTTGCCGCGCCGTCCATATTCGTCCAAAAATTCAATCAGGGATTGCCGCGCCATTCAGAGGGAAGTTTCTCTTATTCGAGCCAGCTTGCAAAGCTCCGCGCTACAAAACGCCGCGCAAAACAAAAAGCCGGCAGCGATTCTCCGCCACCGGGCTTTTTTCGTAAATTCGCTTCTGGTTCTACTGAGGATTCTGTTGAGTTTGCGGGTTCTGTTTCGCCACGTCCGCCTTCGTCGGGCCCGCGGCCGCCGCATCCGACGAATTTTGATAGCGTGTCAGATACGGCATAAATGGCGTGACTTCAAATGGCATTTTTTCTCGTGCGGAAAGTAGTTGCACTGGTTTGGTTTTTACTAGGTCCACTGTATCGTCCCACGAATTCAAAACCACTCGGGAACCCAGGGGAAGGGCCGCAATCTGGTCGATTTTCATGGGCTGCAACTGCGGTGCTGCTTGAACCAACTGCGAAGCCATGAACACATGATTACCCAGATTCGCGCTGATCAGTGACGGCAGATTTTTCTGCTCCGCCGCAACTTGTTTCAAGAACAGTCCAGCAGTTCCCAGCTGATTCTTGTATGGCGAATTCTTCAGCAGCTCCACAGCCTTCTTCGCCGCTATTTCTTCGTCGCCCTCCGAAGTGCGGAACGACATGCGTCTCATCGTATCGGCGGTCGAGACCATCGTCGTATCATTGAACGAATAGGCATCCGGAAGCGGAGAACCGGTTACCACGCCGCCGAGCTGGTGGGCCAGTATGGCGGCCAAACTCGGTTCATCCGGAAGCACGTCCAGCAAGCCTCTGCTCACCACGATTGTGTGCCCGATTGTGAATGCCTCGAGAGTGGAAGTCAGCAGCACGCGGCAGCGAATCTCCGGCTCGATATCCAGATTGTTCGTCACCTCCAGATTGTTCACAACCGTGCTCATCACTTTATCGACGGGTCCTGAAGGTGCAAGCAATCCGTTGCGTTGCAGCCGCTCGATCACATTGTCTTCGCCTTCGCGCTGCCACTCCCGCTCCGCCATCACCGGCGAAACATCCTTCGATGCGTCCGCTTGATCCTGAATGGGTTTTGCAGCTTCAATCTGCAAATCACTGAACTCGGTTTGACGGCCTGCCAGCTTAAGATCGTAGCCCCACAGCCTCGTTTGTGAGCGGTAACGTACGTGTCCAAACGGAAAATCCTTCAAATCTGACTCGGCGCTGTAGATGTAGGAGGGAATCCATTGGTTAGGCGCCACATTTGTGCGCCAGCTGTCGAAGTGCAGATTCCAGCCAAATGTCCGCGCTACAGGCACGAATACGCCGTTGAACCGCACGATCGCATAATCCTGATTCTCCACCCAAATCCGGCCCTGGAACCTGCCGTCACCTGATTTCGGCAGCGGCGTCACGTCGAATACCAGACACTTCACGGACCCGAGAAATTCGTTCCTGACATAGTCGAACCTGTAGTGCTGCTTGTCGAAATGAACGGGATCCACAAAAATCATCTGCAGGAATCCCGCCGGGACGTACGAGTTTCCCAGCAACGAAGTGATGTCCTTGATCGGATTTAATTTGTGCTTCCATCCTGTGTCCTGATTGGGAAGCATCGAGCGGTCCACAACGCCCTTGCTTAATTCCGCCACCCCGAGGTAGTAGTGATCCTTCTCCGGCACGCTGCCAAGCTGAGGATCCGGACGCATGTCCTGGATGTACGTTTCTACGATGGGGCTATACCGACGCAGCGTGGCAACTTCTTGGCGTTCCCGTGCGATGATTCTATCCGTGACTCCGGCCACCGTGTCCGGCTGGCTCGGCGTGATGACAAGGTGTTCCGGCGTTTGCGCCGGCTGAGTCTGCGCTGCTAGTCCCCCCGCGAATACCAACCCAAGGGCCGCAGCAAAAACGCACCGCAATCCGCTACCCATAACCGCTCCCCCCTCAATCCACAATCAGTACGCTAGCTCGAAGTCGATTCGAACATTGGCCGGAAAATCGACAGGCTGCCCATCTTGGCGAGCTGGTTTGAATCGGATCTTTCGCGCGGCAGCTTCCGCGTTCTCATCCAGCCCATGACCCAAGCCTTGCACTACGCGCACCACTTGGACTTCCCCCGAGGCCTTGAAAATCACTTGCAACAAAACATCACCCTGAATCTTCAATTGCCTTCCTTCTGCTGTGTACTCTGGTTTCGGCTTGAAAAGAATTACTGGCCCTTCCTGACGCGGCGTCGCGTTCGATGTTTTCTGCACATGCGGCTGATTCGTCGCTCGATCGTCGGCGAACACGCCCTGTTGGACCTTTCCGCCGTTTCTTACGCCGCCTGCGATTGCCGTGCCGTTACCAAATCCCGCACTCGCCACAACGCCCTGGACGCCCTTCGCTCCCCCCGTCCCGTTTCCCTTGCCAGGCCCGACCGGCATATCAAATCCGCCTGCCTGCGCAATATTAACCGGCTGCGTCACCTTCGCTTTCGAAGGTAATCCGTCTGGGTCGCCAAACCCACCCGTTTGCACGGGAGCCTTCGGTTGTTTCAAGTCTGGCATCGCTGAACTCCCCAGCGACGTCGTCGGCTTGTCAGGTACCGCTCGCGCAAACACATTCACCTGCGGAGCTGTCGTTGGATTTCTGCGGATCACCGGCTTCGACACAATCGGCTTCTCGAACACCGGTTCGATCATTTTCGGTTTCGGTGGTTCTGGCACGGGCACTGGCTCGAGCTTCGCCACTTCCACGCGCTTCACCGGCACAAGTTTCGGTCGCACCTTGGGCTGTGGCTTCCATGCCCGGACAGGCGGTGCGGTAATTTCCGTTATCATGTATTGCTTGGCAACTTCCATTTGTTTCGGAAACAAGAGCGGAACCCACAGCGCACACGCCAGCACCAGGAACTCGATGCCGAATCCGGCGCCGAACGAGCGCCAGCGCGGCTTTCCCGCTGTTAGCAGCGTGAAAGGCGCTTCGTAGTTTGGATTTGGATAATGTCCGTTTCCGTTCGACGACATAGAAAATTTTCCCCGCGCAGGTGCCCTTCCCGTTGACCTTAAGACGCTAATCGGCGCAAGCGACATTGTAGTACTGGAGCCAGCAGCTCGGTGAATAGTACGATTGTACCAGTCTCGAACTTGGTTGCCTTAAACGTTACTGTGAACCCCTGCCCCAGTGTTTCCCCCCTGTGGTTTTTTTCTGCTTTTCCCTTGCTATAGAACACGCCATCGTGCGCGTAGTTCCATCCGTTCACTTTCTCTGCACGATTCGCTCCATATGCCCGGTACGTCTCACATTTCCGCTTCCCACCCTTACAAACTTATCTGAATACGCTTCTAGCACAATGTCAATCGGGAGGCGAGGGTATAGGTCCCCGAAAAACTCTGCATAACCCTTACGGTACTGGGGGTAAATGTCAGCTCGAGTCATAGGTAAAGATTTCCTGCTTTCGCGAATTCTGTCTGATTGTCACCTGCTGGATGAAATTTTTTACACAATCCAAGCAAAAAAAGAAGAGGCCCGTAGTTCCCGGGCCTCTTGGCCTAACTATTCGGTTATGCAAGCGTTTACGGTTGAGGTTCCACCAGAATATACTGCGTCACATCGCTCCGCCCCGCGGGTCTAACCAACAACAGTACTGGCTGATTTCCGCTGCCGGTCATCGCTGCGCGGAACTGCGCCATGTTGTTGACAGGTTTATGGTTAACTTCAACTATTATGTCCTGCCTTTGTAACCCGGCCTCCGCCGCAGCGCTTGATTGATCGACCGAGTCAACGATCACTCCGTGGGTCGACGCAGGCAGACTCAGTTGTTGACTGATCTCCGGCGTAACGTTCTCCACCTGCACGCCTTCGAGTGCCTTGCTGCTGTTTTCCCCCGAACCACCTGCTTCCGAGGCTGAGGCAGATGTTCCGCCCTGCTCCGGTAGTTGGCCCAGCGTGACCGGCACTTCAAATGTCTTCCCATCGCGAAACACCTTCAACTGAACGGAAGTCCCCGGCGCCGTACCCGCAATGCGCGCCGTCAAATCGCCGTAGCTGTTGATCGGTTCGCCATTCAAACCGAGAATGATGTCGCCTCGCTTGATTCCGGCTTTCGCTGCGGGGCTGCTCGGCGTCACATCGCCCACCAGCGCGCCCCCGCCTCCGCCGTTATAGTTGAACTCCTTCGCCATTTCCGGTGTCAGCGGATTGATATAAACGCCCATGTATCCGCGCTCCACCTTCCCGTGCTGAATAATCTGTTCCATGATGTTGCGCGCCATGTTGATTGGAATCGCAAATCCGATTCCTTGGTTTCCGCCTTCGCCATTCATCGAAGAGCCGCTCGAGATGATCGCCGTATTGATTCCCACCAGGTCTCCGTGCAGATCGATCATCGCCCCGCCGGAGTTTCCAGGATTGATTGCCGCATCCGTCTGAATGAAATCTTCATACGCTTGCTTGCCCTGTTCCTGGCTTTCAAGATTCAGGCTGCGGCCGGTCGCGCTCACGATTCCCATTGTCGCTGTTTCACCAATCCCAAATGGATCGCCAATCGCAAACACCACGTCTCCCACCTGTAATTTCGACGAATCTCCCAGCGCGATTGTCGGCAGGCCCGTCGCGTCAATCTTCACCACCGCGATATCCGTCAGCGGGTCGGTACCCACCACTTTCCCCGAGTAATTCTTGTTATTCCACACCACTTTGATATTTCCGCCGTGAGCCACAACGTGATTGTTCGTCAGTATGTAACCATCCGGATTAATGATTACGCCCGAGCCGAGACTCGTCTCCCGTTCTGTTTGTGGCCTGCCCGGTCCGCCGAATTGATTCCCGAAAAATTGCCGGAAAAATGGGTCGTTGAAGAACCCGGGCATATTCTGCTGGACCTTGATCACTTTCGTTGTGGATATGTTCACCACGGCCGGAAGCGCCGGCCTCACGACGGATGCAAATCCGTTCGCGAAAGTTCCCAGGCGAACGGGATCAACATTACCTGCCAGCGTCAACGGAACCTTCGGCGCCCCCAGTACTTTCTGTCCCGCCCACCGCACTGCCCACGTGCCCAAAAACGCTCCGGCGATCAGCGCAACGATCAGCAAGCTCGCCCCCACCCACCGCCGTACTTGATACACTTCCTTACTCATGTGACTTATCTCCTTTTTTCATTTCCACCCGGACGTAATCCCCCGGTTAATTAGACGTTCCAAAAACTCAAAAGTGTTTTCGATAAATTGCGGCTGAACAAGAAACGCTGATGTCGCTGCTCTTCGTCTCTCAGAGTAGATGTAGCTTCGTTCCGGTCTTATTCGTGGCGGACATCATCATCCAACACCAGCTTCATCTTCTTCGGCCCGCAACTGTACATTTTACCGCTGAATTCGCGCCCTTCAACTCAAATTGCTCTCGATTTTGCAACGAGCTTTTTTTTCAGATCCTAAAAAAAGCCCACAAAACTTAGATGCACTTGCCAGCCTCTGCGTCTGCGCCTTGCGCGTCGCCTCGCGATTTGACAGAATGGCCGCCGCCCCAGGGAAATTGGATCGTTGACAACGTAGAGGAGCCAAAAAATGAACCGCGCAACTTTCCCCGCACTCACGCTCACTGCCGCCCTCGTTCTCGCCGGGAGCGTCGCCTTCACTGCCACTGCGAATCGTCCAGCGCTTTCAGCCCCCGCGGATGAGGCTATGCTTCCCGCGCTCTCCTCCATTGCCGGCCACGGAATGTTGGACATTCACGCTTATCGTGAACTAGAGGACTTGAGCGACGACGTCGGCGCGCGCGTCACCGGCTCACCGCAGTGCAACGCCGCTATTCAGTGGGGCCTCGACACGATGAAGAAAATCGGCCTGCGAAATGTCCATCCCGAGTCCTGGCAGATTTTTCGCGGCTGGACGCGCGTTTCCGCCGATGCCGAAATCGTCTCGCCCGCTCCCCACAAACTCATGGTCGATTCCATGGGCTGGGTCGGCTCCACTCCTGCCGGCGGCGTTGACGCCGACGTTGTCACCGTCAACGTTTACAATCTCAAACAGGAGCAGGAAAAAAATTCCGGCAACTGGCGCGGCAAAGTTCTTATGGCTGTGCAACAAGGCCCGCGCCCCGAGAACGGCATGGCCTCTTTTGCCGAGTTTGGCCCCTTCCTCAAAAAAGCCCATGATGCTGGCGCGGTGGCGGTCATCGGCGGACAGGGCGGCGGAAAATCCCAGGGCATGCACCTGACGCACACCGGCGCGCTCGGCTTCAACACCTATTACGACATTCCTGTCGTCAGCATCGCCGCCGAAGATCAGGAAATTCTCGAACGTCTCATCGCCCGCGGCAAAACCGTCCGCATCCACATCAACGTTCAAAATAAAGTCAGCGATGCTCCCGCCGACACAGCCAACGTCGTCGGCGAAATTCCCGGCACGGAGCATCCCGAACAAATCATCGTCGTCGGCGGCCATCTCGATTCCTGGGATCTCGCCGAAGGCTCCACGGACGATGGCGTGGGCGTCGCCACCACTCTCGGAGCCGCTGAAGCCATCGTCCGTTCCGGCTTCAAGCCCCTTCGCACCATTCGCTTCGTTCTCTTCACCGGAGAAGAGGAAGGACTTCTCGGCTCCCTCGCTTACGTGAAAACTCATAAAGCGGACATGGCCAATCACGTCGCCGCCGTTATTCTTGACAACGGCCAGGGCCCTGTCACCGCGCTCAACATGGGCGGCCGCGACGATCTTGTTCCTGCCGCCTCAGGCTTCGCCGCCATGCTCAACTCTTTCGGCAAAATCACCGCCGACGATAAGACCGAATTCGGCACCGACGCCGGTCCGTTCATTCTTGCCGGCCTCCCCGGAATCAATCTCGATCAGGATTCGCCCGAGTATCGTTACACTCACCATTCGCCCGTCGACACATTCGACAAAGTTGACGAAGCCGTCCTCGACCGCGACGCCACTGTCCAGGCCCTCGTCGCTTTCTGGATCGCCGACCGCCCCGAGCGTCTCGCTTCTCCCTGGCCTCCGGAAAAATCTGCCGAAATGCTAACCAAGACTCGCGACGACGTATTCCTGAAGTTGTTCGGCCTCTGGCCCTTCGGCAACCTCGGCGGCGGCGCACACTAGCCTCTGTTCTCACGTCGCGGTGATTCCTTTTGCTTTGTATTCGTAGGGCCCGTCCCACGACGGGCCGTCGGCCAGCAGCGATCTGCCTGTGCCGTTCCGCCTTTGCGGATGCGTCCCTGTAGCTCACGTCCCGCCAGCGCCGCACTTGCGCTGGCTGACGTGAGGCTTTTGCGTCTTCTGGCAAAGGCCTTTGCCTACCGCCGCGCGGCCCTTTATCGTCCCCGCCTTCGCAGGGCCCGTCTCAAAACGCCGCGTCTTCGCACTTCGTTGTCATTCTGAGCTTGCCTGCCGCAGGCACGGCTTGCCTGCCGCTTGCCTGCCGTGGCGGGCAGGCAGGGAGCAACGCGACGAAGAATCTGCTTTTGCCTTCCGTCCGTGGCCCTTTATCGTCCTTGGCTTCATGGGCCCGTCTAAACACGAATGCGCTATCATAGAAAAGAACTTCTGAGGTGGATGGCGGGAGCCGTGACTGAGCGCCCTGTTCTGCTAATTGTCCATCCATGAAAAAGATGAAAGAATTCGCGTCAAAAGTCGTGCTCCTCGAAAACGTTCATCCCGGCGCTGCGGCGAAATTTCGCGAGGCAGGCTGCGCCGTCACCGAACACTCCCAGGGAGTCGAGGAAGAAGATGCCTTGTCCAGCAAGCTCGCGGGCATCTCTATCCTCGGCATTCGTTCGAAGACCAAGGTGACGCCGCGTGTTGTAGCACGCGCTACTCGTCTGGACGCGGTCGGCGCCTTCTGCATCGGCACCGATCAGATCGATCTGGACGCGTGCACGAAAAAAGGAATCGCTGTTTTTAACGCGCCGTATAGCAGCACGCGCAGCGTTGTCGAGCTCGTCCTGGGTGAAATTATTTTGCTCGCGCGCGGCGTGTTCGGAAAGAGCCAAAAACTCCATCGCGGCGTTTGGGATAAATCCGCCGCCGGAAGCAATGAGATTCGCGGCAAGAAACTGGGCATCGTGGGCTACGGAAAAATCGGCTCGCAACTCTCCGTGCTTGCCGAGGCCCTCGGCATGGAAGTTTATTTTTTTGACGTCGAGGAAAAACTCGTTTTGGGAAACGCGAAAAAGGTTCAGTCGCTCGAGCAACTCTTCAAAACCGCCGATATCGTTACCCTTCACGTCGACGGGCGTTCCTCAAACCGCAATTTGATCGGCAGAAAAGAGTTCGCGCACATGAAGCGCGGAGCGATCTTTCTGAATGCCAGTCGTGGATTTGTTGTGGACGATCAAGCCCTCGCGGAAAGCTTGAAAAACGGGAAATTGCGCGCGGCGGCCATCGATGTATTTCCTCGCGAGCCGCGCGGCAATTCCGATCCCTTTTCTTCGCCGCTTCAAGGAATGGAGCAAGTGATCCTCACGCCGCACGTCGCGGGCAGCACGGAGGAGGCGCAAAAGGATATCGGCGCTTTTGTCTCCGAGCGAATCATCGAATATTTCCAAACGGGCAGCACCATGTACAGCGTCAATTTTCCCAACGTCCAGTTGCCCAAAATCAGTGACGCCCACCGCCTGATTCACATCCACGAGAACATTCCCGGCATGCTGGCGCAGATCAATAAAGTCTTCGCTCGGCATGAAGCCAATATTCTCGGGCAATATTTGAAAACCTCCGAGATCATTGGCTACGCCATCACGGACATCAGCACAACGTACAATCCGAAAATCATGGAAGACCTGAAGGCAATTCCCCACACAATTAAATTCCGCGTCTTGTACTAGCGCGAAAAAATGGCGGGATTCGGGCTCGCGCGAATCGGTTTAGAGCAGCGGCTCCGCCGCCCCGCGCGCAATGATTTCACGTGTCTGGTCACGAAGGCGGACGATTTCTTGCCAGCCGCTTTCTTGCGATTCGTTGTCACGCCGTTCAGTCGCTTGCCTGCCATCCGCGCTTCTTTGCGCGCCAGGTCGCGAAGTAACGAGCGGACCAAAAGTCAGCGTGATCCGGCCCGGCTTCGGCAACAGCGTCTTGTCGCGCAGTAATTCTCGCGCACCGCGCACGGCCACCGGACAAATCGGCCGCTCCGTATCGACAGCCGCCTTGAAGGCGCCCAACTGAAATGGCCGCACGCCTCGCGCAGCCGTGAAGGTTCCTTCGGGATAAATCACGAGGGACTCGCCCCGGCGTAAAGCGCGGTCGATTTCTTTCGACTGCGCAATGCGCGCCTCGGGATCCGCGCGGTCAAATGCGAAATATCCGCAACGCTTCGCCATCGTGCCGACCAGAGGCATGGAATAAATTTCGCCTTTGGCGACGTAGCGCGCGCCCGCGGGAAGAAACGCGAGTAGCACGAGAATGTCCAGATAGCTCGAATGGTTTGGCGCGAAAATCCACGGCGCGCTCGCTCTCCATTGCTCAAACGTGTCGCGTCCTTCCACGTTCACGCGAATCGCGGCGAGCAAGAGCAAAATGCGCGCGCCATTTTGAAGAATCGCCGCGGAAATTCGCCGGCTGCGCAGTGGCAGAAGCATGAGCCAGACCAAAGCAGCCGCCAGGCCGAAAAGCAAAAGCGCATACACGCCGTAGATAATTTGCGCGGCTCGCCGCAATCCTTTGTTCGCGCGCGCAAACAATCGCGGCGCAATTCCTCGCACGGCCAGTTTGCTGATTTGCATCCATGCGGGCGCCGGGCGCTTTCCCAATTTCCCTTCAAGGTAGAGCTGGCGCGTTTCGATCCTGCGAAGTTTACCGCTCGAGGTTTTTGGAATCGAATGCGCCGAAAGAATTTCGACAACGTCCGGCGGCAATCCCAGGGAAGTACTGACCGCTCGCGTGATCTCCTGCGCGATGCGATCTCGTTGCACGGCATCGCGCGCTTCCGCTGTCACCACAAGGCGCTCGGTGCCGCTCGTCTCATCGGGCGCGCCGAACGCGACCACGCACCCGCTGCGAACGCCGTCCACGCGCCCGGCAATTTCTTCGATTTCCTGCGGATGAAGATTGCGGCCGCCCTTGATGATCACGTCTTTCGCGCGTCCCGTGATGTAAAGTTCGCCTTCGGCGATGTAGACAAGATCGCCCGAATCGAGCCAGCCATCTTCGCGTATCAATTCATGCGTGGCTTCAGGATTCCGGTAATAACCCGAAGTCGCAGAGGGCCCGCGAAACAGCAAGCGTCCTGCAATCCGCTCCGCTACGGCGCGCCCGTCGGCGTCGACGATGCAAACTTCCATGCGTGGCAGCGGCTGGCCCGCGGAAACAAATTCAAGAACGCCCTGTTCGTCCGTTCTTGCCGCAATGGCGCGCCCCGCGTTTTCAAATTCCGCGCGGCGAATTCGGTCGACGCGCGCGACGCCGCCCATCCTCGGTGCTGCGACGCCAAGAGAAGCTTCCGCGAGGCCGTAAACAGAAAGCAGCGCTTCGCGGCGAAATCCGCAGCGCGAGAATTTCTCGACGAAGCGATTCAGCGTTTCGGGTCGAACAGGCTCCGCGCCATTCAAGGCGGCGCGCCACGAACTCAAATCGAGATTCCCGGTTTCACTCTCAGGAATCTTGCGCACGCAGAGTTCATAAGCGAAATTCGGCGCCGGACTCAGCGTGCCGCGATGCTCATGAATCGCACGCAGCCACCGTTCGGGCCGGCTCAGGAATGCGAGCGGCGACAGCGCCACCAGCGGAATGCCCGTGAACAGCGGCACAAACCACGCGCCAATCAATCCCATATCGTGATAGAGCGGCAGCCAGCTCACCACCACATCGTC
>DATEHB010000131.1:0-29953 GCA_035279805.1 Candidatus Acidiferrales bacterium
GAAGCAAAATGGAAAGTGGGTGGAAGCAGGACCGGCGATCGCACTCGGGCACAAGCGCGGACTGGGAATTGACGTCAAGCCGGAGGCGGCGGGCATTGGCGTGACGGCGGACGGAAAGAAATTGCTGGTGGCGAATTTCGAGAATGATTCGGTGAGCGAGATTGACGTGGCAACGCGGAAGAAAATCGCGGAGCTCGATTTGCGTCCAGGGAAAATCGATGCGAAGCAAGCGGGAGTGGCGGGGGGGGAGTTTCCATTTTGGATTGTGACGAAGGGAAATGACGAGGCGTATGTGTCCAGCCCGCGCGACAGGCAGATTGTGGTGCTGGATATTTCAGGCGAGCCGAAGGTGAAAGAGCGGATAGGAGTGCTGGGAGAGCCGGGGAAGATGATTTTGGACCACGAGCAAAATCGTTTGTACGCTGCGCTGGCGACGAATGACATGGTGGCGGTGGTTGATACGGGCGCGAACACATTGATGACGAGGATTGGAACAACCGCGCCGAACGCGATTTTTGCGAATTCTGAGCAGCTGATGGGGAGCAATCCAAATAGTTTGGCGCTATCGCCCGACGAGTTGAATCTCTACGTGACGAATGGAGGAGGAAACTCACTTGCGGTCATCCAAACTCGTGGAATTGAGCCAGGGTCGGAAAGTTACGTCCCAATGGGGATTGTTCGAGGGCTGATACCGACGGGGTGGTATCCGAGTTCGGTGAGCGTGAGCACGGACGGAAAGACGCTGTACGTGGTGAACGAGAAGAGCGTGCCGGGGTCGAATCCGGACGGCTGCCGCAGGACGACTTCGATTGCGCGAGACGCTCTAAACGCTTGCCACGCGCAGAACGAATATATTCTGCAACTGAACAAGGGCGGATTCGAAGTGATTCCGACGCCGCAAGAAAGCGAACTCGCGTCGCTGACGAAGCAGGTGGCGGAGAATGATCATTACGTGAGCGACGCGCAGCGGGCCGCGAATGAGAAAACGATGGCTTTTTTGCGCGCGCACATCAAGCACGTGATTTACATCATCAAGGAGAATCGCACGTACGACCAAGTGCTAGGAGATTTGCGGGAGGGCAACGGCGACCCGCGTCTGACGCTCTTTCCGCAGGCGCTCAGCCCGAATCATCACAGGATCGCCGGACAATTCGTGGACCTGGACAATTTTTACGTCAGCGGAGACGTGAGCGGAGAAGGATGGAACTGGTCGACGGCGGCGCGCGCTTCGCAGATGGTCGAAAATACGTATCCGGTGCAATATGCGGGCCGCGGAATCACGTACGATTTCGAAGGGGAGAACCGCAACATCAACGTGGGCATTGCGTCACCGAGCGCACGCCGAAAAGAAAATCCTGACACGCCGGAAGACAATGATTTGCTGCCTGGGACGGCGGACGTGGACGCGCCGGAAGGGCCGGGAGGCGAAGCGGGAACAGGTTATTTGTGGGATGCGGCGCTACGCGCGAAATTGAGCGTGCGGAATTACGGATTTTTTCTCGAGGGCGGGCGCTACTTCGGGGCTCCAGGCAAGAAAGGAGTGATTCCGCTGATTCGGGACCCGTACGCATCGAAAACGCAAGTAGCGTTTGCCGATAAACCGGCGCTGATGAAAATCACCGATCCCTATTTTCGGGGATTCGATTTGAAGTTTCCGGATTACTGGCGCTACGCGGAATGGGATCGGGAGTTTCAGGGCTACGTGGCGAACGGGAATCTGCCGAATCTTGAGCTGGTGCGGCTGGGACGCGATCATTTTGGGGACTTCGCGGGCGCGATTGACGGAACGGGCACCGTGGAAGCTGAAATGGGAGATAACGATTATTCGATTGGCAAACTGATTGAGAAAGTGGCGCAGAGTCCCTTTGCTGATAGCACAGCAATTTTCATTGTGGAAGACGACGCGCAGAACGGGCCGGACCATGTGGATGCGCATCGCAGCGTGGCGTTGATCGCGGGCGCGTATGTTAAACAGGGCGCAGTGGTGTCGACGCACTACACGACCGTGAATATGCTGCGAACCATGGAGGATATTCTGGGCATGGGGCCGATGGGAATCAATGACGACGTGATTGAGCCTATGGCCGATGTCTTTACGACGCAGGCGCACGCGTGGAGCTACACGGCGATTGTTCCGGAGATTTTGCGAAGCACGAAATTGCCAGTGCCGGGAGCGACTTCGGCGGAAGCGAGTTCTCGACACAGCGCGGCATATTGGGCGGCGAAGACGAAGGGATTCGATTTCAGGGTGGAAGACAGGATTGATTCGGCGAAGTTCAACCGGATTATTTGGCAAGGCCTCGCAGGGAAAGATGCGCCGTATCCGGAGGTGAGAGACGGACGGGATTTGAGGGAGAACAGGACGAAGTTGCTGAAGGAAAATTCTGCGGGTGCGGCACGGCCTCGCTGAAATACAAATCTCGAGGCGAGATTCTTCGCCCTTCGGGTTCAGAATGACAACAAAAAAACAAGGTAAATCGATTGTCGTTGCGGCAGCCATACTTGCCATGTTCCTGTTCGCAAATCGCAACGTTCGTGCCTCATCACCTAGCGTTCTGAGCAATTTGGACCGCGCAGTTTCCGCCGCAAGGGAGAATTTGTGGTAGGGTTCGGCGGGAATCGGAGGGGGCTAATGAGGCGAATGTGGATCGTTGTGGTTTTGTGCGTTGGGGCAATGGTGGCGGCATTGTGCGGGGGGCCGCGGCGCGTGAGAGGCGAGCAAGCGGCGGCTGATTTGATTGACCTGAGCCAGAGCTATTCGAAAATGGACGCGATGATTCCGATGCGCGACGGCGTGAAGCTGCACACGGAGATTTACGCGCCGAAGAATGCCACGGAGGCGCTGCCATTTTTGATTACGCGGACACCGTATGGGACGAGCGACGACAAGAACGGATACAGCAGCCTCTTCAACATTTATCAGGAGATGATTCCGGAGGGCTACATTTTTGTGATGCAGGATATTCGCGGGAGGTACAAGTCCGAAGGGAAATTCGTGATGCAGAGGCCGCCGCGCGATCGCAACGGTGCAAAATCCATCGATGAAGGAACGGACACGTACGACACGATCGACTGGCTGCTGAAAAATGTGCCAAACAACAATGGGCGCGCCGGCCTGCTGGGGATTTCCTATGGCGGATGGCTGACCGCCATGGCGCTACTCGAGCCGCATCCGGCGCTGAAGGCGGTTTCCGAGCAGGCGTCGCCGGCAGACATGTTTTTGGGAGATGATTTCCACCACAATGGCGCGTTCCGGTTGAGTTACGGATTCGAATACGCGGCGATGATGGAGACGGGAAAGACAAATTTCATTTTTCACTTCGACAAATACGACACGTACGAATGGTATCTGGCGCTGGGGCCGCTCTCGAATGTGAACAAAGATTATCTGCATGGCGAGCTGCCGACGTGGGACGATTTCGTGAATCATCCGAATTACGACAGCTTTTGGCAAAAGCAGGCCTACTACCCATATCTAAAAGACATGCATTTGACGGTGCCGGATTTGAACGTGGCGGGCTGGTGGGATCAGGAGGATTTCTACGGGCCGGTGAAAATTTACGAGACGCTCGAAAAGCACGATACGGACCATCTGAATTATCTCGTGGTGGGGCCTTGGAATCACGGCGGATGGTCGCGCAGCGATGGAGAAAGCCTGGGCGCCGTGAAATTCGGGAGCGCGACGAGCAAATACTTTCGCGCGAATGTGCAGGCGAAGTGGTTTGCGTACTGGCTGAAAGGAAAAGGCAGAGTACCTTTCCAGAAAGCGCTGACGTTCCAGACAGGGACGAACCAATGGGTGCCGTTTGATGCGTGGCCGCCGAAGAGCAACGTGACGATGAAGAGGCTTTACTTCCAAAGCGGAGCAAAATTGTCTTTCGATGCGCCTGAAGAAGCAGGGACAGAGGCATTTGATAGTTATATTTCCGATCCGGCGCATCCGGTGCCGTACCGGCATCGTCCGATTGAGGAAACATACGGGCCGGGGAGCCACTGGTACACGTGGTTGGTGGAGGACCAGCGGTTTGTCGATTCACGGCCGGACACAGTGAGTTGGTCAACCGGCGCGCTGGATCAAGATGTGTGCGTGGCGGGGGATATTGTGGCGCATCTTTATGCATCAACGACTGGCAGCGACAGCGACTGGGTGGCGAAGCTGATTGACGTGTACCCGGAGGAATACGCCGCGGAGCCGTCGATGGGCGGATATGAACTGATGATTGCGGATGAAGTTTTTCGCGGACGTTTCCGCAATAGCTTCGAAAAGCCGGAGGCGATTGTGCCGAATCAGGTGACTCCGTACACGATTGACCTGCACACGAACGATCATTGCTTTCTGAAGGGGCATCGCATCATGGTGCAAGTGCAAAGCACATGGTTCCCAATCATAGATCGCAACCCGCAAAAATTTGTGCCGAGCATTTTCAAAGCAACGGCGAGCGATTACATCAAAGCGACACAGCGGATCTATCGTTCGAGGAAATATCCGTCGAACGTGGAAATACCGGTGGTGCAGCGCTGAATTAAGACGTGGATCGACTTGAGAAAGCAGATTTTCGCCGGATGCTAGTCGCGTCCGCTCGGAATGACGGGTTGCGGCACCAGTAACAAGCGAAGGAGGACGACGTGAACGGACGAGTGGATATGGGCATGGTGACGACGGCGTTCGAGCTTCCCGGATATCGCGTGGTGCGATCGGTGGGATTGGTACGGGGGATCATTGTGCGTTCGCGAAGCATTTTTGGGAATATTGGCGCGTCGCTGCAGACGATTGTGGGCGGAAATATCACGCTGTTCACGGATATGTGCGAAAAGACGCGAGAAGATGCGCTAGAGCTGTTGATGGAGCACGCGGCGGAACGTGGCGGGAACGCGATCATCGGCGTGCGCTACGATGCGAACGAAGTGATGCAGGGCGTCACAGAGGTGCTGGCGTATGGGACGGCGGTGGTGGCGGAGCGAGCTGCGTGAATCTCGCTGCGTAGCGCCTGTTCGGCGCATTGGTGGATTCAGTGTTCGTTACGGCCTGAGGTAACCGCACTTCTAGTGGCCTACCCAACGGAGTAAGCTGTTTACAGGAGACCCTTCCCGTGACATCAGGCCCAAGCCGGCGCTATCCACGCGTGAAGTCGCCGAAAGAGCTGCGGGTCGCATGGCAAGCTGGAGCAAAGAAAGCTGTCTCTAGTCTGGAGACGCTGGCGCTGGGCGGCTTATTCATTCGCACGCCAGAGCCTCCGGCGGTCGGCGCGAGTGTCCAATTGCTGATCGACATGCCCGAAGGGGAGGTGCGCGCCCGGGCCGTGGTGCGAAGCGTCGAGTCTGGACGCGGCATGGGTGTGGAAATCGTCTCGATGCGGCAAGAGGACCGGGCGCGGCTCGATAAGTTTCTCAAGCCGCTACTGCCCGGAAAATGAAGGTCCGGGAATTGCTATGGGTAAATGGCGGAGGCGGGGGCTTATAATTATCCAGCTTCCGCGTGAGCGTGTTAAAATCGCGTCAGGAAGCAAATGTTTTAGGCCCGTAGCTCAGTTGGTTAGAGCGCTACCTTGACACGGTAGAGGTCTGCGGTTCGAGCCCGCACGGGCCTACCATCCAAATCACTGATGGCGAAATGGATCGGCTTCTCGCCGCGATTCACTCCGACGATTCAGCCGCCATTCGCAAGGCCGCGCACGGGGTCCTTCGCTCCGCTTTTGACCACCTTTTTTATGACACGGAATCTTGAAGCGAGGGTGACGGCGCAGCCATGAGCACTCTCATTGTCGCAGCCGGAGAAGAACCAGACTGTACGTCCGTACAGCTTACGATTCCAGCACGAATCAATTCGAGAATCGCCCTGCGAAGTCAGATGCCCTCACAATCAGAGATGCAGCGCAAACAAGTTCAAACGGATAAAGGGAGAGAAACACACATGCGAAAGTTAGCGGGTATTGCACTTCTAGTTGCGTCCAGCCTCAGCGTGGCGGCTCCGGCATGGTCACAACAGGGACAACGTAACCTCTGGATCGCAAAATTCGATTGCGACGCCAAAGCAGCGGCAGCGGTAGCTTCTATTCAACAGAGCGACGCAGCCGCGCTGCAATACAGCGGCCTATTTAAGAACATCACTTCGTTTACGACCGATTCAAAACAGCCCGCTGGAACTTGGTCACTTTCGTCAACGGAAGTCAGCTATTCAGGTGGCAGCACGGCCAAGCGTGTCTTAGTCGGCTTCGGCACTGGCCGCGCTCACGTTGTCATGCAATACCAACTGCGCAACCCTGAGGGCGACGTTGTATGGTCGCAGAAGATAAAGAGCGAGCCGTCGTTGTGGAGTTCTGGCGGATCGCTTGGAGCCGTTCAAAATCAGGACGCTTCGATGAGCAAACAATCAGAAAAACTCATTGATGCGCTTGCGAAATTTTTCAACGGGAAAAATTAGTCTCGGCCCTTCTGCGAAGAGGAAAGCGGGGCAGCAACTCAGCCCCGCTCCCCTCGGCTACTTGGAATCATCTGAAATAGCCCGCGAGGGAACCTAAGACACCCGCGAAAGCGCTAAGCACGACAGCATAACCCGTCAAAACAGCGGCCCTTTGATTAAAGGCAGCAGACTTCTTGGATGCATCAAGAATCGCTGCTATCCAATCCGAGTTCTTATCTTCTAAGTCTACGGGTTCTGCTGTTGGCTCGGCCCAGGCAGGTTCAGCGGCGACCTTGCTCGACCTGAACCAGTAACGCGCCGCGAGCAATCCCAAAATCAAACCGACAATCGCACATCCAATCGCTGCATAGTCCATTTTTGCTCCCTCAGACGAAAAGTTAAATCGCAGAAAACAAAGACAGGCCACAGCTTAGATTTGTACAAAAAGATTTTGACACGGTAGAGGTCTGCGGTTCGAGCCCGCACGGGCCTACCATTTATTTCAATAACATCCTTCTGTAAAGGTGTTCAGCTGTCAGGCTGTGCGGAAAGTTTTATTCCACTTCGCGCGGACGGCGCGCAGGAGTGACGGATAGACAACCAGCTTGCGGAACGGGTCGACCAGGGCCATGTAGACCGGCGTGAACCGGCTGACGCTGCGCACGTAAACGCCGAAATAAAAGCGGTACGCATCTGCCGTTTCAACAAGGGCGCTCAGCGCGCCGGCGTGCGCGGTGCGGTTGATCAGCTCAAGGAGCTGCTCGTTCTCAAAGCGGTATACGACGCGGAAAAACCCCTCGCGCGTGCCTGCTGGCGCAAGGGACCTGGAGCGATCGGCGGTTGTCATGCGGGTTGCGAAGGCTTCCCAGACGGCTGCGGCCGGCTCGCGATCCAAGCCAAGGAGTCGGCCGACGAAGAGCCGAGTGTTCAGAAGCGCGCGCACGAGTGGCGGGGGTGTGCATGTGCACGGACACGCGCTTGCCGTTCCCAAGAACTCATCCAACGTGATGCCGGAGCGGGCTCTTGGCAGATCGACGGCCCACACATCATGAAGCGGCACGCCCGCGAGAAAGTCGTGAACGCGCAGTGGCAGCCGTTCGAACTCTTGTGTCGAGATCTGCGGCATCGGCCCCTCCTTCGTCGCACTGCTTTTGTCGTCTTTCGAGCTGCCCCGAACAACCGACCAAACGGCGGCGGTAGGTGAATCCAAGCACCCTCGAAGACTGAAGACAGCAGCTCCACAATGCCGCTAGGTAGATGCCTCAGCCCTGCATAGAAGGGTTCTCAAGAACTCCTTTGTACCGGCAGGACCAGTGACGCGAACTATCACTGGCCCCATATCGGGGCGGGCAACCACCTCAAACGCTAAGAACGGGCAACATTCCCGCTCTGCCACAATCAATTCCGCTATAAGCACGAGCCACCTGCCCTCACCAGGCAGGCGAAAGGTGTAACCCTCCTGGAGTTCTTCGGTTTCGATGACCGTAGACCTGAATTGGGCAAGAAGCGTTGCTTCGCGATCGCGCAATTCTACGGTCGTCAAAGAACAGGCTATTGGCCTGTCATCCAAATGGTTTTTCATGGCCGACTCGCGGGTGGTACGACTCCGTTCATACGGAGGTATTCGACCAGCTGTCCATAATGGTCACAAGCATGCATCAACGACTCCACAACCAATGCCGAGCGAGTGACTTCGCCCTTTTTCAGAGGTGAGATTGGCGATGCATTCACCGGCATGTTCGAATCACCAATGGCATCGATGGCTTTACCAAGCCGGGCAAATGAGCCGCGCAGGTAATCGAGAATCTCCGCCTTGGTGCGTACAGTTTCCGGCCCCATTTCGTCGCCTGCATCGGCAGGCGGCCTTTCACCCAGCGCCGCAGCCGACAGGATATAGTTGGTCGCTGCAAGATGTTTTACCTGCTCGCCAAAAGTCCGTACGCCCTTGAACTCCCCATCAGCCGGCGCAAACCCGAACTTGTCTGCGGGCATGGCATCCACCGCAGGTATGATTTGTTTCTGGGCGATTGTTAATAAGGTGTGCAGTGCGCGCTTTTCCTGCTGTGCATCGAGGGGCGCGGCATTTTTTGTATTGGCTACCCCGTGGCCAGCCTGCGCCAAAAGATTACCCGAAGCCGAGCACAACAGAAGTACCGCTATCCATTTCGTTTTCTGCATGAGTTAACTCTCCTTTCGGGAGCAAAATCTCAGCTACTCTGCCCCCTGTTCATCACGCTACAACTTAAAGCGGACTTTAAGGCAAGAGCTGTTTTGTAAAGAATTTGTCAGGGAGACGCGACTCCGAGCGAGCGGTGAGTGTTAGAATGACGCATGGCCCGACTAACCATTTCGCAGGTCGCACGGCAGATTCGAGTTCGGCCTTCTGCGATTCGCTATTACGAGCGAATTGGCTTGCTTCCTCCGGCGGAACGGCAAAGTGGACAGAGGCGCTACGATCCTACGGTACTTTACCGCTTGGCAATCATTCAGCGTGCAGGTCAACTCGGCTTCACACTGAGCGAAATCCAGTACTTGTTCTTTGGTTTCCGCGATATCACTCGCGCTTCGGAACGGTGGCGAACCCTTTCCAAAAGAAAGCTTGCGGAGTTGGATCATTTGATGGAGGGGATAAAAGCAGTGCGAGGCGTGCTCAAAAAGTTGATGACGAAATGTCGATGCAGCACATTGGATCAATGTGGCAAGGACATATTTCAAAACATAAACAGAGATGTCGTAACTAGGCCGCTCCTTGCAAGTCGCCGACATCCGGTAAAAAGTCTGACGAGTTCGAAAACCTGACACCGCAGGCGACGCCGTCTATGCGACTAAGCATGCAGTGCCAGTTGTATGCGAAGGGCTGTACAACATTCTCACAATCGGTGATTTTCACCAGACGCGGTAGACACCGAACTCCCGAACAGGGATCAGGTCACAATGGTTGCGCGAACTGATTCCAAATTCAGGTTGAATGCTAACGCGTGGCGGGCAGGTGTATACTGCGGCGGATTGGGTTAAAGATGGGAATTCTTGGTTACTTTTCAGGTTCAATTAAGGAGAGATTTCATGCGACGATTTTGGCTGGTGATTTTAGCGGCGACTGCGATGTTCGCGTCCGCGGGACTGGCGCAACAGGGCACGAGCGAGGGGTCTTATAAAGTTTTGCGCACGGCGAAAGTGGGCGGCGAAGGCGGGTTTGATTATGTGTATGCGGACTCGGCGGGACGACGATTGTACATTCCGCGCCCGGGCGCGTCTGGCGCGCGCGTGACCGTGTTCAATCTGGACACGCTCGAGCCTGAAGGCGAAATTGCGAACTCGAATGCGCGCGGAGTGGCGGTTGATCCGAAATCAAATCACGGCTTCGCGAGCAGCAAGCCCGTGGTGATGTGGGATACCACAACCCTTAAAACAATCAAGACGATCGATGTGGACGGCGGGCCGGATGGAATTCTGTTTGATGCGTTTAACGAGCGCGTCTACATTTTCAGTCATCGCGCGCCGAATGCGACGGTGATTGACGCAACGAATGGCTCGGTGGTGGGTACGATTGACCTCGGCGGAGCACCGGAGCAAGCGGTGACCGACGGGAACGGGCACATATATGTCGATATCGAGGACAAAGACAACATCGCGGTGGTGGATGCGAAGGCGATGAAGGTGACGGCGCATTATGATCTCGGCGGCAAGGGTGGCGGTCCGGGCGGACTGGCATTCGACGTGAAAAATCACATTCTTTTCGCCGCGTGCCACAATCCGCAAACAATGGTCATTCTGAATTCGGACGACGGCAAGATCATTACGACGCTGCCGATTGGCATGGGCACGGATGGCGCGGTATTTAATCCGGATACTATGGAAGCATTCAGTTCGCAGCGCGATGGCACTTTGACAGTTATTAAAGAGAACGGTCCGACCGATTTCGCCGTGGAGCAGACGGTGCAAACGGCACCGTGGGCCAAGACACTGACGCTCGACAGCAAGACGGGGCATATACTGTTAATCGCGGCGCAGTTCACTCCGCCACCGACGCCGCCAGCGGCGGGAGGACGTCCGAGCCGAGGTCAGATGGTGCCGGGTTCTTTTTCGATACTTGAAGTGGGGAAATAGACAGAGGCTTGCGCGAATTGTGAGGCAGAAAAAATAACTATGAATCTGCGACGTTAGAAATGGCAGGATTCGGCGCCGTGCTTCTCCAAATATTTCTGGTGGTATTCTTCCGCGCGATAAAAAGGCCCCGCTGTGGTGATTTCCGTGGCGATAGGCCGCTGAAATTTTTCACTCGTGGCGAGTGCCGCTTTTGATTTCTCCGCGATGACCTGCTGTTCCGGTGAGTGCACGAAAATTGCAGAGCGGTACTGCGTGCCAACGTCAGGTCCCTGGCGGTTCACTTGAGTGGGATTGTGAATCTCCCAAAAAGTATCAAGCAACTGATCATAGCTGATCTTTTGTGGATCGAAAGTGACCTGCACCACTTCCGCGTGGCCCGTCTTGTGTGAGCAAACATCTTTATAGGTCGGGTTCGGCATTTGCCCGCCGCTGTAGCCCGCCGCGACGTCGATGACGCCGGGCAAGCGACGGAATGCGGCCTCGACTCCCCAAAAACAACCGGCTCCAAATGTGGCGATTTCGGTCATCGCTGTCTCCCCAGTTCTCTGAGTTTCACCAATTATTTTACCATGCTGATATAGGCACCGAAAAACGACCCCAAAAGAGCAACAAAAAGGTTGCCTTTTGTATCCGCCTACGATAATGTGCAACTAGGAGGTTGCTTAAGATGAATGACCGTATTGAGAGGCGCGTTGAACTCAAGGCGCCAGTTTCGCGAGTTTGGCGTGCGCTGACGGATCATCGTGAGTTCGGGGAGTGGTTTCGCGTGAAACTGGATGGGCCCTTCGTGCCGGGCCATATCTCGCGCGGACACATTACCTACCCTGGCTACGAGCACGTCAAGTGGGAGGCCGTCGTGAAGAAAATGGAGCCGGAGCGACTCTTTTCCTTCACTTGGCACCCTTACGCCGTCGATCCCCAAATGGATTATTCCAAGGAGACGCCCACGCTCGTCGAATTCAGGTTGGAGAAGACTACGAGCGGCACACTGCTTCTGCTCACCGAGTCCGGTTTCGACGAAATCTCCGGCGGCCGGCGACTCGAAGCCTTCCGCATGAATGACGGCGGCTGGACGGAGCAAATGAAGAATATTGAGACCTATGTCGCACGGGCATAGCAGCACCACCGCCAAACGGCAGGCTCATGCACACGTCTTTGCCGCGCTGGGCGACGAGACGCGGCTATCGCTGGTTGCAAAGCTCTGCAACGGACGGCCGCGTTCGATCTCTCAACTAACCGAGGGTTCCAAGCTTACCCGCCAGGCGATCACCAAGCATCTTCGAGTGCTGGAGATCGCAGGAATCGTGCACAGCATCCGTGCGGGTCGTGAGAGCCTATTCGGATTCGATCCGGAGCCGATGGAAGAGGCCGAGAAATATCTCGATCTCGTTTCCGAGCAGTGGGATCAGGCACTGTCCCGGCTAAAGGCATTCGTCGAACGTTGAGCGCCTATTAAGATAAGCTCCGGCGATTCAGTAGGGATTGCTGTCGCCGAAGTCGATGACCTCTTCGGAACTTTGCTGTTCTGTTGCCGAGTGGCTGTGCAGCAATCGGACGCAGCGATTCCAGCGAAGAACAGAATCGTCGTTGCCGGGCGGACGGATTTTTTCGGCTTCGCCGAAGCAGCGCAGGGCTTCTTCGAAGAGAACGCGAAGGGCGTGCAAGGGACGGCCGGCGCGGAGTTGCACTTTCGCGCGGCGCTCATGGAGAAGGCCCAAATAATAGAAACGTTCATAGGAATTTTCGAGACGCTCGAAAATGGCTTGCACTTCCCCGTAACGATCGGAGGGAGCGCCGCTAAACTGATCGGTGATGGACAGGCCGAGGACGCGAAGAGCGAGCTGATGGTTGGGCTCGATGGCGAGAATGTCGTGACAAATCGACTCCGCTTCTTCGGGTTCGTTGAGATAACGGTACAGCTCAGTTTTGGCGATGGCCTCGGGAATTCCCGCCTTTGAAATTGATTTTAGCGCATGGTCCATGGCCGCCTCCGCTCTGACTAAGCATCGCCGGAACGCGTGAATTTGCGTGCGATCCAAATTAAAGGATCATAGAACTGATCCACGACGCGTTCCTTCAGCGGGATAATTGCGTTGTCGGTGATGCGAATGCTTTCCGGGCAGACCTCGCTGCAGCATTTGGTGATGTTGCAAAAGCCGATGCCAAGCTGGTCTTTAACACCTTTGATGCGCGCTGCGTTGTCGAGAGGGTGCATTTCGAGTCCGGCGACGCGCACAAAAAATCTTGGACCGCCGTATTGTTGGTGTTTCCCGTGGTCACGGAGGACGTGGCAAACGTCCTGGCACAAAAAACATTCGATACACTTACGAAATTCTTGCGCGCGGTCGACGTCGGCTTGGAACATCTTCCAGTCCGTTCCGGGACGCGGGGAAAACGCTGGGATTTTCTTGTTCACCTGGTAATTCCATGAAACGTCCGTGACCAGGTCTTTGATTACCGGGAAGGTCTTCATCGGCGAAACGGTGACGGGCTTGTCCTGGGGCAGCGAGTCCATGCGCGTCTTGCAGGTGAGCCGCGGGCGTCCATTGACTTCCGCAGAGCACGAGCCGCAGCGACCGGCTTTGCAGTTCCAGCGGACGGCGAGATCGGGCGCGAGGTGGCCCTGGATAAAGTGAAGCGCGTCGAGAACCACCATTCCCGGAGCGATGGGGACGCGATACTCAACCGCGTTGCCACCTTCGCGAGTGCCTCTGAATACGGCTAAGACGGCTTCTGCCACGAGCGGCCTCCGCTATAGATAATCATCTCATCCCTGGTGACCGAACAAATTACCTCAGGGGCTAAAGCCCCGTTCAAAATTGTGCCTGTTGGCACGGCTAAAGCCGTGCCCTGACGCAAGCTGTTCGCAAAAGGCAACTATTTTTCATCGGCTACGAGCTGCCTTAAGTCTTCGGGCATTTCCTTGACGGGAGTCTGGCGCAACGTCATTGTTGAGCCATCGCGGACAATGACGTTGTTCTTTCTTCCCCACTCCGCGTCATATTCCGGAAAATCGAGGCGGCTGTGCGCGCCGCGGCTCTCTTTGCGAGCGAGGGCGCAGCGCGTGACACATTCAGCGACCGTCAACATGGATTTCAAATCGCGCGCGAGATGCCACCCCGGATTAAACAGACGCGAGCCTTCCACACGAACGCGGGCGGCGCGCTCGCGAAGGCGCTCAATTTCCGCCAAGGCGCGCTTCAGGTCATCTTCGTTGCGATAGATGCCGACGAGGCTCTGCAGGGTGTTCTCCAACTCGCGGTGAATTTCAAAAGGGCCTTCACCCTCGCGGCGCTCGAAAGGCTGGAGCATTTCGCGCGCGGCGTCATCGACTTGCGCGGAGTCGATGGCAGGCGCAACTGTTTCTTTTGCGTGCTTCGCGGCGGCGGCGCCGGCACGACGGCCAAAAACGAGCAAGTCTGAAAGCGAATTCCCGCCGAGGCGATTCGCGCCGTGAAGGCCTGCGGCGGCCTCACCCGCGGCGAAGAGTCCGGGGATTGACGCTTGCGCGGTTTCCGCCTCCACGCGAATGCCGCCCATGACGTAGTGGCACGTCGGGCCGACTTCCATCGGCCCGCTCGTAATATCCACATCGGCGAGTTCCTTGAACTGATGATACATGCCGGGGAGCTTGCGCTTTACGTACTCGGCGGGCTTGTGCGAAATATCGAGATATGCGCCGCCGTGTTCCGTGCCGCGGCCTTCGCGGACTTCTGTGTAAATCGAGCGGGCGACGACGTCGCGTGTGGAGAGTTCGAGGCGCTTCGGATCGTATTTTTCCATGAAGCGCTCGCCAAGGCGGTTGCGAAGGATGCCGCCCTCGCCGCGCACTGCCTCCGTCACCAAAATTCCCTGCACGCCGGGGGGCCAGACCATGCCGGTCGGATGGAATTGCACAAATTCCATGTCCATCAACTCGGCCCCCGCTTCGTAGGCGAGCGCCATACCGTCGCCGGTGTATTCCCAGGAATTCGAAGTGATTTTCCAGGCCTTGCCGATGCCTCCCGTGGCGATGACAACGGACTTTGCCTTGAAGACAACGAAGCGGCCTTGTTCGCGCCAGTAGGCGAACGCACCCGCGATGCGATCGCCGTCTTTCAGCAGGCGCGTGACGGTGCACTCCATATAAACGTCGATGCCCATGCTGACGCCGCGATCTTGCAACGTGCGGATCATTTCCAAGCCGGTGCGATCTCCGACATGGCAGAGACGCTTGAATGTGTGGCCGCCGAAGGCGCGCTGCATGATGTCGCCGGATTCCGTGCGATCGAAGAGCGCGCCCCACTGTTCGAGCTCGCGCACGCGGTCGGGCGCTTCCTGCGCGTGAAGCTGGGCCATGCGCCAGTTGTTGAGGAATTTTCCGCCGCGCATGGTGTCGCGGAAATGCGTGCGCCAGTTATCGCCCGCGTCCACGTTGGCCATGGCAGCGGCGATGCCGCCTTCGGCCATCACCGTGTGAGCCTTGCCAAGGAGCGATTTGCACACAACGCCTACGGACGCGCCTTGATTAAGCGCCTCGACGGCTGCTCGGAGGCCAGCTCCTCCCGCGCCGATGATGAGCACATCGTGTTCGTGTGTTTCGTATTTTTCGTTCAAAAGAGTCTCAGGTCCCGGAGAGTGCCTGTGGCAACCAGCCTGACATACAGGTCTGCAAAACCCACAGCGAAGAGGCTCATCCACGCGATCAGCATGTGGCGCGCGTTTAAGACGCTAAGTTTGCGCCAGAGTCCGAGGCGCGCGCCGCCGAACTTGGCGCACGAAAAACAGTCGAGCTTGCCGCCGACCAGATGGCGTGCCGAATGACAGGAAAGCGTGTAAAACGACAGCAGACTGACGCTTCCGAGCAAGACCAGCGAGCCAACTCCTATTCCGAAATGCCCGTCCCAGATGAAGCCGCGCACGGCGTCGCGCCACAAAAAAGCCAAATACACGATGGAGAGATAAAAGAAGTAGCGGTGAATATTCTGCAGAATGAGGGGGAACGCTGTCTCGCCGCGATAATTATGCTTCCGTTCGCCGACAGCACACGCGGGAGGATCGAGAAAATAGGCGCGATAGTACGCCTTTCGATAGTAATAACACGTTGTGCGAAAACCGAGGGGTCCTCCGAGGACCAGCAGCGCGGGAGAAAGCGGCCACCAGCGATGCTCTGGGTCGATCAGCGGGGAATAAAACGGAGAAAGGTAGGGTCCCCATTCGTAAAAGCGGCCTTCGAAAGCGCGGAGAGTGGCGTAGACGACGAAAATCCCGAGTCCGATGGCGACGAGCACGACATCGAACCACCACCAGTCGCGACGCTGGGTCGCGCCGGCGTCGTCGATGTGACCGAGAGGCTGCACGGTTCGAGATTCCGCCACGGGCTATCCGCCTTTCAGTTTCATGATTTCGCGGCGCAATATTAGTCTCCGGCCAAAGGCAAGTCAACGCGTGTGAAACAGTGCGAGGCGACGGCTGAGACGCAAGGCGGGCTTTCGCAAAGGGCGTTTTGTGGTTTACGATGTTGCAAATCACGATCCGCAATCGTTCGCATACCAAATTAGCGGACAAATTTTCCGGAGATGAATGCGATGGTCAATTCGAGCGAAAAAAGCATCAAGGTGCTGGCCATAGATGGCGGCGGAATACGCGGAATTATTCCGGCGGTGATTCTTGGCGAACTACAAGAACGATTCGGCCAGGACTTGTGGCAGGCGTTCGACTTGATTGCGGGGACATCCACGGGCGGCATCATCGCGCTGGGTATCAGCACGAAATGCAATAACGGTGCGGCGTATTCGCCAAGCGAGCTTGTCGACCTATACGTCCAGAACGGCCCGGAGATATTCCACAAAAATTTCTTGACACCCGAAAGAGAGCTTATTCTTCCTAAGTATTCGCCGAACTCGCTGGAAGCAACATTGGAGAAGTTTTTCCAAGATACGGAATTGCAGACGGCGCTGACTCCGCTATTGATATCGAGCTACGACCTGCAAGGGCAATTGCCATTTTTCTTCAAGAGCCACCGAATCGCCGCAGACCCGAACTACAACTGGAAAGTGACGGAAGTTGCGCGCGCGACCTCTGCCGCGCCGACATTTTTTCCTCCGCTGCATTTGACGAGAGGTGATGAGGACTATGCGCTGGTGGACGGCGGCGTGTTCGTCAACAATCCTTCTATGGCGGCGTATGCCGAAGCGCGGACGTTATACCCGAATGCGGCGCAAATCGTGATTGTTTCGGTGGGTACCGGCGACCGGCAGGATCAGATTACCTACGCGATGGCGAAGGAATGGGGACTGCTTGGGTGGGCGAAACAGATTGTGCCGGTGCTGATGGACAGCGTCTCGGAAGCCGTGGACTTCGAGTTGAACTGCCTGCCAGGATGCACCTATTACCGCTTGCAGGTTCCGAATTTGCAAACGGCATCGAGCGACATGGACGACGTGACGCCGGAGAATTTGGCAAATTTGCAAATCGTTGCTCACGATTACGTGACGTCGGTTGCGGGCTTGTTGGACAAAATATCCACGAGTCTCAAGGAAGGCCGTGGCAGCGACATGCCGGGGATTGGACGTAAGTTGAAGTAACGCGAGTTCTAAACTGGCCCGCAAAAAGGCGTCACCAAGAAAGTTGCGTTTCGACCGGTACAGAGTAATCGACGCCCTCTACTTCGAAACCGAAGAGCGCGCGAAATTCATGCTGGAAACCCGCAAAATCGGTGCTGTCGCGCAGATTTTCCGTAGTGACTCTTGGCCAGATCGCGGCGACTTCTTTTTGCACGTCGGCACGCATCTCGCGATCGTCAAGACGAATGCGGCCTGCGGCATCGAACTTAGGGATCGCATCTTCGGCAAGAAAATCGAAGAAGAGGCGGCGCATTTGCTCGAGAGCCCCTTCGTCGAGATTTTCTTGCTTCATGACCCTAAACAAAATGCTCATGTAAAGCGGCACGACGGGAATGGCGGCGGACGCCTGCGTGACGATTGCTTTGTTGACCGCGAGGCGAGCTTCACCGCCAAATTGATTGTGCAGCATTTCATCCAGCACATGAGCGGTTTGCTCGAGATCCTTTTTCGCCGCACCGATCGTACCATCGCGATAGATAGGCCAAGTGATTTCAGGGCCGATATACGAGTAAGTCAGCGTACGAACGTTCTCTGCAAGCAGATTTTCAGCGGCGAGCATTTCGAGCCATAGTTTCCAGTCTTCTCCACCCATCACCGTAACGGTGTCCGCGATTTCGGCTTCACTTGCGGGCGGAAGCGTAACTTCCGTCACCTTTTCGGAATCAAGTTCGACTGTCTTATTTGTATAAGCGGCGCCGATCGGCTTCAAGACGGAGCTGTGAGTTTGGCCGGAGTTAGGATCTGACCGCTTGGGCGCCGCAACGCTGTAAATGATGAGATCGATCTTGTTCAGTTCTTTGGAGGTAATACCGGCGACGGCGCGCTTGGCGGCATCCGAAAAAGCGTCGACGTTAATCGTAGCCGCGAACAGGCCGTCTTTTCGCGCAAAATCGTGGAATGCGACCGTGTTGTAAAAGCCCGCGCTCGCCGTTTTATTTCCGTCGGACTCCCTTTCGAGGCAGACGCCGAGGGTTTTCGCGCCGAAACCCCAGGCTGCGGCTATCCGTGAAGCGAGCCCGTAACCGGTGGAGGACCCAACGATCAGAGCGGAGCTAATTCCAGTACGCCGTGGTTGTGCAGCGATTGTTGCGATTTGACGTTCGACATTGCGCCGGCAACCTTCGGGATGAGCGTTGACGCAAATGAATCCGCGGGAGCGCCGCTGCACGATTTGCTGGGGCATAAGTTCCTGGGCTGTCCTTTTCCACTTCGAACTGCACACAAAGCAGAACTCATTCGTGCGGTTGCTGTCAAGTTTCCCGGTTGTCCCAATACCTGCGATCCTCGCGAAATTCAATCTTTTATGTGTTGACACAGCTGTGCGCTCGCCGTATAAATATGCATAGAGATGAATATTCAAACAGCGGATACTTTGATGGGCACGCACAAACGATTCCGGCAAGGGCAGATCCTGAAGTTGGTGGGAGCCGAGCCTGTCCCTAACCAAGACGATCTGCGCCGAAGGCTGAATCATATGGGTGTGCGTGTCACGCAAGCGACGCTCTCGCGCGACCTTCGTGAACTGAAGCTGGTAAAAACCGCGGAAGGCTACCGCCCGCTCATTTCGGCGACGGAGGAATCGTCGACGGTGCCGCAACTCGCGCGGGCGCTGCGCGAGTTTCTAGTGGATGTGCGGCCCGCGCAGAACATGCTCGTGCTGAAAACGCCTCCCGGAGGAGCGCAAGCTCTGGCAGCCGCGGTGGATGGCGAGCATTGGAAGGAAGTGGCCGGAACCCTGGCAGGCGACGATACGGTTTTGATTATCACACCGTCGCGGGCGGCGCGCACGGCCATCCAGAAACGCATGGAGGAATTGCTCCGATGAACGACGCGCCGAGAGTGGCGGTGATCGGAGCAACGGGTTATGCAGGATTCGAGCTGGCCCGACTGCTGCTGCGGCATCCGCAAATCGCAAGACCGATCTTCTATCTGCGCGGAGAGAATGCGGCAGCGCGTTGCTTGACGGAAATTTTTCCGCAATTGCGCGGTTGGGGAGAAGCTCCGTGCCGAACGCTTTCGGTTGACGCAATCGCGAAGGGCGGCGCGACAACCGCGTTTCTGGCGACGCCCCACGAGGCTTCGCTCGAGCTCGTTCCTGAACTGATGAATGCCGGTGTTCGAGTGATTGATTTAAGCGGGGCGTTTCGCCTTCGCGATGGCGAGACATTTTCGCGATGGTACAAATTGCACGCGCCGAACGCTGAAGGGCTAAGCGGTGCGGCTTACGGATTGCCGGAGCTTTATGCTGCCGCCTTGCCTGCCGCGAAAGTTGTGGCGAATCCTGGCTGTTACCCAACATCCGTAATTTTGGGCTTGCGACCGCTCGTTGATGCGGGGTGGGTTGACCTTGCACGCGGCATCGTGTGCGATTGCAAATCCGGCGCGAGCGGCGCGGGCAAAGAGCCCAAGCGTGACACGCAGTTCGTCGAGGTGAACGAAAACTTCCGCGCGTATGGAGTGTTCACGCACCGCCACACGCCGGAGATGACGGAGCACCTGAGAATTTCGTCCGAGCAGATGATGTTCACGACGCATCTGCTGCCGATCGAACGAGGCATTCTGTCGACGCTGTACGTTTGGCTAAGCGAGCCGCGAGACGCGAAAGAAGCCGAAACGCTTTTTCGCAAATTCTATGCGGGGCGGGCTATGGTTCGAATCTGGCCCGCGGGAAAGCTGCCAGAATTGCAACACGTGACACGCACTAATTTTTGCGACATTGGATTCGCGCTGGATGAATCGGGGCAACGGCTGGTTGTGGTTTCGTGTCTGGACAATTTAGGTAAGGGCGCGGCGGGACAGGCCGTTCAGAATTTCAACGTGATGCACGGTTATCCGGAATCGGAAGGGCTGATATGAGGCTGGTGATCAAGATCGCGGGGGCTTTGCTGGATGACGAAGCCGCAGTGCACTCGCTGGCGCGGCAAATTGCAGACCTCGCGAAGGTGGGGCACGAGCTGCTGGTGATTCACGGCGGCGGGAAAATTTTTACCTCGACGCTTGCGCGGATGGGGATTACGAGCCGGTTCATGAGCGGGTTGCGCGTGACGGACCGCGAGACACGCGATGCGGCAGTGATGGTTTTTGCGGGGTTGCTCAACAAACGCCTCGCCGGTGCAATCTCACTTGCGGGGCAGACGGCTGTGGGGATTTGCGCGTCCGACGCAGCGTGTTTTTTGGCGGAACCGATGTTTCACGAAGGCGATTCCGGCGGGCTTGGCTATGTGGGTTACTTGACTGGCGTAAATCTTGAATTTCTTAGTTCGCTGTGGCGCGCGGGAGTAGTGCCGGTGGCCTGCTGCCTCGGGCTGGGTTCGGACGGCGAGCTTTACAACATCAATGCGGATCACATGGCAGCCGCGGCGGCGGAATACTGCCAGGCCGAACGTTTGATTTTTCTGACCGATGTGGCCGGCGTGCTCGACGGGGAAAAAGTCCTGGACAGGGTGACGGGCGCCGAAGTCGAGGAGTTGATTCGACATCAAAAAGTGTCCGGCGGCATGGTGTTGAAGCTGGAAGCGGCGAAGCGTGCCTTGGCTGGAGGCGTTCGACAAGTGCGCATTGTGGGCGGCGCGCGTCCACGCGCGCTTCATTCAGCCACAAGTGGAGTAAAAGGTCCGGGAACGCGCGTTGTGCCGATACGGCCACCGATGCAAGCAAAATATGCGGCACGCGCGGGGCGGTAATCATGACGCGAAAAATGACGCGGAAATCGTTGACGTCAAAAAAAACGCCCAGTGAGCGGATTTTGCGCGACGCGAACCAATTTATGGTCGGCACGTACCGCAGGCCGCCGATTGTTTTCACCCACGGCAAAGGGTGCCGTCTTTACGATTCGCGCGGGCGCACCTATCTCGATTTTTTGGGGGGTATTGCCGTAAATGCGCTCGGCTATTCGCATCCGCGACTGGTGCGCGTGATGCGGCGTGAGGCGGCTCAGGCAGTCCACTTTTCGAATTTATTTCACAATCGCTTTCAGGGCCCGCTTGCAAAAAAACTTGCAGAATGGTCGGGGCTGGACCGCGTTTTTTTTACGAACAGCGGCACGGAGGCGATGGAAGGCGCGATGAAGCTGGCGCGTGCGTACGCCAAGAAAAACCGCGTTGCGAGCGGGACGGCGAAGACGCGATTTTTGGCGCTGGAAAATTCTTTTCACGGACGTACGTTCGGAGCCGTTTCCATCACGTATCCCGCAAAGTATCGCGAACCTTTTGAGCCCCTGGTGCCCGACGCGGAATTTGTGCGGTTCAACGACATAGCCGATTTGGAAAACAAATTTAACGATAGCGTTTGCGCGATTGTGCTGGAAACGATTCAGGGCGAAGGCGGCGTTTATCCCGTCAGCGAGTCTTTTTGGGCGCGCGCGCGCGAACTTGCCACACGACACGGCGCAGCAATGATTGCCGACGAAATTCAATGCGGGCTGGGACGCACAGGACGCAGATTTGCGTATCAAAAGTTTGTCACCAAGCCGGACATCGTCACTGTGGCAAAACCGCTGGCAGGCGGGCTGCCGCTGGGCGCATTGATCGCCAATGAAAAGTTTGCGGGTGCGTTTACGCCGGGCTTGCATGGGACGACCTTCGGGGGCGGGCCGTTCGTTTGCGCCGTGGCGTTGGAATTCCTGGAGACACTCGAAGATGAGAGGGTGCTCGAAAATGTTCGCCAGCGCGGCGCAGAGCTTTGGCAGGGCATTGAGAAATTGCAGTCGCGATTCGAATTCATTCGCGAGGTGCGTGGTGAGGGCTTGATCATAGGGCTCGATTTGTCGATCGAAGGTGCGCCGATTGTCGAAGAAGCGCTGAAGCACCACTTGATCATTAATTGCACGCACGAGCATATCCTGCGGCTGCTGCCGCCGTTCATTATTCGCGCACAAGAGATTCGTGAATTTCTCAAGACGTTCGAAAGTGTGCTGACAAAAGCATCGCGAAAGGCATGGAAACCAGCGGAAGTATCGCGGGCACAACAAAATCCACAGGCTCAAGAGATGGTTGAAGCAGTCGCTCACGCAGCAGCGAGGTAAATATGAATGCGATGGCCGCAACCGCGAATGTTCCGACGCTCGCGCAGGATCTGTTGACCGGCTCCGAATGGGGCGCGACGCAGATTCGTGAGCTCTATCACCTGGCCGCTGACATTAAGGCGCGGCCGGAAAGATACCGGAGCGCCTTGGCAGGCCGCTTTGTCGCGATGATTTTCGAAAAGCCGTCACTGCGCACGCGCGTAACGTTCGAAGTGGGTATTGCAAGTATGGGCGGAGGGGCGGTTTTTCTGGATCATACCCAATCACGCCTGGGCGAGCGAGAAACGATGACCGATGTTGCGAAAAATCTGGATCGCTGGGTCCAGGGAATTGTCGCGCGTGTGTTCGAACAGAAAGTGCTGGACGAGTTGGCGGAAAACGCGGCGATTCCGGTGATCAACGCGCTGTCCGACTGTTTCCATCCGTGCCAGGCGCTTGCCGATTTTTTCACGCTGGAGGAGCGATTGGGATCGTTGCGCGGCGTGAAGGTCGCTTACATCGGCGATGGAAATAATGTTTGCCATTCGCTGCTGACCATTGGCGCGCGTGTGGGCGCGCACGTTCGCGTCGCTACGCCAGCCGGTTATGAACCGAATGCGGATGTGGTAGCCGAAGCGCGCCTGGCAGCCCGCGAAGCGCGCGGCAAAATTGAAGTTCTGCGGGCGCCTGAAGAGGCGATAGCGGGCGCGCAGGCGATTTACACGGATGTATGGGCGAGCATGGGCCAGGAAAATGAAGTTGCTGAGCGCGCGGAAGTTTTTGCGTCCTATCAGGTAAACGAAAACCTCTGCACGCAGGCTGATGCGAACGCTGTATTCATGCATTGCCTTCCGGCACATCGCGGTTCGGAGGTGGCGGCAGGCGTAATTGACGGGCCGCAGTCAATTGTGTTCGATCAGGCGGAGAATCGTTTGCACGTTCAGAAAGCGATCCTGCTCACGCTGCTCGGTTAAGGAGAAAACGTTGGCGAAAAAAGTGGTGCTGGCCTATTCCGGGGGACTCGATACCTCGATCATCATTCCGTGGCTGAAAGAAAATTATCACTGTGAAGTGGTCGCGATGATTGGCGATTTGGGACAGAAAGAAGATCTCGAAGCGGCTCGGCACAAAGCGCTGGCGACTGGCGCAAGCGAAGCGCATGTCGAAGATCTCCGCGAGGAATTCATTACCGGCTACATTTGGCCGACACTGCGCGCGGGAGCAGTGTACGAGCATAAATATTTGCTGGGGACTTCGTTTGCGCGGCCGATATTGGGGAGGCGTCAGGCGGAAATGGCGCGCAAAGTGGGCGCCGATGCGGTGGCGCATGGTTGTACAGGCAAAGGCAATGATCAGGTGCGCTTCGAGCTTGCGGTAAAAGCGATCGCACCAGAATTGAAAATCATTGCACCGTGGCGCGAATGGAATATCACGTCGCGCGAGGAAGCGATTGCTTATGCGCGCGAGCATAAGGTTCCCATTGAACAGACGACAAAAAATATTTACAGCCGCGACCGCAATATCTGGCATTTGAGCCATGAAGGCGGACGGCTGGAGGATCCGGCGAACGCGCCTGAAGAGGCGATGTGGCAATGGGTGGTTTCGCCCGCAGCGGCGCCGAACACGCCCACAGACGTCGAAATCGGCTTTGAGTGCGGCATTCCAGTTTCCGCGAACGGCAAGAAGCTTGGCGCAATCGCGTTGCTCGAAGAATTGAACGACATTGCCGCAAAAAATGCGGTGGGACGCATGGACATGGTCGAGAACCGGCTGGTGGGAATCAAGTCGCGGGGCGCTTATGAAACGCCGGGCGGGACTTTATTGGTCACGGCGCATCGGGAACTCGAAGCGCTGTGCCTGGACCGCGAAACGCTGCACTTCCAGCAGCAACTTTCGCTCCGTTACGCTGAGATGGTCTATTACGGCATGTGGTTTACGCCGCTGCGCGAGGCGCTGGACGCATTCTTCACCTCTTCGCAAAAGCGCGTGACGGGCTCGGTAGGTCTGAACCTGTTCAAAGGCAACGTCAGCGTTACGTCGCGCGCCTCGGCATATTCACTCTATCGCACGAACCTCGCGAGCTTCACCATGAAAGGCTACAACCCCAAGGACGCCGAGGGATTCATCAATTTGTTTGCCTTGCCGATCACCGTGCCCGCGAGCAAGGGAAATGCGGCGAAATGAGCGCAGCGGCGCAAAAAAAGATGTGGGGCGGGCGCTTCGAGCGTGCGCCCGATAAAGCGTTCTACGAATTTGAGCGCTCCCTCGGCTTCGACCGGCGACTCTTGCCGTTTGAACTGCAACTGGATCGTGCGTGGGCGCGAGGTCTGGAGAAAATCAATATTTTGACCGCCGGGGAAGCGAAGCAGATCATTGGGGCGCTTGATCAGATTGAAAAGCGTGCGTTGTCAGAACCTTCGTGGATCGACGCTTCGCAAACAGAAGACGTGCATCATTTCGTCGAAGCGACGCTGACGGAGATGCTCGGGCCGCTCGGGCAAAAATTGCATACAGGGCGCAGCCGCAATGAAATGATCGTCACGGAGTTCCGCATGTTCATCAAAGCCGCAGCGGCGGACGTGCGGAAAGCCATTACGGCGCTTATCAAGGCTTTTGTGGAGCAGGCCGAGCGCAATTTTGGAGTGGCAATGCCGGGCATGACGCACATGCAACTGGCGCAGCCTATATTGCTCTCACATTTTCTACTCGCGCACGCGGAAGCGTTCTTTCACGATCTGGACCGAATTGCCTTCGCGACAAATTCTTCCAACGCATGTCCTTTAGGCGTGGGCGCGCTGGCCGGCTGTGCGTTTCCGCTTGACCGGCGCGGCATTGCAAATGATTTGGGGTTCGCACGCGTTACGCGCAACAGCATCGATTCCGTGAGCCGGCGTGATTTCGCGCTGGATTATCTTTTCGCGCTGGCAATTTTGTCGAATCACCTGTCGCGGCTGGCAGAAGACATGATTTTGTTCGCGTCGCCCGGTTTTGAGTTCGTAATTTTGCCAGATGAGTATTCAACGGGCAGCAGCCTAATGCCACAAAAGAAAAATCCGGATGCGTGGGAATTGATTCGCGGAAAATCGGGACGGGTTGCGGGAGCGCTCGTATCGCTGATCGTCACGATGAAAGGTTTGCCTTCGAGCTACCAGCGCGACTTGCAAGAGGATAAAGAGCCGCTCTTCGATGCGCATGATCAAACGTTGGCAATGATGCAAATTGCTTCGGGGGCTGTGGAAGCGACGAAGTTCAACGTCGCGAATTTGCGCAAGGCTTCGGAAGATCCGGCGCTGATCGCCACGGAGGCGGCGGACTATCTGGTGGCAAAGGGGATCCCTTTCCGGCAAGCGCACGAAATTATCGGGAAGATCGTTCACGATGCTGATAGAAGTGACCAGGGATATGCGCAATGGCCGCTCGCAGAGCTAAAACACTATTCTCCGGCGTTCGCGGCGGATTTTGGCGGGGCGTTGACGGTCGAGGCGTCTCTTGCGCGGCGGCGAGCGCCGGGCGGCACCGCCCCGGATGCCGTTCGCGAAGCGATTGCCGAGGCAAAGGAGCGGCTTGGAGCGGAGGAGAAACGGACGTGAGGGCGCGGAGGGCTCGATCGACGGATGCGGGCGCGATTCATGCGCTGATCTCGTACTACGCCGCCGAAGGGATTCTGCTGCCCCGCACGGAAGAAAATGTACGCGAACACGTGCGAGGGTTCCTCGTGCTGGAGGAAAAAGGAGAGATTGCAGGCTGCGTGGCGCTCGAAAACTATGGCACTGAGCTTGCGGAGATTCGGTCGCTCGCGGTGAGTCCGAAATTTCGCAAGCGCGGACTAGGCGCGCGGCTGGTTCAATATGCGATTCTCGAGGCGCGACGGCAAAAAACTGCACGCGTGTTCGCGGTGACGCATGCGCCGGAATTTTTCACGCGCCAGGGTTTTGGCACGTCTGCACGGCACACGCTGCCGGAGAAAATCGCGCGAGACTGCTCCGTGTGTCCGAAAGTTAGGCGTTGCCGGCTGGTCGCCGTGATCGCAACGGTCATTCCGGAACGTGTCGCGCTGCCGATCCTTAATGACGTTGCGGCGTCATCTCCGGCCGCATGAAGCCGCGCATCGACGCATCCCAGCTGCCTCGAGGCTTCGAGTTTTCCGCCATCGCCTGCGGGTTGAAGAAGTCGGGCCTCGATTTGGGACTCATCACCAGCGAAACGCCCGCGGCGGCGGCGTGCGTGTTCACAACGAATCGTGTCCAAGCAGCTCCAGTTTTCACCTCACGCGTCCACCTCCGTCAATCACCCCATGAGATGCGAGGAATTATCGTCAACTCTGGCAACGCGAACTGCGCTACTGGAGCTGAGGGGCTCAGCGTTGCGGCGACGACCGCCCTCAAAACAGCTTGGGAGTTAGGACGTTACCATCCTTCACAGATCCTTGTATGTTCTACTGGCGTTATTGGCGTGCTTCTTCCCTGGAAGAAAATAATCAATGCAATTCCGCACCTAGTTCGAACGAGGACAGCAACTGCGACATCGTTTAAACAATTCACGCGCGCGATTATGACTACGGACACACGGCCAAAATTCGCCGCGGCAAACTGCCGCATCGGCGGAAAGCAAGTGCGGTTTCTCGGTTGCGCCAAGGGCGCGGGAATGATTCATCCAAATATGGCAACGATGCTCGCCTTCGTTGTAACAGACGCGGCAGCTTCGCCGTCCGTGCTTCGACGTGCGTTACGCGATGCTGTAAGCAGGACATTCAACACTATCACCGTGGATGGAGATACCTCGACGAACGATACGCTCGCGCTTTTGGCAAATGGGGTTTCCAGCGCACAGGCCATTCACTTTGGCACCGCCGACTATCGCAAGTTTCTCAGCGCGCTCAATTCCGTTTGTCGCTTGCTAGCGCTGCAAATTGTCGCCGATGGCGAAGGTGCGCATCGGGTGGTGGAAATCGAGGTTCGCGGAGCGTCGTCGGATTCCGCAGCGGATAAAATCGCTCGCACAATTGCAAATTCGCCGCTTGTTAAGACGGCGCTGGCTGGCGCCGACCCCAACTGGGGCAGAATATTGGCGGCGGCCGGTCGCTCCGGCGTTCGATTCAATCCTGACCGCGTCGAAATCCGCATGGCAGGAATTCTGATGTGCCGCAATGGATGCGCGCATGATTTCGACGAGCGCGCTGTTCACCGGAAACTCCTCAGCGCTCACGTTCCGATCCTGGTGGATTTGCACGGTGGCAGCGGCGTGGCGCGCGTTTGGACATGTGACTTTACGGGCGACTATGTTCGCATCAATGCCAGCTACCGCAGCTAGGCGCGCTCACCAATTCCACTTCAAGTTGAAATGCTGCTTAGGCGACGGCTGCGTCTTGTTTTTGTTTTGAGCGGTGCAGCGGAACCTCTGTGGACTCAACGCGGCCCGCGATGTAGCGATAGCTTTCCAGGGCCGTTCCCGCGACGCCCTGACGGACGAGTTGCGGCAGATCAAGTTTTGCTTCGGCGACGTCGAGTGCCGCCGGTGTGGCGTGCAGCGCCGGGCTGCGTGGCATAAAAACCGGGCAGCAATCGTGAAACGGCTCCGCGGAAATATCATGCGTGCCGATTTTTCGCGCGAGCGCCATGATTTCGAGCTTGTCAGTGCCTGCGAGCGGACGGAACACGGGAAGCCTCGCGGCGGCCTCGACGGCGACCATATTGCGGAGCGTTTGCGAGGCAACTTGTGCGAGGCTATCGCCGGTGACGAAGGCGAGGGCGCCGTCGCGGCGCGCGAGAACTTCAGCGATGCGCAGCATCATTCGACGGTAAAGCAATATACGGCAACTTTCCGGAGCGTAACGTACGATTTCGCGCTGGACGGATTCGAACGGAACGCGATAAAGCTTTGCACTGAATTGCCAAGGTACGAGCCGGCGCACCAACTCACGAGCGACGTGCAATGAGGATTCGCCTGGCCGGGCTCCCGTGCCGTAAAAATGGGCGAACGAAAGATGAGCACCGCGTTTCATCATTTGGTAGGCCGCGACCGCCGAATCGAAACCGCCAGAAAGCAGGCACGTCATCTTGCCGGCTGTATTCGCGGGCAGGCCGCCCGGGCCGGGAATCTTTCGCGCATAAACGAGCGCCGGGCCGGAAGTAATTTCAATTCGACAAGTTACGTCTGGATCGGTCAACTTCACGCGGACATTGCGACCATCGCTTCGCAAGCGGTCGAGCAGGAAGCGGCCGACGACCTTTTCGATTTCCGAGCTGCGATACGCGAAAGATTTGTCGCTGCGCTTGGCGCGAACAGCGAACGTCCCAAAAGACAGTGGCTCGACTTCCGCCCACGCGGCTTCGCAGAGTGTCGCAAGTTCGGCCTCAACCGGACGAGCAATTGCATAATTGGCAATTCCCGAAATTTTCTCGAGGCGCGCGAGCGCTTCTTCGAGGGATGCGCCCTCTTTCAATCGCACGACGAGGCGGTCATTTGGACGCTCGATTTTATCGACCGGAACGCCTTCCAGACCCAGGCGAACGGCGTGCGCGAGCTTCGAAACGAAGAAGCGTTTGTTGCGGCCTTTGAGCCACAGTTCGTGATAATGAATGACGATGGCCGGCTGGTTCATGTTGATAATCCTTCGAGGAAACGTCTTCAAAGTATACCAGCCGCGGCCTTTTGCGGCGTAGACAACATCGGGCATCGACTGGCAGGCTGGCATGGTTGCTTCGTGGGTTCGCGGTGGCATCCGATGTGTCGCACTTGTTTGTAACCACATCGATACATAAATGGGCGAGATGCGACTTTCCTTGACAGCCAGGGTTACAATCCACGGCGCATGAGGATGCGGGCGTCGCCTCAGGGCTATGCGACCCTCCGGAGGGATTCCGCATCCAATGGGTTGCGAGACGAAAGTTAGGGAGGGTCCCATGTGGATCCGCCGAGATTGGGACGATTTTTTTAACCGAATACGGAAACGGGGTACGGCAGTTCACCCACCGCGGCCTGTTGATCGGTCTGCGCGAAACCGCCTGGTCCCGGCGGAAGGCTACAGTTTGGCCGAACTCGATGATGCCGGGCTCAGTTTGGAACAGGCCGAAGTGCTAGGCCTCCCGGTTGACGCCATGCGCTTGGGTAGCGACCAGGCGAATGTGACAGCTCTCCAGATGTTTCTCAGGGCCAGCCGCGCCCGCTACTGACTTTCCGGTGCTCTCCCACACCATGTACTCTTGACGCGGACACTGAAATCGGTAAACTTCCCCTTCTTGTCATGGCGACACAACCCAACCCGGCGACGCTGACCCTGACACCGGAAGATACGCTGAGGGAACTCGATTTTCCACAGCGCGAGGCCGCTTTTTTCTACGGCCTTTTTCTGCGCGGCCATTCGCCCGACCAGCTTCGCCGTGACATTGAAGTTCCCGCCCCCGTTCTAGCCAAATGGGACCGCGACTCCACGCGGCAGCCAGAGTTGCGCGTCTTGTTCGAGCGAATGGTCGAGTATCGCCGCCACGTGCTGGCGATCTTCGATTCGCTTGTTGGGTTCGACGCAAAAACGCACCCGCTGCAGTAGCATGCTTTGACGGCGGGTCGTTCCGCAAATTTCGCGTTCCGCTTTCGTCAAGCTAATAACAGCGTATGAATAACGACCGCGACGTGCTGGTCCAAAAAGCAGAATCTACTGAGCCAAAAAGACGCATCGAAATGGCTTTCACTTCGTTGACTGACAATCGAAGCTCGTTTACACTCGAATCACTCGACTTTTGCAGGCGAATCGAGGGCCGTTTCTATTCCCCGGTAGCTCAATGGTAGAGCATTCGGCTGTTAACCGAAGGGTTGCTAGTTCGAATCTAGCCCGGGGAGCCA
>DATEHB010000132.1:0-3772 GCA_035279805.1 Candidatus Acidiferrales bacterium
TCAGCTCAACAGCACTCTGAACATCAACAGCGATAACATTGATCAAATTATTGCCAATATGACGGACATAACCGAAAACTTGAAATCATTCACCAACACCATCAAGACGCGGCCCTACACGCTGATTCGCGCGTCCGAACCGGCGCCGCATCAGCCGGGAAAGCCGCTCAAACCGCAAAAGTGAAAATGAACATGCGCTTCGGGCAAAAACAGATCGTCTCCTTTCTCGCCGCTCTCTTGATGTTCGTGGGAATTATCGCGACGGCGAACTGCGGAGCCGCGCGGCCAGTGAAATATTACACGTTGAACCCCGCGCCTGCTCCCGAGCCTTCCGTCTCGGTCGAAAATGACGCCCCGCTCCCCGTCACCATCCTCATTGGGCGTATCACGGCCTCGCATCTTTATCTCGACAGCCCCATCGTTTACAGCGCCGGTGACGTCGAACTCGGCACTTACCCGGATCATCGCTGGGCTGAAATTCCCACCGAAATGATTGAGAACATGCTGGTGCAATCCCTGCGCGCGAAGGGCAAATTCCATTCCGTCGGGCGCCTGGGTAGCAGCACCAGAGGTGATTACATTCTTCGCGGCCATTTGTACTCGCTCGAAGAGATCGATTCGCCTTCGCTCGCCGCGCGTTTTTCTCTCTCTCTTGAATTGTTTCAGCCCAAGACAGGCAACGTCGTCTGGAGCCGATCCTACAGCCACGATGAGCCTGTAAACCGCAAGACCGTGCCGGCCGTCGTCGAAGCTCTTCGCCAGGATGTACTTGCCGGTCTTGACCAGCTCACGAACAGTCTCGACGCGTACGTTTCCACCAAAACCCCACAGTGACCAATTCATGCGCAGAAGAAACGCTGGAAACGTGAGTGTCGCTGATCGACGTGAGCGGTCTGATACTCATGGCCGGAGGGAAAAACCGGAATTCTTCTGCAAACGATTAAGGGCAGGACAGCCAGCGAAATCGGCTTCGAAAAAATACAGGAATGCCCGTATGTCTGCCTAGAAGCCCGGTGTTTTTGGAGACGGAGAAGCAGTGGTTTGAGCAGGTGGTTGGCCGGCGGAAGAATTGCCTGGCGTGACGGCCCGCGGCGCGCTCAGCCCTGCCACATCGGAGCCTAATCCCAGTTTCTGCAGGCTCAGCGCGTCAAGCTTCCCTGTTGGCGGAAGCCCTTTTGCAGTTTGGAAACGTCGCAGCGACTCCTGCGTGCCGTTATCCCATTTGCCGTTCGGGTTGCCGGAATAAAATCCCCCACGCTTGAGCGCGGACTGAATTTCCTCGGTTCGATCGGCAGACGGCTGCTTTGGCAGCGTTACGTGATGGCGCTTCCTGCGATGGCGCCGTTTGTGCGTCGGCGCTTTATAAGACGCATTTAGCAATCTCGCCTTACTCTTGCTGGATTTTCCGCTCGTTGCCTTATGCGAAGCTGGAGCTTTCCGGTGTGACAGATGCCGCGTTGCATTTGTTCGCAGCGACGCAAAACAAAACGCCAAGGCAAGCAACGCGACTCCCGCAAGCCCGCGCTTCGTCATCCTCAGCGCCATCGTCAGCAAAGATTGCACGTGCAAACGCTCTCTCATTCGGCCCTTTTTTCCAGCCTGTGAATTCTATTCCCCGTTCCGCGGAATCGTTCCCGCGCGGAACACTGTGTAGTCCTGCCCGGTTCCATCCGGATGCACCACCTTAAAAAGCACATCCTGGCCCGGTTTGAGTCTCGCAATCTGCTGCTTGTAATCCTGCAGATTCCCAATCGCGACGTGATTGATTTCAACAATCACGTCGCCGCGCAGGAACTTGATGTCGTCCGCGAAGCTCGTTGGTTCAACCTCGCTGACAATCACGCCTGGCTGGCTCGCGTTCAATCCCAAGCGCCGTGAGATTTCCGCCGTCAGCCCTTCCACGTGCAGTCCAAACGACGTCGGCGCATTTTCAACATCCCCCGACACTGGACTCGCGCCCGCCGAAGCGTCCTCCGGGAAAATCTTCGACATATCCGCGACGTTCACAGTCACGTTTTTCGTTTTCCCGTTCCTCACGTAACTCAACACCACGGAACGCCCAATCGGCGTCGCCACCACGGGATTAATCAAATCCGCTCCCGCACGGACCACGTGGCCGTTGATCTGCGTGATCACGTCGCCCGGCTGAATTCCCGCTCTCGAAGCCGGCCCGCTCGGCGCCACATATTGCACCACCACTCCATTCGGCGCGCCCAATTCCTTGTGCAAAAGCGCATCGTCTGTCTGGTCGTCCTGGAACTTGATTCCGATCGACCCGCGCGTCACGTGCCCCTGCGTCACCAGCTGATTGTAAATATTTATCGCCGTATTCGACGGCAACGCGAATCCCACTCCTTCAAACCCGCGGCTGCCCGTATAAATCGCCGTGTTGATTCCAATCACTTCGCCTGCCAGATTCACCAGTGGGCCGCCCGAATTCCCGGGATTTATGGCCGCATCGGTCTGAATAAAATTTTGAAATTGCGTGTTGCCGATATTTTGCCGGTTCGTTGCACTGATGATTCCCGCCGTCACGGAGCCATTCAGCGAAAACGGGCTGCCGAACGCCAGCACCCAATCGCCTACTTTCGAGCCCTCCGAATTTCCCAGCCGTGCAACCGGCAATTCATGATCCGTTTCAATCTTCACCACGGCGAGATCGGTCTGTTTGTCGAAGCCGATCACCTTCCCCGTGTAGTGTTTTGGGTCGCCGTCGATGGCCACCTGAATTTTCGTCGCTCCGTCGATCACGTGATCGTTCGTCAGGACGTAACCTCTCTTGTCCACAATCACGCCGGATCCAAGGCTCCTCTCGGCCTCCGGTCCTTGCTGCGCGCCCGGATTCTGGCTGAAAAACTTGTTGAAAAAATCCTGGAATGGATCCTGCCCGCGAGTACCTGTTCCGCGCTTGTCCTTCGGCGCTTCGAAAACCTGTGTCGTTGAAATATTCACAACGGCAGGCTCGACGCGCGTCACGATATTCGAGAAACCGTTCGACAAATTGACAGGGTCGGGAATCGTCAGCAGCATGGTGTCATTGGAGTTACCCGTTCGTCTGGCCGCCACTTTGCCGGGAATCAGCGTCCCGATAATAATGCCAATGCCCAAAGTCAGTGTCAGCAGCACGCTCGCAAAAAACTTCCGGTGCCGCACCCACGCGACCAACTCTAAAAACTGAACGCCCATTGCTGCTCCCTTCGACCGTGCCCTTGCTTTTTCGCCAGGCTGGAAACTTGGAGTATACACCCGCTTCCTACGTTGCCCGTCTCTCCAACTATTTTCCACGCATCGGCGGCCCGCGTCACCTGTCCTCATGGTCAGCCATGTCCGCGGCGACATGGCCCTTCTGCACCATAGCCTATTTACCGGCCTGTTTCACGCGCATCCTGATTCATTTGGACTCGCGTTCTGCCCCGTTGTTAGCCTCGCGAAACTAGTACTCCGGTACGGTTGAATTTCCCTCCCTGCTGCGTTACTCTCCTGCCACCGTGAGTCCCCTGTTACCGAAGTCCTTTTTCCCCTGCGCCATTGCTCTGTTTGCAGCCTCGGCCCTCCATGCGCAAAAACTGCCTCCCGCTGCGCCACAATCCATGCCCGCGGCAAAGGCAAATGCTGCCAAGGTCCCAGCCGTACCGCCTGCCGATTATTCGAAGCAAGGCTCCGTCATCGAGCAGAACCGGATGCAATTCCGCTTCGAAAACGACGGCACTGGGCAAGAGGTCCAATACGCAAGGGTCCGCATTCAAAATCAGCAAGCCCTGCAAGCCTGGGG
>DATEHB010000133.1:0-4390 GCA_035279805.1 Candidatus Acidiferrales bacterium
GCGAAGATGGCCTGTTCGGGGGCAGACTGGCCGCAATAGATGCACTTACCGGGCCCGGCGGATTGTTCGAGGGGAATGCACCGCATGGTGGCTTTCGTCTCTTCTTTGATCTTTGCTTCGCAATCCGCGCTGCCGCACCAGCATGAAAGGGCGAAGCCTTTCTCCACGGCGACTTTGAATTCGCCATAATCTTTGGGTTCGACTGTATTGGACTTGCGAAAATCGAGCGCGCGCTGGAAAAGCGCATCTTGAATTTCCGCGAGCAGCTTCGCCGCGACGGAGGCAATTCCCTGCTGCGGCACGGAGATTTTCCCCTCGCGCCCGGGACGATCTCGCCGCGCAAGCACGGCATTCCCGCTGGCCACATCTTTCGGGCCGAGTTCAATACGCAGGGGCACGCCGCGCATCTCCCAATCGTTGAATTTGAAGCCGGGACTCATGCCGTCGCGCTCGTCCATCTTGACGCGAATATCCGCGGCGATCAGCTCGGCGCGAATTTTCTGCGCCGCCTCAAAGACTACGCGCTTCTCTTCGTCGCTCTTGAAAATCGGCACGATCACCACCTGATAAGGCGCCACGCGCGGCGGCAAAATTAGCCCCTGATCGTCTCCATGAACCATCACAATGGCGCCAACCACACGCGTTGAGAGTCCCCACGAAGTCGTCCAGCAAAACTGCTGCACGCCAGTCTTATCGAGATATTTAATGTCGAATGCTTTTGCGAAATTCTGTCCTAAATTGTGCGAAGTGCAAAACTGCAGCGCTTTGCCATCGCCCATCATCGCTTCCAGTGAATATGTAATGTCCGCTCCAGCAAATTTCTCCGATTCTGACTTGCGCCCAGGAATCACAGGAACCGCAGCTTCTTTCATCGCGAAGTCCGTATACACATCCACCATCTGCCGCGTCTCGGCCTCCGCTTCTTCGAGCGTCGCATGCGCGGTGTGGCCTTCCTGCCAGAAAAATTCGAGCGTGCGGAGAAATAGCTTCGTGCGCAGCTCCCAGCGCACCACGCTGTTCCATTGATTGATCAGCACCGGCAAATCGCGATACGACTGAATCCATTTCGCGTAGGCGTGGCCGATAATCGTCTCCGACGTGGGCCGTATGACGAGCGGCTCCTCCAATTCCTCGCCGCCGCCAATCGTAACGACTGCAAGTTCGGGAGAAAATCCTGCCACGTGATGCTGTTCCTTGTCGATGAAACTCCGCGGAATCAGCAGCGGAAACGCCGCGTTCAGGTGTCCCGTAGCCTTGAAGCGGCGGTCGAGCTGATAGGTGATGTTCTCCCAGAGCGCCCAGCCGTACGGCCGCACAATCATGCAGCCGCGGACGGGCGCGTAATCGGCCATCTCGGCGCGCAGAACGACCTGGTTGTACCACTCGGCGAAATCTTCAGTGCGCGTTGGCAGTTTGCGGTCAGCCATTGTTTTTCAGCGTTTCATGCAGCAAAGCGCGCATTCCAGGCGCACTCCAGTTGCACTCGGGAAGCAAATGAGCGTATCGGAGCGTTTCTGCAATGTCAACGCGCGCCGATCGGCGGGTATGCACCCTGCGACACGTCTTAGACGGCCTACCTTGCCCAGGGTTCCATCAATTGAAGACGAATTCTTTCGTTAAGGGCCGGGAACGGCGCGCCTGCGCCACCATAAATCAGAAACAAGGCCATGACCACATCTGCGGTAGAATGATTTTGTTTTGGCGCCACTCCGTCGCGCGCGCCAACATCTAACTTTATTGAGGTTTTGACGGCGTTGCAGCAAACAAAAAATAGACGCCAACATCAGGAACTGTTGCCCGGGGAAAAAACCACAGAATGCCGAACGTCCAAATCGCACGGCTCCTAAGTCTGGTTATCCTGATCGCAACCGCCGGGTCGGCCACATCAGCGCAGCAGCGTCAAGACAAAAACAGCGTGCGATCATTCACGCCGCTTTCATCTCGTTCCGGATCCTCTTCCCCACTCCTATTGGTGCAATCGGGCGCTGCCAGGCAGGCAAAACCGCAGCAGACGCCGGACCAAACGGCCCCGGCGCAGGCGCAGAAGAAGACTCCCTCGGCCAAGCAGACGAAGCGCATGTTCTGGGTTGTTCCCAACTTCGCCGCTGTCGACTCGGACACGCAATTGCCGCCCCTTTCACCTAAGGACAAGTTTTTGCTCGCGACTGAGGATAGTTTCGATTACTCGTCGTTCGTTTGGGCGGGAATCCTTACCGCGCAGAGCCTGGCCTTGAATTCCGATCCGGAGCTGGGCCATGGAGTCAGAGGGTATGGCCGCTACTATTGGCGCACTTTCACCGATGGAGTTTCGGGAACGTTTTTCACCGAGGCTATTATTCCCACAATCACTCACGAAGATCCCCGTTACTACACGATGGGACACGGAGGTTTTTTTCGCCGGGCAGGATACGCGCTATCCCGCTCTGTCGTCACCAAGACCGATTCCGGACACCTGACCTTTAATTGGTCCGAGGTGGGAGGCAATGCGTTCGAAGCCGCCCTATCCAACGCTTATTACCCTGCTCAGGAGCGTGGCGCCAGCCAGACGGCGCGAAACTGGGCAACCCAGATGGAATCCGCCGCGCTGAACAACATCGCCAAAGAGTTCTGGCCGGATATCCGCCGCAAGATTTTTCGACGGAAATGAAATAGAGCGAGAAGAGTAACGAGCGCATGGGCCCGATTCTGCTGTGTCAAGGCAATGGCTTGCGCGTGAATTACACCGCAGGTATAGTTCTCTTTTTCCGTAGCATTACCCGGCCTCGCATATAAACATCATTCATTTCACGGCTTCAAACTCGCGTGACCAAGGAATCGAGGTTGTCGAACGCAGCCCGTCAAATTTCAGTGCCTCGGATCAGGATGGCGGCACAGCTTTTCGCTTTGATCGCTGCTGTCAGCATCACGATAAGCATCGCGTCCGCTGAACATCTACCGCGTTCCAGCTCTGCCGCGCCGCAAACACTTCGTGCGCATGTGAGATCAAAATCCGCGAAAGGCGCGGCCCTTTCAGATGAATCCAGAAATTCGATCATCGCCGGAACGCGAAGTCAGACTACCAGCGCACAATCTGTCCCTTATGTGCGACCAGACTTTCACCAACGCGTGCAGACCTCTCTTGTGAGCACTTTTGGGCCTGTGCAGATGGCAACGCTCGTATTCGGCTCCGCCATCAGCCAGGCGGATAACGTGCCGCCTGAATGGAGGCAGGGCTGGGGTGCGTACGGCAAGCGTTTCGCGTCGCATCTGGGTTCGTCGGCCGCTGCGGGGACCGCGAATCTGCTGCTCGGTGAAGCATTGCGTGAGGACACGAAATACTATCCCTGCACGTGCAAAGGGGTCTGGCCGCGATTGAAACACGCGTTCGCTTCGAGCATCACCGCGCGAGCGGGCGAAGATGGGCACCGCGTCTTTTCGATACCGGCGATAGCTTCTCCATACGCGGGAGCGTTTTCGACGCTGGCGTGGTATCCGTCACGATACACGCCACAGGACGCTTTTCGCACCGGAAGTTATAATCTCCTGAACAGTGCGGGAACAAAAATTGCCCTGGAATTCCTGACTCCGGTATTCCGCAAAATCCATCACCGCTGAAATCGCCGGCGCTCAAGCCTTGCCGACGATTTGATCGGCAACGTCCGCGGCAATCGGAAAGCGGAAGCGCTCATGCTGGTATGCCTTGATCATGCCTACGATCCACGCAATCAGCGAGACGATGTCGATAAGCCCGCGAACCATAAACCACGGCCCGGCGAACGACCACGAGAAGCCGTGACCGAAGACGCCCCCGCCCAGAAACCCGGCAGTCACGATGATGCTCAGAATATTCAGCGCGCCGAAAGTAACCAGTGACTGCGCGGCGTGGAACCGCACGAACGGCCGCTTGTCGACGAGCAAAAATATCAGTCCCGTGATCCATCCCACCAGGTAGCACAGCAACCCCGCCACATTTTCGGAAAGCCCTGTCTCGGTTGATGGCATAGGAACTCCCATCCGCGCGCCCGCCGGAGCTGTGGATTGCGTCGTCCCGCAATTCGAGCAGAATGCCGCTTCAGATGCAACTGCGGCTCCGCACTTCGAGCAATGTGGCATGTTTGTTTTGCTCCCTCGCCAGGCAGTTTCCGGCAGGCTATCAGAGGGCTGGAGAGCCAGCAAGATAAATTGGAACGCGCTTCACAATTGAGTAGAATGCACGCGCCGAAGCAGCACTCAACGTCAAAATTCCGCTTGTTGAGAGCGCCACCGTGTCCACCGAGCTTGTAACCGCCGCGCGTCCTACCCGCAGAATCCTCGGGCTCGAATGGCCGTGCGAAATGACGCCCGCCGAGCGCAATTCCCTGGCTGCGGGAGGCCTCGGCTGGATGCTCGACGCCTTCGACGTGATGCTCTA
>DATEHB010000134.1:0-2932 GCA_035279805.1 Candidatus Acidiferrales bacterium
GCACGCACGCCCCCTCCATCGCGGCGTCGGCGCTTGCGCACGTCGCGCTGCGGCAGATATCATACGCATGGTGAAGCCCGCGACGAAATCCCCGAACAAGAAGGACTCGCCCGCCGTTAAAATTGCCGCTCAAAATCGCGCTGCCTCTTACAATTACGAGCTTCTCGACAAATACGAGGCAGGTATGGTTCTAGTCGGCACCGAAGTGAAGGCGTTGCGCGAAGGGAAGGGAAGCTTGCGCGACGCCTACGCGGAAGCCCGCGGCGGAGAACTCTGGCTGATGAATTGTCACATCCCCGAATATCAGCCCGGAGGCCCGTGGAATCACGGTCCTCTGCGCCCGCGCAAACTGTTACTGAATCGCCGTGAAATCGACAAGTTGAGCATTCAAGTTCAGCAAAAAGGCCTTACGCTGATTCCGTTGAAAATTTACTTTCGCGATGGCATGGCGAAATGTGAACTCGCGCTCGCGCGGGGAAAGAAAGACTGGGATCGCCGCGCGGCCGAACGCGAAAAAGAAGACAAGCGCGAAGCGAAGGATGCGATGTACCGTTACAAGCGTCATTCGAACTAATAGAAATAATGAAAGGGGAACATGGAAATTAAATTTGAGGCTCAGTCATTTTCATCCGTATCGGTGGACGCAGTTGTCACCTATGTGTTTGGCGATAAAGAACCTCGTTTTGAGGGCGTGTTGGCAGAGCTTGACCGCGCGCTCGGCGGCAAGATCAAGCCTCTCGCCGACACCGGCGAATTAAGCGGTAAGCCGCTGGAAATGACGCTGCTGCATTATCCGGCGGGACTCGCGGCCAAACGTTTGCTGTTGGTGGGCGCCGGAAAACCGGAAAAGTTTTCGCACGCCGATCTGCGCAGAGTTGCTGGAGCCGCTCTCCGCTATCTGAAATGCCGTGGCGCAAGAACCTTCGCGTTTCTGCCTCCCGAAAAAGACCGCACTGCCGTCGCAGCGCAAGCAATCGCCGAAGGCGTTCTGCACGCGGATTACGAATCGGATAAATATCAGACGCAGAAGAAAAATACTAAGTCAATTGACTTCGTCTCGCTGCTCGGATTCCCGGCGGCGTCTCGCGCGGAAATCGAAGCGGCCATTGAACGCGCAAGAATCATCGGCGAGTCCGAGAACTTCGCGCGCGACTTGATCAACGAGCCTTCGAATTGGCTCACTCCAAGAATGCTTGCGTTACGCGCCGAAGTGATGGCCAGGGAAGCGGGACTCGAAATCGATATCCTCGACGAAAAAAGAATCGCCGAATTGAAAATGGGCGCGCTTCTCGGCGTAGCGCAGGGCAGCGAAGAGCCGCCTCGTGTCATCGTCGTTCGCTATCGCCCGGCGGAGAAAAAGGCCGGCGCGCCGGTGCTCGCTTTGGTTGGCAAAGCCGTCACGTTTGACACGGGAGGCATTTCCATCAAACCGGCTGACGGCATGGAGAAAATGAAATATGACATGGGCGGCGGCGCCACGATGCTTGGCGTTATGCGCGCTTTGGCTAAGTTGAAGCCTTCCATTGAAGTGATGGCCGTCGTGCCGGCCACGGAGAATATGCCCGGCGGCCGGGCGCAAAAGCCCGGCGACGTTCAGATTGCAATGTCGGGAAAATCAATCGAGGTCATCAACACGGATGCAGAAGGCCGTTTGATTCTCGCTGACGCCATCACTTATGCAAAAAAACTCGGCTGCACGCATCTGGTCGACGCCGCCACGCTGACAGGCGCCATTGTTGTCGCGCTCGCGAATGTTCACGTCGGTGCTTTCGGCACGCCGCGCGAATACCTTGACCGTTTGCTCGAAAGCGCGCGCGCCGTGGGCGAAAATATGTGGCCCATGCCTATCGACGACGAGTACGAAGAAATGATCAAAAGCAATATCGCCGACATTCGCAACACAGGCAGCGGCAAAGGCGGCGGCGCAATCACGGCAGCATGGTTCCTGAAAGAGTTTGCGGAAGACATGCCCTGGATTCATCTCGACATTGCGGGCACGGCCTGGCTCGATGATTCAAAACCCTGGGCCGCAAAGGGTCCCACCGGCGTCGCGACGCGCACCCTGGTGGATTTCGCCATGAAGATGCGCTGACAGCTATCCCGATTGTGTATGCCGCTTCGAACCGGCGCGTCGGCTTGTACTGCAGACTGCCTCTGCCGCCCACCCGCGCCACAGGGCACTTTACATTTTTTCGGGAGCCGTGACACCGAGGAGTTCTAATGCAATCACAAGTTGCTTTTCGACCAGCGCGCTCAGGAGCAAGAGAAAACTTTTCTTGGCGCGGTCTTCCTCGGAGAGAATGTGATGCTTGTGATAAAACAAGTTGAATTGCTGCGCGAGTTGGAACGCATATTTCGCAATGAATGCGGGCTCGTGTGCTGAAGTGGCAGCTTCAACCTGCGCGCCGAACGAGCCGGCGAGCAGTAAGAGTTCCCAAAGATCGTTGCCATCAGGAGCGGCGAGAAATCGCTGCGCCTCTAGGGCATCGGCCCTGTCTTCGAGGCGTTCGACAGAGAAGTGCGGGTCCTGCTCCCGCACTTTGCGGAAAATATTGCGGGCGCGCACCACGGCATATTGCACGTAGGGGCCAGTCTCGCCTTCGAAACTGAGCGCGTCCTTGAAATCGAAAGCGATAATTGTAGCGCGCGTGAATTTCAATAAAAAATAGCGCAGCGATCCAATGGCAATCGCGTGTCCAGTCGCGGCGCGCTCTTCGTCCGGAATTTCCGGATGGCGCGAGTCCACTTCGGCGCGTGCGCGCTGTTCGAGCTGGTCGAGTAAATCATCGGCCTTGACGCCTTGCCCTTTGCGTCCGCTGACTTCGACATACGGCTTCTTCGCTTCCTCTTCGGAAAGCTGATAGCCCATTTCGGCGGCACAACGCGGCGTCAGCGCGACCATCTCGTAGGAAAAATGCACGGAGCGATCCGC
>DATEHB010000135.1:0-6572 GCA_035279805.1 Candidatus Acidiferrales bacterium
ATTGCGCTGTGGAGCGAATCGAGAAAGCGGCTGGTCCTCGCTCGCGATCGGATGGGGATTAAGCCGCTTTACGTCTGCCGTCTGAACGACGACATCCTCTTCGGTTCTGAGCTGAAAGCAATTCTGATCCATCCGGAAGTGAACAGGCAGCTCAGCATGGCGGGCCTCAATTGCTTTTTGTCCATGAATTTCGTCCCGTGTCCCTGGACCTTGGTGGATGGCATCGAAAAACTTCCTCCGGGACATCTACTGGAATGGCGCGACGGGAAAACTCGTTCGGAAGCGTTTTGGAGTGTGGCGCTTCGTGAGCATACGTGTTGGACTTTGGAGTCGGCCAAAGAGCAATTGGATTTCCTGTTGCGAGATTCGATTCGCGAACACCTTGTTTCCGACGTACCGCTGGGAATTTGGCTGAGCGGAGGTCTCGATTCGTCCACGATCCTCCACTATGCGGCCGCCCAGGCTCCCGCGCGATTGAAGACATTTTCGGTTTCGTTCCGAGGCAGAAATTTTGATGAAGAGAAATACGTCCGCCGAATGGCCGCTCAGTATGGAACCGAGCACTACGAACTCGATCTGAGTCCAGATGCGGACCTTACCACCGCGATAGAAGAATTCGCTTATTACTCCGATGAGCCCAGTGCGGATTCCGGCGCACTCCCCGTGTGGTTTCTTTCCCGGATGACCCGTGACCACGTAACGGTGGCTCTGAGCGGCGAGGGCGCGGACGAGATTTTCGGGGGCTACCTCACATACCGGGCGGACAGTCTGGCACGTGCGATGCAACGGATCCCGCCCGGCGTGCGGCGGTACGCCCTGAGGCTTCTGGGTCATTTGCCCGTTTCAGACGACAAGATTGCGCCGGAATACAAATTGAAACGCTTTCTTGAAGGCTCTCTCTTGTCTTCCGAGGAAGCTCACTTGTATTGGAATGGAACTTTTTCGGAGGCACAGAAAAAGCGCTTCTTCACGGGTGCCGACGGCAAATATATTTCCAAGTTACTGCTTGGCCTTCGTGATTCCGCACACCCGCTGGGGAACTTGAATCGCTTTCTGTGGTTCGACCAAAATTGCTATTTGCCGGACGATATTCTCTATAAGAGCGACCGGATGAGCATGGCCCATTCGCTGGAATTGAGGCCTCCGTTCCTGGATCATCGCATTGTCGAGTTCGCTGCATCTCTTCCCGAGAAGTTCAAAATCAACGGATCAAAACAGAAATACCTGTTGCGAGAGTTGATGAAGGGCAAGCTCCCCGCGTTCATTTTGCAGCGGAGAAAAATCGGATTGGATATTCCGACGCACGACTGGTTGCGCGGTGTATTGCGTCCGATGTTGCTCGACACCTTGACGCCCAAAGCAATAAAAGAAACGAAGTTGTTCCGCGCGGACACAATACAAAATTTCATTCAAGACCACATGGAACGCCGCGCGAACCTCGGCTTTCACCTTTGGGGTTTGATGATTCTTTTTCTCTGGATGAAGAAATGGAAGATTCAGGCGACGCCGTTCGCCGAAGTGAACCGGGAGCCTCTCGAAAAGGTTCTTACCTTCACGTAGCTGTCATTTTATTTGCCGCGATCATTTATTTGGGTTGCGTTTTTTCGCCGCCGTCGTTGATGGACGATGTCGATGCGGTGCAGGCCCAAATCGCGCACAACATGTTGCAGTCAGGCGACTGGGTGACCGCGCGCCTCGATGGTGTCGCCTACCTTGAAAAATCACCGCTTGTTTATTGGGCCATCGCGATTTCCTACGCAATTTCCGGTGTTCATGATTGGGCCGCGCGCATACCCATTGTTCTTTCTGTGATCGTTCTTTGTTGGCTTACGGCCCGCTTTGGCGCCTGGGCGTTTGGGCGTCGCGCCGGATTTTATGCGGGATTATGCCTGGCGACCTGCGTGGGACTTTTCCTGTTTACGCGCATTCTGATTCCCGATGTGATGCTGACGATCACAATTGCGCTTGCGCTCTGGTCGTTTCTGCGCGTGCTCGAAGAAGAAGAGCCTCATCCACGTTTCTGGGCTTTCGTCCTGGCGGCAAGTATTGGAATTGGACTGCTTCTGAAGAGCCTGATTGCCGTAGTCTTTCCATGTGGCGCAGCGCTCGTCTATTTGTTGCTGACGCGCCAGTTATTTCTCCGGCGCACGTGGAAACGCTTTCACGTAATCAGCGGAGTGGTTGTCATTCTTGCCATTGCAGCGCCCTGGCACATTCTTGCGACTCTCCGCAATCCTCCTCACTTTGTTTTCACCCTGCACAGCGGCCCGGGCGAATACCACGGGTTTTTATGGTTTTACTTTGTTAATGAGCAGCTTCTTCGTTTTCTGAATCTGCGCTATCCACGGGATTACAACACCGTTCCGCGCCTTTATTTCTGGCTGCTGAACCTCGTCTGGCTTTTTCCGTGGAGCGTATATTTTCCGGCAACATTGCGCTTGTCCTACAAACCTGTCGATCGAGCCGGGAGGACGCGCTTGCTGGCGATTTGCTGGGCTGGCTTCCTGCTCGTGTTCTTCACATTTTCGACGACCCAGGAATACTATTCCATGCCGTGCTATCCCGCTCTGGCTCTGCTGATAGGGTCAGCGATGCACGGCGAGGACAAGTGGGTGCGGCGTGGAACCAAGTTCCTGCTGGTGACGTCCGCCGTGGCCGCCGCAATCATCGCCGCAATACTAGTTCAGGTTTGGAGACTCCCTGCGCCGGGTGATATTTCTTCTGCTCTAACGCAGCATCCATCGGCATATACGCTTTCATTGGGCCACCTTGAGGACCTGACGCTGGATTCTTTCGCGTATTTGCGCACTCCTCTGATTCTGGCAGGAATCGCTTTTCTCGTCGGTGCATTTGGCGCGTGGCGATGGAGCGGGAAGCGTGCATTCCTCTCTGTCGCGGTGATGATGGTGATTTTTCTGCATGCAGCGCGGCTGGCGATGGTGACCTTTGATCCGTATATGTCCTCGCGTCCCTTGGCCACCGCGCTCTTACGCGCCCCCGCAGGGCAATTGATTGTCGACGATCAGTATTACGCGTTCTCATCCATTTTTTTCTACACAAACAGACGCGCTCTTCTCCTGAACGGCCGGGTCACGAATCTGGAATATGGTTCCTATGCGCCGGATGCCCCGCACGTCTTCATCAACGACGCGGATTTCAAAAGACTGTGGACCACGCGGGAACGCTACTATGTCGTCGCGGATCACTCAGCAGTTCCCCGGTTTGAGAAATTGGTCGGTCGTGGCGATCTGTATACAGTTGCCACGAGTGGCGGGAAACTCGTCCTGACCAATCAGCCCTTGTGAATTGCGAGCAGAGATACTTGAGAAAATCCGATGGGCAGGCGCTGGTCCGACCTGCCCATTCGAGCCACGACAAGGTTTTATTCAGTTGCCCGGAACAGGGGACGCCGAAAGGCTCCGGTCGGATTATGCGGAGGCGGGTTTTGCTGGTTCTCTTTTCGCCAACATTTGCGCGAGCATTTGCCGTGTTGCCGCATTCGAGCCAGGAGCGCGTTTCTCGCGCCAAGCCTCAAAGCGCGTGCAATGCTCTTCGAGCTTTGACCACGCAAGGGGATTCTTAAAAAGCGCGCGCCAGCCGGCCGCAATCGGACGGATGCACTCCCATACGACCCACTGTTCCCCGGTGCTCTCAAAGAAAAATTCTTCGTCAATCAGGCCCCGGCTGACGATATTCGCAACCATTTCCCAATAACTGGAAACCATCCGCAAGTAGCCATTTTCCTTGCTGCCTGGTGGACAAATCTTCATGACGTCCTCGGGAGTTTGCGGATGAAAATTGGCGATGAACCACGCGCGGGCCTCGCGCATCACCGGTTCGCGGCGCATTTCGTAAAGATGCAACATCAGATTCACCTGCTCGTGTGTGACTTGTCCCATAGCTATCCTCCTTGAGCGTTTCCGCCTGTTGTCTGCGGCGATTGTATCGGACGCGATTCGGATCCGAGAAACGTCACGCGATGCGCTCCGACGAGTTGTACGCCTGCCTGGTTCAATTCGGTAAGAATGCGGTGGCGAAGCTCGCGCGCTACTTCGTCGTTGCGCGTCGGCGCGCTGCGAAATTGCATTCGAAGTGTGGCGCCAGTCAGCGTGAGGGACTCGACGCCGAGAACGTTTGGTCCATCGACGAGAAGCGGCGACCACGCCGGATCTTCGCGAATCTCCGCGGCGCATTTTTGCAAAGCGGCAAGCGCCTGCGGGACGGCAGCTTCACCGGGGATCGTCACGTCCAGGAAATACTGCGACCAATCGCGGCTGAGATTGGACACTTGTCCGACCTGACTATTTGGAATCGTAACCACGGCGCCTTGCGGATTGCGAATCACGGTTCGCCGCAGCGTAATGTGTTCCACGCGCCCCGATTCATTGTTCAGCTTGATGATGTCGCCCACGCCGTATTGATCCTCAAAAATAATGAAGAACCCGTTGATGATGTCTCGAACCAGGTATTGTCCGCCAAAACCGAGCGCCAGGCTCGCCAGTCCGGCCGCGGCCGCCACGGGAGTCACATCGAATCCAAATTCCGGAAGGATCATCAAAACTGCGACAATGAGTATGACTGCCGAAACGACACTGTAGAGCACGCTGGCCATCGTGCGCGTTTGGTACTCGCGCACCTCCGCAACGCGAGTCGGCGTTTTGGCACGGACGATGATGTGCGACGTGAACGCTCGCGACATCCGGTTAAGCACAAATGCAATCACGACCACGATGACGATGCGCGGCCCGCGCGCCTTCACCACATCGAACCAATGTTGGAAATACGGCGTCATATATAATGGGAAAGAGCGGGATTATACCATCCTGGTTCACAGAGCCATTCGAGGATTCGTGTGTGCGGAGGAGGTGGCGTCATGGAAGGGCAAAGGCGCTTTTTTTTAAAGATGTTGATTCCCGGCGCGGTCTTTTCCAGCGCGGCAATGCTGGGAACGCAGGCTGCGAAACCGCCTCGTACTCCTTCGCGAGGACAGTTTCCGCAGAATCCGCCGCCGCAGTCGCCGCCCGCGGTTTCGGCATTTCCAGCGCCGCCGTCGAAAGCTCAGCTAAAGGCGAATCAAAAGGAAATCAAGAAAGATGTCGACCAACTTTTTTCGCTGGCGCAGGATTTGAAGGAACAAGCAGGGAAGACGGATACGGTCGTAGTTCTTTCGGTCGGGTTCGTCCAGAAGACCGAAGAAATCGAGAAACTCGCGAAGCGAATTCGTGAACTGGCACGCGACTGATTCGTGAATTACAGGCCAGATGGTGCGGATTTGTTACTGATTAGCGCGGACGCTCAGACTGAATCTCGCTCGCCCGGATTCAAGAGTGATCATCGCAGTCTGCATTTTCGTAAGGATGCGTAGCCGCCGGTTCTTTTGTTTTGGCTGCTCGGGCTCCGCTTGATAGAATCGTTGCGGAGTCAGGCAAGATTTTCTTCGTTTTTCGCGCCCGTAGCTCAGATGGATAGAGCACTAGCCTCCGGAGCTAGGGGTCGGGGGTTCGAATCCCTCCGGGCGCGCCACTTATCTCTCTTGAATCAAATAGATACAGCTGCTTCCGCGAACGTCTCAGATTCGATTTTCGGTCCAGTTGACTATTTTTCGAACGGAAGCTCGAATCCAAGTCCAACTCGAAGTGCTACCTGTTTGCGAAATTCAAGATCATCCTTCAATTTGCTGTAGTGATCGGTCACGCTGCCTGCCGCATGTCCCAACCAGAAGTGGATGAGGTCCTCAGGGACGCTATTTCTTCGAAGGTGTGTAACGCGGAAACGGCGGAAAGCGTGACAACCACACGTTGGCTCATTGAGATTTTGCAGAATCGGATGAAGAGTCCGCCGAAGGACATTGGATTGGTGAAGGGGCTTGCCCGACTTCGACTGGAATAGCAGGTCGGATTTGGGCCTTTCTTCGCGTTTCTCCAAACATCTCTTCAGCATCGCCGCAAGTGCCAGACAGAGATCGATTTCTCGAGTTGCGCTGTCAGTCTTGAGAAAATCGTGAATCTCTGACCGCCACGCTTTCTGGACGATCTTAATGGTGGAGCAATCGGGAGAGATGTGCTGCATCTCGATTCCGAGCGCCTCTCCAAATCGCAAACCGGTACCAGCGCAAATCGCGAAGAGAAGCTGGTATTTCTTCTTCCTAGTAACGGCGATAATCTTTGTAACCATGTCGTTTGAAAAACAGGGCTGCTTTGGCTTGTTCACCTTCGGAAGGTCAATGAAAGCGTGATTCCACTGACGGGGGAAAAGCTGTTCACCTTCCTCATTGACAGCCGATGCAACCACCATCTTGACGACGTTGGTGTAACCGCGAATGGCTGATCGCCCAAGCCGCCCTCAACCATCTTGATCCCCAAGTTCTTTAGGGCTAGGTTCTTGATGCCATTGAGCGGCATATCGCCGATACTCGGATTAAGCCAGTTCTTCAAGCACCCTTCCCACGTTGCCACCGTGGATGGAGCTACTGGCCTGCGCCTGCGATTTCTCATCTGCTCCAACCAAATTGCGGCTTGCTCACGGAAAGTGGTGCCCTCGTTGGATTGAAGGACTGACTCGAAATACTCGGC
>DATEHB010000136.1:0-3241 GCA_035279805.1 Candidatus Acidiferrales bacterium
TGGCGTTCGTGCTCACCATCGGTCCGGTGACGCGATTTCAGCGCGGCAAACAGATCGCCAGCTACCTGGGGTTGAATCCCAGCGAACACTCCTCGGGTGGGAAACGCCGGCTGGGAGCGATCAGCAAACAAGGCAACACCATGGTGCGTTGGCTGCTGATCGAAGCGGTGCATCACGTGGTGCGATTGGATCCAGAGTTTCGGCAGGACTATCAGAGGTTGAAGTCCCGTCGAGGAAACGCGGTTGCGAAAGTGGCGATCGCGCGTAAGTTAGCCGTGCGCATGTATTGGATGCTGCGCAGTGGAGCAGACTACGCACGGCTGGTTCGTACGCAAGCCAGCCCGGGGGCCACCCTGGTGAACGCAAGTTCATCGCTAGGCTGATTGGGCAGCTTGCTCCCGCGAACAATCGCGGCGTCTGAAAAACGAATCATGGTCGGTAGCTGAAGACCGGATAGATGGTTGGTGGAACCAGACATCCACCGCTGGATTCATGGTGCGGGCCTTGGTCGAGAAAAAGCAAAAGACCCTGACAGGGCAAAAGAAAACGTCACCACAATCGCACGCTGGAAGTGCGTCTTGACAGAGCCGACAACGTCATAGAGGGTGGCGCAGACATTCTTTCTTCTGGTTTTTCCCGTCACAGGCTCCCGTGTGCCAAGCACCGGATCGATCTTACGTTAAAAGGCCGAAAACGTGGGGTGCCGCGTCTCTTTGCGGTGTTCAAAGAGTGCGCGCCGTTGAGTTCTCGGGCGCGACGATTTTAGGTTGTGGAAATTGATCCGTACGGCGTGGGCAGGCCTCCCATATTATCGGGCTCTCTTCCTCCTGTCGTTATGCGCGCCGAATCCCAACTGGAACGTAAAACTTGGCGATGCGAAGGAAAACCCGGTGGTTGTGAAGCTCAAACGCCGCCGGGACGGCGGGCGCTGCATGTAAGGCAAACGCCCCGGGCCGGAAGGCGCTCAGTATCCTACCGCCGCGCTTGACAGCCCGCGAGTCGGGAAGTATAGTCGATTATCGATATATCGATGAACGAGGCTGGTATGCCTAAGCAAAAACTAAGTCCGCTTCCGGCTGCTGCGTTTCAGATACTTCTCGCACTTGTGGACGACGATCTGCATGGTTACGGAATCATGCGTAACGTCGCGGAACAAACAGGCGGCCGGATGCGGCTCGGACCGGGCACGCTTTACACATCCGTTCGGACTTTGCTGGAAGCGAAGTTAATCGAAGAGATCGAGGCGCGGGGAAATGTGAAGGGTCATGAGGAGCGGCGCCGATATTACCGGCTCACGCCGACTGGCCGGAAGTTGGTGCGTTCCGAGGCTGAAAGATTGGCGGATTTGTTGCGGGTCGCGCGGGCGAAGAACGTCCTGAGAGGGGAATATGTCTGAAAAACTCTATTCCTTACTCTTGCGGCTATTTCCATCCGAGTTTCGGCAGAGATTCGGCGAAGAATCGATTCAACTCTTCCGCGATCGATTTCGCGAAGAGCGGGGCTTTTGGTTGCGGTTGCGGCTTTGGGCTGACCTGATCTGCGACATAGCCGTGACACTTCCGTATGAACACGTTCGGGTTCAGGCTCCGGTTGCCGAGACTTCGCTCGCCGGAACGACTCGAAGTCCGTCGTTTCGGAGCACGCCGCGTGGTCCGACGCTGTTTGTGGCACTGTTTGTAGGCGGCGCAGTGTCTCTGGCGATGGTCTGCATCGTTTTGATGTCGATTCGATACGTAGATCGTCATCCGGCGATTGGCCCTGCTGCGCTTCAACGAGCTTTAAATTCAGTTGGTTCTTCGGTGAACGAACAATCGCAAGTTCCTCCCGTTTTCGATGCGTCGAAACTGGATGCCGAGGAACGTGAGCGCGTGATCGATGCGGCAGCGCTGAACATGAGGGAGCACTACGTAGATCGGTCAGTCGGCCAACGGGTTGCGGACTCTTTGCTTGCGCAAGAGCGGAACGGTGGCTACGACGGCATTACCGACGCGATGGCTTTTGCCGATCTCGTGACGCATCAGATGCAGAACATGAATGCGGACGCGACGCTGACCTATTTCCAGCAGATTTTGCCGCAAGGCACCGGGACACCCGCCGCCGAGCGACTCGCGGCCTACACGCGGGCGATGGAGCAAAGCGATTGCACGTTTGAGACGGTGCAGATCCTCCAGCACAATGTCGGTTACTTCAAGTTGAATTCGTTTCCCGATCCATCGGTGTGCCGGGCAAGAGCTGTATCGGCGATGATTGCGTTGAATCACGCCGACGCGGTAATTTTTGATTTGCGGGATAACCGAGGCGGCTTTCCGGCGATGACGGCGCTGATTGCGTCGTATCTCTTCGATCATCCAGAGTATTGGTATAACCCGCGGGAAAATACGACAGAACACTCATGGACGGATTCACCTGTACGGGGAAATAGGCTTGCGGATAAGCCGGTGTATATTTTGACTTCGCGGACGACGATATCTGGCGCCGAACAGTTTGCGTATGACCTGAAGATGCTCAAGCGCGCCGTGATTGTCGGCGAACGCACGGCGGGCGCCGCGCATGCAGGAGCTTTTTTTCGAATCGACGATCATTTCGGAATGGGAATCACTGAGGTTCAGGCGATCAACCCATTCTCAAAGAGCAACTGGGATGACGTGGGAGTTGAGCCGGATGTGAAGGTCGATGCCGCCGATGCGCTGAATACTGCCGAGCGTTTGGCTGAAGCGAAACTCGCGAAGAAGTAGGATGTACGAGCAAGCCGCGAGCAGCGCGATGCGCTTTAGACAAGGGATCGGCGACGCAGCAAGGGCGCAGCGAGCATGCGCCCCTACGAATGTGCGCCAGCGGTTGGGAACGTCGTGCGAAACAGTGGGCGCTGCAAATAAATGCAGAGCCACCTCGTCAGTTGGGCGATGGAGGCTCGATGTGGTCAAGTACAACGACATCGACCATATCCTTTTCGGATTCTAGCTTCAGGCCGGTTTGCTCGGGGAGGGCAGTGAGTATGCTGATGTCGTGAGGATCGGGTTTTGTGTCGAGCCTGAAGGCTGGTGTGGCTTCGAATTTGATGTCGTACGCGCCGGTGAGACCGGTGTTATCGAGCACGGGCCGATCCGTAAAGATGTGAATGTCTTCCACTATTTCGTCCATTGTAGCGTCCGTGAGAGTTAAGGTTTGATTGCGCCCGTTCACGCCGATATGGCCTGAAAACTTTGCGTCGGGGGCGCTCTGCTTGAACTTTGGTCCGCTT
>DATEHB010000137.1:0-4863 GCA_035279805.1 Candidatus Acidiferrales bacterium
GCTCATCGGAGAAATTGCCGGCCCGGTCGCTGGCGCCTGGGAGATTCAGCGTATCCCCTTCGTTCACCGTCGTGCGAAACTGCTGCCCGTTGAAGATATAAATCACGGTCAGCTCTTTGTGACGGTCGATCGCGGGATCGCCGCCCATCGAGTTGTTGTTTATGCGGAGACGCAGCCGGTCGCCTTGAATCAGCGAATTCAGGCGGTCCGTCACGTCGACATAGCGGAAATCAGCGCCGTACTGCGCGCGCATGATGCGCAGATTGCCCGAGAAATCGCCGGCCTCCGCGGGCAAATTGAGATAGCCGCCTTCGTTCACCACAACATTTGCGGGCCTGCCGTTATAGAGGTACCACACGCTCAGCGCCTTGTGCTGGTCATCCGCAGGATCTCCGCCCATCGTGTCGTTGTTCACGGGAAGGCTCAGCTGGCCGTCGCGAATGCGCGAAGACAGCAGCGAGGTCACGTCAGCGAAGCGATTTTCTGCGCCATAGTCGGCGCGGAGAATTTGCAACCGGCCCTCGCCGGACGAGAAATCACCGGTGGGCGGGATGCTCAACGTGCCGCCTTCATCGACGCTGGTTTCCAAATCCGCGCCGTCATAGCTGTACCAGACGGTCAGCGCTTTGGGAATATCGCGGGCGGGATCGCCGCCCATTGTGGCGTTGTTTACGGGAAGGCTCAGCTGATCGCGTTCGATGCGCGAATTCAGCAGGTCCGTTACGTCGAGTGCGTGGCCGCGGGCCCCGTAACTTGCGCGAGTAATCTGCAGCCTTCCTCGATCCCGGTCGCGTCCACGATCGCGTTCGTTGGCGCGCAGGGACAACTCGACGGTTTCCTTCTCGCGAAATGTGAGCATTCGTTCATGCCCATCGTCATCCCGAACGCGAAGGCGGAGCGTCTTATTCGCGCCAACCGCGGGATCAACACCGAGCGTCGCATTGTCCACGTGGATGTGGAGCCTATCGCCGCCGATGAGCGAGCGAACACGGTCGGTTACATCCACCCAGGCGTTTCCCGCACCGTATTCCGCGCTAACAAGCCGCCAGCGGCCCGATTGCGCGAAGAGACTCACGGCTGAAAATGCCAGGGCGAACAGCAATGCGGCGGCGCGCTTCATATCGGCTCCTTGCGGATTTGCCCGCTCTTGCATCCCGTGAAGAGAGTGTTACCAACTAAAAAAACATCTGCGGAGCCCAAAGTCAAGGAAGCCGCCCCGATACGTTCCAAGATGCGCACTAAATGCATGAAGCTTTTGCCCCCGGATTTATCGGGCCGTCGCCGCTTTGTGAATGTCCCTCCGGTGGATTGGGATTTTCGCTTTTTCCTGTAGCTCACGTCCCGTTCGCGCCGCCTCTGCGCGAACTGACGTGAGGCTTTTGCCCCCGCTTTTCGCCACGCCTTTGTAGCGACGGTCTTTGCCTTTGTAGGGCCCGATCGAATTTATCGGCTTGTCGCCGCTTTGTGAATGTCTCCCCGGTGATTGGGATTCGCTTCGTCATGTAGCTCACGTCCCGTTCGCGCCGCCTCTGCGCGAACTGACGTGAGGCCTTTCTCCCGGCACGTCGTCGAACGCAAACGTCCATAAACTCACTCGTGCGATAATCGATTCGTCATGAAACGTATCGTCGTCCTCGGTTCCGGCTTCGCCGGCATGCAAACGGTCATCGATCTCGAACATCTTTTTCGCAAATCAGCCGATTACGACATTCTCCTCGTCAGCGATCAAAACTACGTTCTCTTCACGCCGCTCCTCCCGCAAATCGCTTCCAGCCAGATCGACCCGCGTCACATCGCACAAGCCGTTCGCGACGTTCGCGGCCGCCGTCATTTCCGGTTCCTTCGCGACACGGTGCGTGCCATCGACCTCGCGAATCGCCGCATCGACGCCGCTTCCGGCGCAATCGCCTACGACTATCTCGTCATCGCTCTCGGCAGCCGCACGAATTATTTCGGCATTCCTGGCGCGCGCGAACACACTTACGACTTCAAGTCCCTGGAAGATTGCGTGGTCCTGCGCGAGCGCGTCCTCGATTTGTGCGAACATGCCGACCACGTCACAGACGAAAACGCGCGCCGCGCACTTCTCACTTTCGCCGTCGTTGGCGGGGGTTACACTGGCGTCGAACTTGTCACCGAATTGCGCGATTTTCTTTTTCGCTATGTCGTGCGCCATTATCGCGGAATCTCGAAAGACGCGATTCGCCTTGTCCTCGTCGAAGCCTCGAATAGCATCTTGAACGGCGTCCATCCGCTGCTGCGTGCGCACGCGATGAAGCGCCTCAAAACCGAAGGCATCGAAATTATTTATAACTCGCGGGCGACGCGCTGCTTCGAAGGCGGCATCGAGATTAATCAGAAGGAAAATCTGCAAGCCGCGACAATTATTTGGACCGGAGGCGTGCGTGCGCACGAACTCGTCGAGACGTTGCCCGGCCCGCACGATCGCGCCGGCCGAGCGCAGGTCAACGAATATTTGCAGATGGAGAATTTCCCCGGCGTTTTCGTCGCGGGAGACTCCGCCGTTGCTTCGTCAGAGCAGTCTGCTCCTCAGGTCGCGCCCGTCGCCATCGCCCACGGCAAAATCGCCGCGCGCAACATAGCGCATCGCGAACACAATGAGCCTCTTGAAAGCTATCGCTATGTTTCGCAAGGCATGCTCGTCTCGCTTGGCGCGCGCGACGCTGTCGTCAGTGTTGCCGGAATTCAATTCCACGGCGGGTTCGCGTGGCTTTTCTGGAACGCGGTCCATCTCTACAAGCTCGTCAACTTGAAAAAGCAATTCCAAGTTGCCGCGGACTGGTTCCTCGCCACAATTTTCCCGCGCGACGCTGCCATCATTCGCCGACCGCGCACGTGTAAACTCTGCACCACCGAATCCGTAACCAACTCATTCTCGCGTCGCGCAAGCTCCTGACGCAGGCGCCGCCGTGCCTTGTAGCTCATGTCCCGTTCGCGCTGCCTCTCCGCGAACTGACGTGAGGCTTCTCCTCCGCTTTTCGTCGCCGTCCCTGGCGGGGTGCCTTCAGGTTGGTGAGCCTTTGCCTTTGTAGAGCGGTCGAATTTATCGGGCCGTCGCCGCTTGATTTTTCTGTTCGGCGCTTCGCCCGCTATACACTCGCACGCGAAAATGCTACTTTGTCGCTTCGCCGCTCGTTCGCAATCGAGCGCGACGGACGCGTTTCAAGATCCAATATGCCCGGCTCGCTCATCGCAATTCTCGAATTCGCGCTCCTCGCGCTCACTTCCGTATTTTTTCTCGTGGATCCGTTCGCCGTGATTCCCATGTTTCTGGTAATGACCGCGGACTCGCCGCACGCGGAACGCCGCCACATGGCGCGCCGCTCTGCATGGACTTGCGCCATCGTTCTCTGCTCGTTTGCTCTCGCCGGCAGTTTGATTTTCAAGCTTTTCGGCATCACGCTTCCCGCGTTCAAAATTGCCGGCGGAATTATTCTTATGCAAATCGGGATCGACATGCTGCAAGCGAAACAGTCCGGCCAGCGCTCCACGCCCGAGGAAACGAAGGAGGGAACCGCGAAAGAGGACGCGAGCATTATTCCGCTGGGCATGCCGATGCTCGCGGGACCCGGCGCGATTTCCACGGTGATGGTCCTCGTCGGCGAATCGCACTCGCTGTGGGAACGCGGCATCGTTTACGCCGCGATCATCGTATCGTCGCTCGCTGCGTATTTAATTCTTGCGGGCGCAGACCGCGTTCGCCGCTACCTGGGCGAAACGGGAATTCGCATTCTGATGCGCTTGATGGGCCTGCTTCTCGTCGCGCTCGCGGTGCAATTCGTCGCCAATGGCCTGATCGATTTCGGTCTTTTGAAAACGCCGGTGGCTCACTAAACGCGCCCTGAGAGATTTTTTCGGTGCGCACGACATTTCCGCGTGTAGAATTCTTGAGAATGCGGCCCTGGCGACTACGGAATGGGTGTATATTTTAATTTGACACACTTGCAAACCCGAAATCCCGGCTCGAGGGTCTGCGCGGATGTTTCTGAGGACGCTGACGCATGAGCTTCCGAGTGTTTGCCGCCGAAGCGTGGACTGATTTTTATACCACTGCCGCCATCGCGCCGAGTTCGCCTCACCTGGCCTCAGCGATGCTCGCACCGCTGCATTTGTCGAGAGCCCGCGTCGCTCTTGAATTAGGGGCGGGCACGGGCGCCGTCACGCAGTACCTGCTCGACGCGTTGCCGGCGTCATCAACGCTGCTCGTTTTCGAAATCAATCGCCGCTTTTGCAGTCATCTGCGGAGAAAATTTAAAGATCCTCGCATGGTGCTGATCAATGCAAACGTTGTGAATCTCGACGCCGAGCTGCATCGGCGAGGTTATGACCACGTCGACGCTGTCGCCTCTTCGCTCGGACTGGGTTTCATGTCCGAAACTCAGCGTAACGAAATTTTCCAGAGCCTCATGCCTTTTCTGCGCGAGAACACGGTGCTCACGCAATATCAGTATATCCACGGCATGCAATTCGCGAATGGGCGGCTGCGCCGTTTGAGCCTGCGCCCCACGCTCAGCCGCTATTTCGATTCCGTGGAAACCAAAATCATCTGGCGCAATTTGCCGCCCGCCTGCGTCTTCACCTGCCGAACACGCGCCACCACCACACACTAAGATTCGAATCACAAAATCGAAATCTAAGAATTAATTTTGCGGGGAGTAGAATTTTACGTCGACGGCGTCGATCATTTCGGGGATGGGGAGACCTTTTTTTTCGTAAGCGGAAATGTCCGGCTCGTGTTCGAGCGTCAGGCCAATGTCGTCGAGGCCTTTCAGTAGGCAGCGTTTGCGAAACGGGTCGATTTCGAAGGAGCGCTCGAAGCCTTTGTCGTCCGTCACAGTTTGA
>DATEHB010000138.1:0-12455 GCA_035279805.1 Candidatus Acidiferrales bacterium
GCGATGCTGCACATGATCGAACGCGACCAGCCCGTGAAAGAACATCAGCACCGCGTCGTCGAGCTTCAGCTCGTCTGCGCCCGTCGCCGGAATTCGCTCGACCAGCCGGACCATGTCGTACGCAAAATATCCAATCGCTCCGCCGACGAGCGGCGGCAGCCCGGCAAGCCTCACGGGACGGTACCGGCTCACGCGGCTGCGCAGCAGTTCGATGGGATTCGCGTCGATTCTTTCGATGCGATTGCCGGTTTCGATCCGGCACGAACGTCCGCGGGAGCGAAACACTTCCGCGGGGTTCACGCCAAGGAATGTGTAGCGCGCAATGTTCTCACCACCCTCAACGCTCTCGAGCAGGCACGCATATTTTGCATCGCGCGCCAGCTTCAGATACGCCGCGACCGGCGTCAACAGGTCTGCGGTGATCGTCTCGTAGACGGGAACGAAGTTCCCTGTTCGCGCCAGCACGCGAAACGTTTTGTAGCCGGGCTGAATCATTTCTCGCCGCGTCCTTCTTCCTCGCGCTTCAGCGCTATAACCACTGCCCGACGCATCGCTGCTTCCGGGGCGCGCTCGCCCGTCCAGATTTCCCACTGCGCGATCCCCTGCGCGACAAACATTTCAAGTCCAGAGACTATCTCGATTCCGCGCCGCGCCGCCAGTTGCAGCAGCCTGGTCTGGCGGGGCCGGTAGATCGTGTCAAACACGAGTCGGCAATTCAGTTCGCGCGCCGCCAGCGGAGAATCGCCCGCATGTGGATGCATTCCCACCGGCGTCGCATTCACGATGGCGTCGAAAAACTCGTGCCGCAGAGCGGCGCGTGGGATTGCTTCCCCGCCAACCTCATGAGCCAACTTCCGCGACCGTTCCGGCCGTCGCGCGCAAATCGCGACCGACGCCCCGCCCCGAGCCAGGGCAAACGCCACCGCGCGCGCCGCTCCGCCCGCTCCAAGAATCAACACGCGGCTGCCCGCAATCGGCATCCGCCGCTCGAGCGCCCGCAGCAACCCCACGTAGTCTGTATTGTAGCCGAAGAGTTTCCCGCCCCCGCGTACGACGACCGTATTCACCGCGCCAATCTGCGCGGCCAGTGCGTCACAACCATCGAGATGCCGCACGATAGTTTCTTTGTGCGGAATCGTCACTGAAAACCCTGCAATTCCCAGCGGCTCGATCGCCGCGATAAAATCGTCCAGGTTCCGCACAAGAAACGGAAGATAAACAGTATTCATGCGCCGCGCCGCAAAACCCGTGTTGTGCAGAATTGGTGAGAGCGAGTGCCCAACTGGATTTCCGATCACCCCATACACGCGCGTCCGCCGGTCGAGCTTGCCCACACGATACAGTTCTGTCATGGCCGCAAGCGGCACTTGACCCGGCGCTGTCGCGCTTTTCACGGGCGCGTAAGCAAGCGCGCTGCCTTCGCGCAACGCCAGGATGCGAGCCGGCGTCGCGATTTCGCCCATCGGCACCGCAATCACATTTGGTTTGCCGCGCGCCAAGGCCAGTACCCGAAGACTTTCAAGAATCGAATCGCATCGCGTCGCAATCTTCACCGCATGGAATCCGGCCGCTTGCGCAGTCCGCTCGATTTTCCGAGCCATCCCGGCAAGTCCCGATTTCTTCGCCGCCTTTGCAAAATCGTGGAACGAGAGAATCCGCCGCGCCCTCGCTGTGCAAAGGTCGCGCGTGAAACCTGCACTTGCCTCCACGCTTTCGATTTCTAGGTCAGTCCACTGGCATCCAGCTCCGACGGCACGGCGCAAAACTGCGAGTTGCGCTGTAACGCCTCGCGAAAAACGGCCTCCCGCCTCCACGCGCCTGCAGGTGGCGATCAACGCCACCCTCCGGCTGAATTTCATGAGTCCGAGCAGAATCAGGAAGCGCTGCAACTGATGCTCGCTCCGCAGCCAGTCCAACCGCAGCTCAACTATCCGTGTATAGAGCGCCGCTTCGCGAAGTTGCTGCAACATTTCGCGCGAAGTTGCAGCCGCGACCACGCCACATATCCGGTCCTCGCCAAAAAGCAACCGTCTCGCCATGCTGTCCCTTGGTACAGGTTCGAAGCCACATAGGATGCGTTACCCAATATGTAAAACGCAATGGGACATTGCCTTGACGCTCCCAGGAGCGTTTGTTACGGTCGATTCATCGGGTTGAAGCGCCGGGCTACCGGCAATCGCCAGGCAAGGAGCAAAAGAAATGCGTAGAAATATCCTGACACTTGGTTTGTCGCTTGCATTCCTAACCTCAGGCGCGCTCGCCCAGCAGAATGGCCCGCGGAATACCGCAGCCGTGCCGACCACGACGCAGCAAGACGTCTACTGCTCAGGAATGTTCACGACCGACCACGTGCCCCACGACGTCCAAGTTGTGTCTGGCGAAGAGGCAAACTACAAAGTCACTTTCGCGGAGGGTGATTACGTCTACATCAACAGGGGTTCCGATAAGGGCGTGAAGGCCGGCGACGTGTTCCTGGTAATGCGTCCCGTGAACAATGAAACACACCTCGACTTCTTTACATGGCAGAATCGTCTGCTCCGCGCAATGGGCCAAGCTTGGGAGGATGAGGGACGCCTGAAAGTGGTGGTCGCACAAAAGAACGTCTCCATCGCGCAAGTGAGTGACGCGTGCGGCTATCTGCAACGCGGCGATGCCGTCCTTCCTTTTGAAGAACGCCCCGTTCCGCAGCTCAAGCAAGAGGCCAATTTCGATCGCTTCGCCCCGCCCAGTGGCAAAAAGAAGGCCATGATCGTCGTAGGCAAGGGCTTTACCATGCAGGCCGGCACCGATAGCATCGTGTACGTGAATTTGGGCGCGAATCAGGGCGTCAAAGTGGGCGACTACTTTCGCATTTACCGTCACGAAGACAATGGAAGTTCCACCGTCTATCAGATGCCGAACATGGGCACAGCGGTCGAAGGATACGGATCTGCGCCAGGGCACTACTCTTGGAAAGATTTGCCGCGGGAAATCCTAGGTGAGGGCGTCGTGCTGCGTACATCGCCGAATTCTGCAACCGTGCTGATCACTTACAGTCTGAGGCAGATCTACGACGGCGATTACTGCGAACTCGAATAGCGCTTCACTTCCCCGCGCCGTCCGCATCTTCCGTACGGCCGTCGAGGAAGCCCGCTTCTGAAAACGTCTCTGCCGCAAAGATTTCGACTTGCGTCTCGGGATCTTTCCAAGCATCCAGATTCAGGCCAGCCTTTCGGCACGTTTCTTCCAGGAAACGCTCACGCGACCATTGATGTTCGCGCGCAACTTGTGGCAACAACACACCCCTGCGCCCTTTGCGCGATATCACCAAGCCATGTACGCCCGCTTCCACCTCCTCTGGCTTTGCTCTCTGAATCTCCGAAAGAACTGATATTTCAATTTCGAGCGTGCCAAGTTCATCGACGCGCAAGCGCGAAAATCGAGGGTCTTCTGTCGCCGCACCCACTGCGCATTGGGCTATCACGTTCGCAAGGGGTTCCGCGGAAAACAATCGCCCAATGCATCCGCGAAGCCGCTGTCCCTTGCGGAGCGTCACAAACGCCCCGCCCGGCGCTGCCAATGCCCCATCCGGTACGGCGGCTTCCAACGACTGCTCTCCCATAAGAGCCAGCACAATTGCTTTTCGGGCAATATCGAGAAGGGTTTTCTTCTGTTCGCTACCGAGTGGGCACATCTTGCGGATTTTTCTTCCGTTCGAGAACAATTTGGATGCTCTGCCGCTGCTTGATGCGGTCGTCAACCTGATTCCAAAACATCAAGAAATAATGCACAGCGGACGCGACAGCACTGATTACCACGAGCCATAGGAGCACCATGGCCAGCAAATGGAACGAAGGATGCGTCGCGGAAAAAATAACGATACAGCCGGCCAGCACTTGCAGCACCAACTTCGTCTTCCCCAGAGGCGAAGCCGGGATAGTTAACCCCTCAGCCGAAGCGATATTGCGGAGACCCATCACAATGAATTCGCGTCCAATGATAATCACCACCATCCAGGCGGGAACCAACCCCATCGCGACGAGAGAAATAAATGCCGCGGAGATCAGCAATTTATCGGCAATCGGGTCGAGCAGAATTCCGAGCGTAGTGATTTCGCCGCGCTTGCGCGCAAAATATCCATCGAAGGCGTCAGTGGTAGCTGCGATCGCCAGAATCAAAACGCCCCAGATCTCGAAGTGAAGCGGCAGTCCCCAGAATTCCAGATTGGGCTCCCGCGTCAGTAACACCACCACGAGCAGCGGAACGAAGAAAATTCGGAGAATCGTCAGGCTGTTGGGGAGATTCATTTCGGCCTCGGCCCATGCAGCCCCGCAGCCAAGTTATGTCGGTCGCAGGTTATGCAGCCACTATAGTGCTCCAATGCGGTGGAGTCAACGATAGCCGGGCAACTTTGCCCACCTGTGAACACGGCGGAACGTCGCACAAACGCCGAATAAAAAATCTTTATACGATGGAACCTTCACAAGTGCGGAGGCTCCAAACAAGCCTGTTTTACTACGTTTTCAAGACATTCGCGAACTCACACCGGAAATGAAGTATTTACTTTTTGGTTTTTTCTGCGTCCCGAAGTTGTGCAAATCAAGCGAGCGGCGCTACGATTCTTGCAAAGCGACACTTTTCCCTAGCAAAAACCGAAATTCTTTCTTTAAGCAACTGATTCTAGGCATGTTAATTGCTAGGCGGAAGCCCTGGATAAGAACTACTTACCTGCCACAGCATTGTTGCGGTTGAAATTTCATAACCGCAATTTCCACAATGATTTCCACAGCATCGTCGGCATCTCGAAGGATGCTTCCGGTCTCTCGGCACTGATTAGCCGTTACGTAATGATCTCAATTATGGCTCTTTGTGAATAGAGCTCAGCTAACGCGCCGCCCGGCATCAGACGACTCTGCAAAATTGTCCAAGCGCGCTGCCAGAGATTCCGGAAGCTCTGCGTCCAGACAAATGTGACCGTCCCGCACCTCTGAACGCAGTACGCGACCGCACCCAAAGATCATCGCCAGTTCACGCCCGTTGGCTAACGGCACATTCAAACGGCGCGCCACAATGGGATCCACCGGCATGGCTTCGTCGATGCGCTTGCGTAACTCATCTAACCCTTCTCCGGTACGCGCAGACACGAACACGCTCGGATAATGATTTGCCGCTGTCGAAGAATCGCTTGCCGGTGGGAAATTACCACAGCGGGATTTCCGCAGCGCTTCGAATTCATCCGGCTCAAGACGATCCGTTTTGTTGAAGACGCGCAGCCGCGGGCGATCCGCGACTCCCAAGTATTCGAGCACCTTTTCCACTTCAGCGTCCTGCTCCGCGTGCGACGGATTCGAAACATCCGTCACGTGCACGATCACTGCTGATTCTTGCGTTTCCTCGAGTGTGGCGCGAAAAGCCGCGATCAAATCAGCGGGCAAGTCACGGATGAATCCGACGGTGTCCGACAGAAGGACGCGCCGCCGTGACGGCAAACGCACGGAGCGAATGGTGGGATCGAGCGTTGCGAACATTTTCGAGGAGACGAGGACATCAGCATGCGTCAACGCATTAAAGAGCGTTGATTTTCCCGCATTCGTATACCCGACCAGCGCTACAGTGCCCAGAGGAACCGCTTGCCGCGCCCTCCGTCGCAGCGCGCGCTGCCGCCGCACTGTCTCGATCGAGCGCTCGATTTTTCCGACGCGCTCGCGAATTCGGCGTCGGTCCGTTTCGAGTTTTTGCTCGCCAGGCCCGCGCGTTCCGATGCCGCCTCCCAGCCGCGAAAGGTCGCGTGCGCTGCCGGCCAGCCGCGGCAGCAAATAATTGAGTTGAGCGAGTTCGACCTGTAATTGGCCTTCACGGCTATGCGCGTGCCGTGCGAAAATATCCAGGATCAATTGCGTGCGGTCGATGACCCGGCAACCAGTGCCGCGCTCGAGGTTCCGGTGCTGCACGGGAGAAAGATTGCGGTCCAAGATAATTAAGCCGGCGTCAAGACGTTCGGCTTCCCACTTCAATTCAGTTAGCATTCCACTGCCGACCAGCGTGGCTGAATCCAGCGTGTCGCGCATTTGCAAGCGACTGCCAACAACTTTGGCGCCTGCGCTGTGCACCAATTCCTCGAGTTCGCTCAACGATTCGCGTCCCGTGGCGCCGCTCGAGACGGCACCCGCACGCGCAGGACGCTTCAGAGCAACACCAACCAGGAGCACACGCTCCGAATTGTCCAAGGAAGACGAGGCTTTCATTTATGTCGAGAAAACCGCGGCGGGACTTCGCTGAACCTCTTGTTCATTCGCGTCATTGTACACTTCCCGCTCTATTGCTGGAGTGCTTCCTGGCTCGCAAGGCAGGACACAGCCAGAACGAACCGGGAAAGCACTTCCGCCAATGATGGGCCGAACTCCCGGAAACCGGCGTCTCGCGTGGCCCGGTCCACCCAGCCTAGATACACCAGCATTGCCGCGTTGGACCACTCCTCCGCCTGCGCCGGCGTGAAGCCAATTTCGCGGAAAACTTGCTCAAGGCGCCCGGCGCGCCGCGATTCGACCTCTCTGACGCGTCGTCCAACCTTTTCATTCTTGCGTGCCCATGAAAAAACCGCTACATCCAAACTTTGCTGGTTTGCACGCGAAAGTAGCGCGACCAGACTCGCCCATCGCCCGGCGGGCTCTCGATGAACTTCGCCCTCTTCAACATTCCAATCCACTTCGCCCGACTCCCACGTCTGCAGCAGTGCTTCCAACAACTCGTTTCGGTCCCGAAAATGCCAATAAAAACTACCCTTGCTGATCCGGAGTTTTTTAGCCAGACCTTCAATACTGACCGCGCCTCCGCCTTCGTGTGTCAAGACTTCTGTTGCCGCACGAATCCAATCGGAACGCTCCAGTCGACGAGTTGGCACCGGACGCCTCACGTGTCCATACGGTATAGTATGGTGCTCGGCAGCATATCTGGCATCCTGCGCTTCGTCAACACCATTCCGTATTGAAACCCCGGCTTATCCTTCAGCGACACGTCGCAAGGCGTCCTCTACAACTCGCAAATCGTCGCCGAAGCCCTCAATCCAATGCACATCAGCTTCCTTGCGGAACCACGTGAGCTGCCGTTTTGCGTACTGGCGAGTTGCCTGTTGAATTTGCTTGACAGCTTCATCGAGTTTCATTTCGTCGCCTGGAACGTCTCGAAGTTGCGAATACCCTAGAAAGTCGAACGGCTTCACCGAAGGAGCTATCCCCTTATTTATCAGTCCTTTAACTTCAGTAAGCCATCCGAATCCCAGCATACTTATCACGCGCCGTTCAATGCGTTCGTAGAGCGCCGCCCGCGCGGGCATCAGGCCAATCTTGATCACACGATAGCCTTCAAGACGCTCGCGTCCGCGCTGGTGGAGCGCGCTGGCCGGCTCGCCGGACAATACACGGATCTCGATTGCTCGGATTAGCTTCTGCGTGTCGGCTGCCGCAATTCGAGACGCCGATTCCCTGTCGAGACGCTTCAAGATCCTGTGCAAGTGTTCCGGGCCGTGGCGTACAGATCGCTCGCGCAGTCGCTCGCGCAGCTCGTCAGAACGTCCCGGCGCATCGGCCAGTCCTTCGAGCAACGCGCGGAGATAAAGCCCTGTTCCCGCCGTAAGGATCGGGAGTTTTCGGCGCGCGCAAATCGCTTCAAGGATGTCTGTCGCGCGACGCCGATAATCACCGGCCGTAAAGACTTCGTCAGGCTCAACCAGGTCAATCAAGTGGTGAGAAATTCCGCGCCGGTCCGCCAAGGGGACTTTGCCTGTGCCAATATCAAAGTGCCGGTACACTTGCGTCGAATCGCAAGCTAGCACTTCCCCATCCAGCCGTTCCGCAAGTGCAATCGCCAACGCCGACTTGCCGGAAGCCGTTGGGCCCAGGATCACTACGAGCCGACGGTGAGCGTTCATCCGTGGAATACTCGATAACGCAGAATCAGATAAATCAGCACGGCCAGCGCCAGCAGCAGCGCCCCCAGAATTTGAGTGCGATTGAGTCTCACTGGCTGAAGTTATAGTCCAGGGGCAGATTGTAAAGGAAGGCGATTCGCAATTCGATGTACGGGCCGGTAAAAGCCGGGGGCAGCGGTTCGAAGGGGTTCGATTCCGTCAGCGCCGCGCCAGCCGCGCGGTCGAGGGGCTCCTTTCCCGACGTACGCTCCAGCGCCGGCTCGGTGTTAGGCATGTCACCATTGCGCATGATATGGAATCGCATCACGACCACGCCCTTGTCGCCCATGCGCGCGGAGATCGGCATGACGGAGTACCAGTTCTGCTTCACACGTGCCAGCAGCCGCGCTAAGTAATTCGAAAAATCGACGCCTTCTGTCGGCGTTAGGATTTGCACGCCGCTTCCGAGCAATCCTTGCCCTCCAGCGCCGCTGGGCATGGGCGCGCCCGGTCCCAAAGGCATCGGTTCGGAGAAAGACGCCGAGGTCGAACTACTACGATTTTGCAAGGCTTGCCTGGCGTTTTCCTGCAGCGCCCGCCCCGGAGACAGACGTGGCAGATCAAGATTGAGTTTTTGATTCGGCTTCGGCGGTGGATTTTCCATTTGTGTCAGCGGCTTAAATGCAGGCTGCGGCTTTGGAGGCTGCGGCTGTGGTTGAGCTGCGCGCGATGGCTCCGGCTGAGGAGGCGCCGTGGTCTTTGGTCCGGCCATCGGCTGGGGCGCGGGCGGAGTTGGGGGCAGCAGTTTTTTCAGTTCTCGCGGGTCTAGCCGCATGCGCGCGCTGGGACGCTCCACAGGCGGACGCTCTCTCGGTACATTTTTGACCGACGGTGGGAGAAATACATGCGACAACTGCTCGCGCGCCATCTCTACTTGTTGTGCGGGAACATTTGAAGTGAAAAGCTTAGGCGCGAATAGAATCAGCAGAATCACTCCGACGTGCACAAGCAACGAAAACGAGCGCGCCACCCAGCCCCAGTCTGTTTTCTTGGAATCCTCCGGAGACGCCAGCAAATTGACTTCGCCGGTGTTAAAAAGGTCCCGCTCGATAATGTCGTCGAAAACTCCCGCAGGCAATGTCGCCGGAGCCGCCGGGCGAAATGTCTCTTCAAGCACCGCTTCCTGCGGTACGACGACGCGCGTTTCGAGCACGGCCATTGGTACATGCGAGGGAATCGTCGTGGCCGAAGCCTCCATCTGCTTCACGGGCATGTCGCGCGGAATCAGTATGCGACTGGCGAGAACATCGAGCGGCAGGTGCGATGGGATGGACGTGCGCGTATCGAGCGGCGCCGAGGAAGGCCCTTGCGGAACAACAATGCGCGAGTCGAGCTGCGAAGTACGCCGCGCGCCATTTTCTGGCGGTGCGTTGGGATCGACGCGAGAAATCCTCAGCGGGACCAGGGTCCGGGGAATCATCTTGTCTGCGGAACTGTTGTAAGCTCCGGCTTCACGCGACGCGCATGTTCCAGAATCCCGGCCATCACGCGGTCAGCTAAATCGAGCGCACGCCGGCCCGCCTCGCCATCCACCAGCGGCGCGGTGCGTTCGCGCACAGCGGAAAGGAAAGCGCGCAACTCTGCCTTCAACGGCTCTTCCGGCTGCGTCGGCAGCTTTTCGAAATCAATGGCGGGCTCTGAGCCTTCGCCGGTCACGCGGATGCGCGTGACGTCCTGGCGCGTGTAGTCCACGGAAACATATTCGCGCGCCTGGAAAAAGCGCAGCTTGCGCACGCGCTCCGTGGAAACGCGGCTCGCGGTAAGATTCGCGACTGCGCCCGACTCGAATTCAATGCGTGCATGCGCGATGTCCACTTTTTCCGTAAGCACGGGTATGCCCACGGAATGAATGTCCCTCGCCGGAGAATCGACGAGCGAAAGCAGAATATCCAGGTCGTGGATCATCACATCAAACACTACATCCACGTCCAGACTGCGCGGCGAAAAGACTCCCAAACGATGCACTTCGAAAAACAGCGGCCGCGTCACGATTTTCTTCACCGCCACCACAGCGGGATTAAATCGTTCGAGGTGGCCTACCTGCAGAATGCGCCCGGCATTTTTCGCAGACGCGATTAGTCTGTCTGCTTCTGCGCGCGAAGATGCAATCGGCTTCTCCACTAGCACGTCCACGCCGCGCTGCATAAGCTCCGAGCTGATTTGCGCATGAAGAACCGTCGGCACCGCGACGCTTGCTGCGTCGATCTGTTCCGCCAATTGGCCGATATCCGAAAACGCCTGCGTGCCGAATTCCGCTGCGATTTGCCGCGCGCGCTCGGGATCCGCATCATGAATCCCCACGAGTTCCGCCCCGGTAAGCTCGTGAAACACGCGCACGTGATTGCGTCCGAAGTCGCCAACGCCGACCACGCCCACACGTATCTTCTTGTCGCTCACCGCTTCCCTTTCTCCGCAGCAGTTCTGTCGGATGCGTGTTTTGTGCCCAGGGGTGCAAACGCTTCGATTGCCATGCGGGCTTCATCGGCCGCGACCAACAATCTCTCGCGGTCAAACAACAGCGTGCGTTCTGCGTCCACGGCTAGCGCCGTTGCTTTCGAGCGCTTCATCACTTCGATCGTCCGCAGGCCAACCACCGGCACATCGAAGCGCATGTCCTGTCCGGGCTTGCTGACCTTCACCACCACCAAACGTTTCCCGTCTGTAAGACGCGCCGCCCGTTCGATGGTTTCGTCCGTACCCTCCATCGCCTCGACGGCGACGCATGCGCGATCGCAAATCACCACCGTTTGCCCGAGATCGATCTCCGCGAGCCGCTGCGCCACTTCGCGGCCGTAGGCAATATCCGCCGATTCTTCTTCGTCGGGCTGTCGCCGCGTTAACACTCCCTTTTCGGCCAGGAGCGGCGACAGAAACGTGGTCGAGTCCACCAAGTGAATGCCCTCCTCTTCGAGCAATCCTGCCACCGCGCCAATCAGCGAATCTGTATTTTTCTTAGGAAGCGAAATCAGCAACTTGGCGAGTTTCCAATCGGGGCGTATGGCGCTGAAAATCTTGTTGTGCTTCACCTGCCCGGCCATCACCGCTTGCTTGACGCCTTCTTTGTGAAGCAGCTCAATCGTGCGGCTCAATTCGCCGAGGCTCACCCAGTGCAGTCGCCGCGCAACGCGCTCCAGTTCCGGAGACGCTTCTTCACGTATCGCAATTACAACCATGTCAATGCCACGGCTGTGCGCGCCTTGCAGGACCAGAAATGGAAATTTTCCGTTGCCGGCGATCAGTCCCCAGCCAACCTTCGAGGTAATTTCGTTTGGCGACGCCATCGCTCGTCTACTTGATCAGGCCGCGCTCGGCCGCTTCGATGAAGCGAATCAACTCGGAGACGTCTTCGGAGCCATTGAGACTCTCGCGCATGCGGGCGACAGCCTGGGTGGTGTTCAGCTTCGAACGCAGCAACAGCCGGTACGCGCGCTCAATCACTTGAATGCGTTCGCGACTGAAGCCGTGCCGTTCCAGTCCAATCGAATTCACGGCGAAGCAGCGCACATCGCGCGACTGCACCACTTTCGAAAATGGCGGCGCGTCCTGCGTGATGGCCGTAAGAGCCGCAATGTATGCGTATCTCCCAACGCGGCAGAATTGATGCACGGTGCAAAACGCGCCCACCGTCGCATGATCTTCTATCGTGACGTGCCCGGCCAGAGTGGCGCCATTGACAAAGATCGTGTGATCTCCCACATGGCAATCGTGCGCCACGTGCGCGTATGCCATGAACATGTTGTTGCTGCCAATGTGCGTGGTCCCGCCGCCTTTTTTCGTGCCCCGGCTGACGGTGACAAACTCGCGAAACAAATTCTTGTCGCCGATTTCAAGCGCGACGCGCTCGCCCGCATACGTCAAATCCTGCGGATCGCCGCCGATCGCAGCGAACGAATCAAAGCGATTCTCGCGGCCAATGCGCGCCGGGCCGTGAACCACGCAATGCGCTTCAATCACGCAGGCCGCACCCAGTTCGACCTCATCGCCAATCACGGCAAAGGGACCAATGCGCGTGCCGTCGCCAATTCGGGCGCTGGGCGAAACAATCGCGCGCGGGTCAATCTGGCTCATGGATTGCGGTTCACCGTTTTGCACATCAGCGTCGCCTCCGCCGCGAGCTCGCCGCCCACGAATGCCTTGCCCGCCAATTTGCAGAAAGTCGTGCGCCACGAAACCACATCCACTTCGATGCGCAGTTGATCTCCGGGAACCACGGGCCGCCGGAAACGCGCCTCGTCGATGGCCACGAAGTAGAGCAGCTTGCTCTCGCGCTCCGGTATTTCCTGCAGCAGCAAAAATCCGCCCGTCTGCGCCATCGACTCCACGATTAACACGCCAGGCATCACGGGCTGCCCAGGAAAATGGCCCGCGAAAAAATGCTCATTGATGGTGACGTTTTTGATTCCCACAATGCGCTTCAGCCGCTCCATCTCAATGATGGCGTCCACCATCAGGAACGGATAGCGGTGCGGCAGAATTTTCTGAATCTCGTTTGTGTCCAGGATCATGAATT
>DATEHB010000139.1:0-7250 GCA_035279805.1 Candidatus Acidiferrales bacterium
GGTGACGTCAAGCTGCTTGTGTAAAAAGAGAGAGGGTGCGGTTTTGCCACTGCTGGTTAAAGTTGTGAAAGATGGCATAAATAATTCGCTCGACGCTGGCGACATTGACGAACAACACCATGGGCCGGGTGCGGCGTCTGACCTCGACAAAGCAGCGCTCAATGGCATTGGTGGTGCGCAATTTGCGCCACAGCGGCTGGGGCAGTTCAAAGAACGCTAGCAGTTCGGTCAGTTGGCGTTCCAGCCGGCGTACCAGAGCCGGATAGAGCGCCCGCCAGTGGAAGCGGAACTGAGCGAAGGCGCGGCGAGCCTGGGCGACGTTGCGGGCCAGGTAGATGCGCTGGGCATCGCGCTTCACAGCGGCCTGATCGCGGCGCCGCACGCCGTCGCGCAGATTGCGCATTTTGTGCACCCAGCAGCGCTGATGACGCGCTCGTGGATAGATGGTTTCGATCGCCGCGGCTAAGCCTGGACAGCCGTCGCTGATCACCATCTGGAGTTGGCGACCGGCTAGGCCGCGCTCGTGCAGGTCCCACAAGAACGCTTCCCAACCCGCTTGGCTTTCCGCTCGCGCCCGGGTGAACGCCAGCAATTGGCGCGAGCCATCGGCTCGCACCCCATAGGCCACCAACAGTAGCACCCGCTGTGGCCCGAAGGCGCGGCGCACCTTCAACCACACGCCATCGAGCAATAGATACGCCCACTCATCGACCAGCGGCGCGCAATGAAATTTCTCCACCTCCTGGTCGAGCACCCGGGTCAAGCGCGACACCGTCTGGGCGCTAACCGGCTCGTCGGTGAGCAGCGCCACCACCCGTCCCACGGCCCGCGTGGAGATCCCTCGCAGAAAGGCCTGGCGGATTATCTCGGCTACCTCTGGCGCGCGGCGCTCCAGCGTGCGAATCCCCCGAGGCAAAAAGGAGCGCTTGCGGGTACGCCGCACCTTGATGCGAATCGATCCCAAAGGCGTCACGTAATCTCGCTCGTAGCAGCCGTTGCGGCTGTCGATTCGCTCTGCCGATTCGGCGCTGCGCTCATAGTGCGCCAAACCCAGATAGTCGGCCATCTGCTGCTCCGAATCAGCCTCCAGCATCTGCTGCAAGGCGTGCTGGGTACGACAACGCACCTGCCCCCAAAACTCTTCCGCTGCTTCCTGTTTGTATACCGCATACTGCTCGGTGCTATAGTGCCGTCTCATAGGGTGTAGATTCTCCTTGCCGGGAGATTTTTGTTGCTCACATCACAACAAAACCTACACCCTCTCTCCTTTTTACACACAAGAAGCTACGTCACCCAGCGAAGCAAACGGCTGGTTCAAAAGGAATTACGTAAACACGCAGCGTTGACACGACATGAACCAATTTATCGGAAATTCGTGAAACGAAGTGACCCCGACCGGCACTATTCCGTTGAAGCACAGTGCAGCTCTCACTATCGGACGTGAGCCCCAGACTCAGGTTCGCCGGAATCTCGCCACTTCCCGGCCAGATATCCCAAGCCTTGTCCCCTGAGGACGCGCTTAGCGGACGCCGTGAGAAACGCTGCGCGACTCACAAACACGACGCTCTCAGCGAAGTTGTAGAAAGCGTTCGATTTTTTCACGCCAGCGGCCGGGCAGGAAGTTTCACTCCCAGCAGAAAGGACAATTGAAATGGTTACAGCAAGCGGGACGAAACAGCAGACAGAGTTTGAATCGTTGCAAGGCGGGAAACTGCCACAAAGGGATGTGGAGCGCCACTTAACGGACCTAAGAACGAAGCTTGGCGCAGAAGCTAAAGAAAGGGCCTTGTTGCGCCAGGAAGCTGCCAAGTACTTCAGCGAGATGGAGCCGCCGACCAGCGCGGACGACCCAAGAGCGGCACACGCGATGGAGGGATTACGCGGAATCACGGAACGCTTGGCCCAGCAGAAGCTGGTGATGCCCCGCAAAGTGATTGTGCCACCGGTAACAGCATGGGGCACATATACGCTGAAATTTACACCCTGGTATTGGTACATGGGGACTTACAGTGTCGGCACAATCAGCTCTGTCACGGGGGACCCGACGATCTCGGCCACAGGCGTTGATACCCTTGGTCAATTGAGCTGCAGCGTCTCGACAAACTTCGAAAGCGCCAGCGGCGGAACCGCCTCAAATCTCATGGGCGTCTACTTCAAGCCGCTCTTCAGCGAGGCAACCGTCCGCGTCACGTTCGAATCGGAAATCGCATTTTCCTGGTACGTGAACTCCATCCGAAATAAAGAGGCGATATCCGAAGCTCAGGGATTGATTCAGCTTTATCAGTACGACGGAGCCTTTATCCAGCCGGCATTGAGGCGCGGCGCGTTCATGGGATGGTCCGAAGTTGGATTGAACAGTCTCGACTTCGACGTTGTCAATGAAGCTGGGCCGAATTGGGCGCTAGAGGCCCCCGTCAGTTCGAGCCATTGGTACTTCGTTGTCGTTTCGCTCTCGTGCACAGCAAGCGGCTCAGGATGGCCAGGATCGCTCGCCGGCGCGAGCGCAACCGTGACCGTGCCTGCAATCAACGTGGAAGTGACCGCAAAGCCGGTGGTGCTCGAAAGTTAGATGAATGTCGCATCCAGGCCAGCAACACACAAGGAACTGTTTGCCAACCTGGCGCCTCGGCCCGAAGACCGAGGCGCCAGTCTCTGCGCAATTCGCTTTCTTAGCGAGCGAACATCTGAAAATCTAAAGTTGCATTAATCCGCTCCACGTCGCAACACCGGACCTCCGCTAGGGTATTCGACCGATTTTTCGACGGTCTCAGCTGCACAAGACTATAACTATAGATGGTACGGTTGTTACCTTTTGTCAATTACGACGCTCTACAGAGATAGAGGAAAGGAGTGATTACGATGAGCAAGTCCTCAGAAAGGCCGGAGAGCAAGATCCTTGTAGATGGAGGCGATCCCGAAGAGACTCTCCGCGTGAAAAAGGCTGTGGGCACCGTCGACGGCCAGACTACAAACCCGACTCTAGTTTCGAAAAACCCGGAGGTACGGCAGCGGGTGGCGTCAGGGCAGAAATTCACGCAGCAGGAGGAAATGGACGAATACAAGAAAATCGTCCAGGCAATTTCGCCGTTGGTTGGAAAAGCCGGAGTCTCGATCGAGGTCTTTGCCGACTTCGATACGAAGGGTGAGGAGATGCTCGCCCAAGGCAAGGAGATGTTTACGTGGATTCCAAATGCATACATCAAGTACCCGTGCACGCACGAAGGGCTGCGCGCGGCGGAACTCTCGGTTCAGCAAGGGATTCGCGTCAACGTGACCTTGTGCTTCACGCAAGAGCAAGCGGCGGCCGTTTATGCGGCAACAGTACGAACGACGGCACCCGTGTACGTCTCGCCCTTTCTGGGCAGGCTCGATGACGAGGGCGAGAACGGAATGGACCTCGTGCGAAATATTAAACGAATGTATGAAAGCGGAGACGGTCACGTGCATGTGCTGGCGGCGAGCATTCGGAGCATCGAGCACCTGCTGGGATCGTTTCAGTTGAATGCCGAACTTGTGACGGCTCCGAGCAAGATATGGGAAGAGTGGGCGACGAAGGGCTGTCCTTTGCCGTCGAACGATTTCGCCTATGAAGGAACGAGCAAGGATGGGAAGCGCCTTACTCCAATTCCATATAAAGAGATTAATTTGAAACAGCCTTGGGAGACCTTTTCAATCGAACACAAGCTCACTACAAAGGGCATTCGGAAGTTCGTGGACGATTACAAAAGCACCTTGAAGCAATCGGCGTAACACAGAGCAATGCCGACATAGTCAGACCGGGCTCCATCGTAAAAGCGCCAGCCGAAAAGGCGCCACACTGGCAAGGCGTCTGCTCAGGTGGCGGATGCTCCGAGTACAATCAATCGTGCGCGCTTTTGAAATTTGGTCGCGCTGGAATAGAGAGAAGCTATGGCGAAAAGCAAATATGTGATCCTGGGTGGCGGAATGGTTGCTGGGTACGCCGCAAAGGAAATGGTCGAGCGCGGCTTGAAACCGGGAGAGCTGACGATCGTTTCGGCGGATGACGCGTTGCCTTACGAGCGACCGCCGCTCTCTAAGGGATTTCTTGCGGGCAAGGACAATGAGACCGGCATCCTGATCAATGGGGCTGACTGGTATCGGCAGCACGGAATTGAGGTGGTGCTTAATACTGCGGTGACGAGCGTCGATCTTGCCAAGAAGAGTCTTCGCACTTCTTCCAGCCAGGATTTCGAAGCGGAGAGACTGCTGATTGCGACGGGGGCCCGGGCGCGAACGCTGAGCGTGCATGGAAAGGACTTAGACAACGTCTTCTATCTGCGGTCGATGGACGACTCACGCAAGATTCGTTCCGCGGCGGAGAAGTCCAAGCGAGCCGTCGTGATCGGCGGCGGATTCATCGGGATGGAAGTCGCGGCGGTGCTTACGCAGAAAAAGATTCACACAACGATGATTTTCCCGGAAGAGCGCGTATGGAAAAGGATGTTCACGCCGGAGATGTCAAAATTCTTTGAGCGGTATTATGCAGAGCGTGGCGTCGAGATACTCACGAAGACGAACGTGGCCGGTTTCGAAGGCAAAGGGAACGTGAGCGCGGTCGCACTGGAAGGCGGACGCACAGTTCCTTGCGATATGGCAATCGCGGGAGTGGGAGCGGCACCCGTAACCAACCTCTTCGAGAAAACGGAAATTTTGGGCCGTGATGGAGTACAAGTGAATGAATTTCTGGAGACTGGGGCAGTGGGAGTCTATGCCGCGGGCGACGTTGCCAATTATCCGGACTCGATTTTTGAGAAGCGGCGGCGGGTGGAGCACTGGGACAATGCCGTATCGCAGGGGCAGCACTGGGCGCGCGTGGCGATGGGCGACCGGCAGGCATTCGTTCACGTGCCGTACTTTTTCTCGGACGTCTTCGATCTTTCCTATGAGTTCTGGGGCGACTCGGACGGAGCCACGCAGACGGCAGTTCGCGGGGACTTGAACAGCTCGAGCTTCAGCGTGTGGTGGCTGAAAGGCGAGCGGTTGATTGCGGTGTTTGCCATGAACCGGCCGGATGACGAACGCAATTCTGGGCCGGAGTGGATCCAAGCAAAGAAGAACGTTTCAGCCGCCCGGCTCGGAGACCAGAGCCGCCCAGTTAAGGAAGCAGTCCAAGACTGACTCTATCGCGGCTGCAGCGGGCGGATTAAACGCGTCTAGCTTAAATCAGCAGGAAATCGGCAGACCGTCGCGGAGTAAAGATTTCGCTGAAGAGCACATCCTGTTCCTGAATAACCGGATATCCATCGCAACAGGTGATGAGGTGCGCCAGAGCACGCGGCAGAAACAAACCTTCATCGCTGGCGCGCAGGTGGGCGCGCGAATGCCAAAGGCCGATCATTGTGCACTGAGCTTTCGGTTCTTCGATCAGTGTGCGGAGAAGGATAAAGCCGCGAAAGCCGCGTTCCTTTTTCGCTTCGGGAAGAAAGGTGCGGACGGCTTCCACGAATTCATCGAGCTTGCCGGGAAGAATGGTGAAGCGCCACATGCGTGCGTACATGGACACCTTCTCATTCCGCTTTGACCGAATATCGGATCCTGCCCCGCAGTTTGCCAGACCGGGCGAAAGCGTGATCGGGAGACTATCATGCCGCAGCGTGATGTACTAAGGATGTTTTCGAATCCGCTTTGACGCAGGTCTGCGAACGGAGGACTTGATGTGTTTCAGCGCGCGGCCCTTATGAATCGCAACATGGTCCGTCTTGTCGCTTTTGATGATGTACTGAGGATCTTCTTTCGAGGCGTGATGGACGTAACCCTTGAAAGTAGTATTTGATACAACCTTCTTCACAATTACGCCGCGAACTCTTCCCGCCTCGGAATTCCACTCAACGTGATCGCGGCGTTTGAATGCCTTGCCCATTGAAAGCGACCGCTATAACTATTGTTAAAAGCCGGGAGCGCCGGTGGAGGCAGGGCGAGCCTCGGCGGCCATTTCGGCGCGGATGGCGCCAAAACGGAGGCGTTCAAAATAAACTTGGCCGAGCGACATCACACCCGTGTAGAGGTAGCCCCACACGAAGAGCAGGAAGAACGGTATCGTGGCGAATTCCTGCATTTGGCCGGCGTAGAGGGTGGCGGCGGCAAAGTAAAGGCCGAGCGCGATTTCAATATAAGGATAGAGGCCGCTGCGTTTGCGATAAGTGCGTTTCTTGACCCACGATGCGGCGGAATTGGCTTTCGCTTCGACGCGGTATTTAGGCGTGCGAACGAACTCGGACTTCACGCCGAATAGAGCCTCAAGCACGGCAACGGCGTTGCGAACCGACAGGCCGATGCCAACGGCCATGACGAAAGGCAAATACCAGAAGGTGCGCTTCCAGGTCTTTGGGTAAAACGCGCGCTGCGCGGCGAGATAAAACGAGGACATCGAACACGTTGAGGCCAAAAACAGCGGCAGGTCAATGATGAGGACCTGGAACCATCCTTGATAAAAACGAACGATCATGGCCGGCAACAAAATCAGCGAGAGAAAGACCATCAATGGATAGCTGATATTGGCGGTAAGGTGGAAGACCGCTTCGGCCTTCACCGCCGCAGGCTGATCGGAACGCAACACACGGGGCAGAACTTTTTTGGCCGTCTGCATGAGCCCCTTGGCCCAGCGCGCCTGTTGCGATTTAAAGGCGTTCATTTCGACAGGCAGTTCGGACGGGCACTCGATTTCCGGCAAATAAACAAAACTCCATCCGCACATCTGAGCGCGATAGGAAAGGTCGGTATCTTCGGTCAACGTATCGTGCTGCCAGCCGCCCGCCTCTTCGATTGCGGCGCGCCGCCAAATGCCGGCGGTGCCATTAAAATTGAAAAACAACCGGCTGCGGAAACGCGACGAATGCTCGATCGCAAAATGTCCATCGAGCAGGATCGCCTCGCATTCAGTCAAAGCCGAATAGTTGCGATTGACATAGCTCCAGCGCGTCTGGACCATCGCAATTTTCGAATCGCCAAAATACGGGACCGTGCGCCGGAGAAAATCGGCAGGCGGAATAAAATCCGCATCGAAGATAGCGACAAATTCGCCCCTCGACGACTTAAGCCCTTCCTGCAGAGCTCCGGCCTTGAAACCTTCGCGATTATCGCGATGAATATATTCGATGGGCACTCCCAATTGCCGATATCGCTCGACGCAATCGCGCGCGACGACTTTGGTCTCGTCGGTGGAGTCATCGAGCACCTGGATATCGAGCAACTCGCGCGGGTAATCGAAGGCCGCGACCGATTCAACCAGG
>DATEHB010000140.1:0-23176 GCA_035279805.1 Candidatus Acidiferrales bacterium
GAGGGCCAATTCAGTGGGATCGATTCCGCGGGCAAGTAGAGTAGTGGGCACTTTGGCAGTCGGAAGCCTGTCCGCCCGAATTCTCGCGCCGACATGGCTTGCAGCACACAGACGTTCCAAATCCGTGGAAAGACCGTCGGAAATGTCCATCATGGCAGATGGGATGCGCTGGCGGGCCAGATCTCGGCCAAGAGAGATGGGAATCCGAGGATAAAAGTGCGGACGGAGATGCTTTTTCAGAGAAGGCTGACGGGAGAGGCTCCGGCGGACGATTTCAAGGCCCAGTTGTGCGCTGCCGAGAGTGCCGCTGACGTAAATAAAATCGCCTGGCTTGGCACCGGAGCGCGGAATCACTCGGTCAAACGGGATTTCGCCGAGGACGGTGATGGTGATGGTCACGCCTGGTGTTTGGGATACGTCGCCGCCGATGAGCCAGAGCCCAAATTCGCGGGCCGCGCGAGACATGCCAGAGGCGAACCGGTCCAGCCATTTGCCCGTCTTAGCTGCGGGCAGCGCTAGGGCCATCAGGAAATACCGTGGCCGGGCGCCCATGGCAGCTAGGTCACTGATGGCGCGGGCCAAAGCTTTGTACCCCACGGACTCGGGTGGATAATTGCGGCGGAAATGGACGCCTTCCAGAGACGAGTCGCAACTGATGACCCATTCCGACCCTGCGGAAGGGCGCAGTACCGCCGCGTCATCGCCGATCCCCCAACGCACAAAGGCGCGATCTCCCTTATGTCCAATGGATGGAATAATGTGCGCAAGCCGCGCGATCAGGGCGGCTTCCCTGTTCTTCTGACCAGTTGTAATTAGCCTTGGCAATCGTTTATAAATGAAATAGAGAGTAGTTTGTCCGCCGGATCATAGGTGCTGAAGTGCCGGTTCGGAGGATAAGACGAGAAGCCCCAGCCCTGCGAGAGGAATTTGAGGTTGACTCCGCAGAGGGCAGCACTTATATTCGCGGCCGGGTTTCGGACCGAGTCTCGCGGTTCAAACAGGTATGGGCATCGCGCAGACCGCACTATGGGGCCAGCGGTCGTCAGTTCCAGCGCAAAGACAAGTTCAGAATTTCAAAGCTAAGCTATGCGACGTAAATATTACACATTTTTCATTGCTTCCACGGATTCGGGGAAGATGCGCCGAATGCGCATCCCGCACTACGCCCTGCATCTGGTGGCGGCGCTCGCCCTGGTCGGCAGCGCAACGGTGGTCGCGGCGGTAGGTTCGTATTCTCACATGCTGTGGAAAGCGACCGCGTACAATTCGCTGCTGAAGGACCAGGATGCGCTGACGCAGCAATACAAGGAACTGCAAACGCAGGTCAAGGACGCAAATCAGCGGCTGAATTCTCTGCAATCGCTGGCGAGCGAAGTGGCTGTGGCGTACGGATTGACGCGCGTGCCGGATACGCCGTTCAGCGAAACGACCACTCCCGCAGAATCGGATTCGGTTTACAAAGATACGGTCGACCAGTTCAATTTTCTGCAGCAGAACTCGGCAGCGGTGATGCTGGCTTCCACTGGAGTGCTGCACTTCTCGCCGGGGATGAAGCTTGCGGATGCGCCGTTCATTCCGTCTCTGTGGCCGGTGATGGGCCGGATTACCAGCCGGTTTGGCGAGCGGCTGGATCCTTTCGGCGGAGAGGGCGAGTTTCATAGAGGCTTGGACATTGCGTCGCACTATGGCGACGACGTTCGCGCCGCCGCGGATGGCGTGGTGACGTGGGTGGGCACGCGCGAAGGATACGGGCGCGTGGTGATTATTGACCACGGATTTGGAATCACGACCTGGTACGCACACCTCTCAGCCTACGACACGCAGGAGGGCATGCGCGTGAAGCGCGGCGACGTGATCGCTCAGGAAGGCGACAGCGGGCGCGCGACGGCTCCGCATTTGCACTTTGAAGTTCGCATGAACAACGCGCCGGTGAATCCGTGGCAGTACCTGCACAAGGTTGACACCGCGGGCACGGTCTCCGGCGGCGACTAGTTTTTCAAATCCTCACGCTGCTTCTTGTACTTTTCTCGATTCAACCACCACAGAGCTCTTATTTTCTGCTCGTTCCGTTGGCGGGAGCCGCAGCCGCGCTCTGAAGCATCTGTGGAGTGATTTGAATGCGCAGTTGGACCTGACGGCTTTCATGAGTAATGTCTGCGGCTTTGAGCAGAGCGTCGAGCGCCGGCCATTGCGGGCCGATTTGCTGGCGCGTGTTGGGGTCAGCCAGCGCGGCGCGGCCCATCCAAAGCAAACCTTGGAGTGTCGTCGAAAGTTCCAACGCATTGAGGGCCGAATCGCATTCGGCGGATGCGGAGACCTTCAAATTGTCGGCAGCCGGCCGGCCCGCGGCTGTGATTGCATGCACGCTCCGCAGAAGGCGAGCCAGCTGCGCGGACTTGCTGACATCGATGCCAAGATCTCTTGGAAGGTCTTGCGTCCGCGCAACTGCGTAAATTGGAGCGGCGGAAACACGGGCAACTCGCGCGGACATTTGCGGATCGAGGCGGTTGGCATTTTGCGCGATTAGAGCTTGCGAGAGAGCAGGACCGTCAGCAAGCCAGATTTCGTCAGGGGGAAAGAAAGTGAAGCGAATAGAGCGTGGAGAGTTTCCCTCGCGAACTTCGTAGATCCTGGCTCCCATATATTCTATCGAGTGGCCGGTACGCAGCGCGTAGCGTCGAATCTTGGCCTGGTTGAAGCGACCCTGCGCAATCGCAAAGACAGACGTCGGGGCGCTCTGCGGCCAGAGAGCGACCGCAACTCGATCAAGGTCGCGCGAATAATCGAATCCCGTGGCGCGAACGAACTCTGTGTAGTCGGGATCTTGGGCTGAAGTGGGCGCGAGCGCGGCGAGTTCGTTGGCGAAGGATGAGGCACGAAGGGCCGCGACGTCGACAAAGACGACGGCGGACGCGCCGGCGGGCAGCTGCTCAACTAGGCTCGGGGCGGCAACAGCCGCGCTGGGCGTCGAGGAGGGCTTGTTGGCAAGTGAGACGGAGAGAGGTTCGGATGGGGCGTCGAATGCCTGGCGCTGTTTAACGAGCCGCCGATGATGAACATACGCGAAGATAGCTGCGGCGGTGACGCAGAGAACGAAGATAGCGATCAAGGCGCGCTTCATATATTTTTCGAAGCTACTTTTTCAGTATAGATTTGCATCCAAGTAGTGTAAAGTTGGGTTGCGCTGGTAATCACGAATAAGTGTGGAACGGGTCGTGCTTCGTCAGGTGAAGCGCTTGCAATTTTATTGCCTGCGTGTTAACTTCGTCAGGTTTGCTTGTGCTGGCGTAGCTCAGCTGGTAGAGCATCTGATTTGTAATCAGAGGGTCGGGGGTTCAATTCCCTCCGCCAGCTGAATCTTGAGGATCGGGATTTTGGGTTTGGATCAGACGGATTCCTCGCACTAAAAACGAACGGGCTGGTGTCTTTCGACACGAGCCCTTTCTGCGTTGCGAAGTGCCCCGTTTGGGACAACATGTCGAGTCCCGTAGTTCGCGCGGGACGGGTGGGTGAGTGGCTAAAACCAGCAGACTGTAAATCTGCCGCTCCTTGCGGGCTACGGAGGTTCGAATCCTCCCCCGTCCACCACTACGCCGCGAGAACTTGAGAAGCGTTGCAAAGGTTAGATGGACATCGAAGGGTTTCAGGAAAGCACGAATCATCGGGAAGGAAATCGCGCGGCCAGCGAACCGGTTTGAGCCTGGGTAGCTCAGTTGGTAGAGCGCGTCCTTGGTAAGGACGAGGTCACCGGTTCAATCCCGGTCCCAGGCTCCAGTTTTGCGGGATTGGTTGAGCAAGTTGGGTTGTGGCTGGGCGGGGGTAACTCAGGGGTAGAGTCTCTGCCTTCCAAGCAGATGGTCGCGGGTTCGAATCCCGTCCCCCGCTCCAAAAGTAAGGAAGGCGCAAACGAAGAAATTCTGCGCAGATCGCGAACGAGGTAGGAACGATGGCGAAGGAAAAATTTGAGCGCAGCAAGCCGCACCTGAACATCGGGACGATCGGGCACATCGATCACGGCAAGACGACGTTGACGGCGGCGATCACGAAAGTGCTGTCGAAGAACAACCCCAAGGTACAGTTCCGGGCGTTCGATTCGATCGACAACGCGCCGGAAGAGCGCGAGCGGGGAATCACGATTGCGGTGTCGCACGTGGAGTATGAGACGCCCAACCGGCACTACGCGCACATCGATTGCCCGGGGCACGCCGACTACATCAAGAACATGATCACCGGGGCAGCGCAGATGGACGGCGCGATCCTGGTGGTGGCGGCGACGGACGGGCCGATGCCGCAGACGCGCGAGCATATTCTGCTGGCGCGGCAAGTGGGAGTGCCGGCGATTGTGGTGTTTCTGAACAAATGCGACGCGGTGGAGGATCCTGAGCTGCTCGATTTGGTCGAGATGGAAGTGCGCGATTTGCTGAAGAGCTATCAATATCCGGGGGACACGATACCGGTGGTGCGCGGGAGCGCGCTGAAGGCTTTGGAAGGGGATGCGAAGTGGGAGAAGACGATTATTGAGTTGATGGAAGCGGTGGACAAGAATATTCCCTTGCCGCAGCGCGAAGTGGATAAGCCGTTTGCGATGCCGATCGAGGATATCTTCTCGATTTCGGGAAGAGGGACGGTGGTGACGGGGCGGGTGGAGCGCGGGAAAGTGAAAGTGAGCGAGGAAATCGAGATTGTGGGTTTCCGTCCGACGGTGAAGAAAGTGGTGACGGGAGTGGAGATGTTCCGGAAGTTGCTGGACGAAGCGATGGCAGGAGATAACGTTGGGTTGCTGTTGCGCGGGACGGAAAAAGATGAAGTGGAGCGCGGGCAGGTGATCGCGAAGCCGGGGTCGATCACGCCGCACACGAAGTTCAAGGCGGAAGCGTATGTGTTGACGAAGGAAGAGGGCGGGCGGCACACGCCGTTCTTCACGGGATACCGGCCGCAATTCTATTTTCGAACGACGGACGTGACGGGAGACGTGGCGCTGCCGACGGGCGTGGAGATGGTGATGCCGGGGGACAACGTGGCGGTGGAAGTGAAGCTGATCACGCCGGTGGCTTTGGAGAAGGGGTTGCGCTTCGCGATTCGCGAAGGCGGGCACACGGTCGGCGCTGGCGCCGTCACCGAGATCATCGAGTAAACATGTCAACCGGGGAAAAAATTCGCATTCGTTTGAAGGCTTACGACCACCGCATTCTCGACCAATCGACGCGCGAGATTGTGGAAACGGCGCGGCGCACAGGCGCGGAAGTGGCAGGGCCGATTCCTCTGCCGACAATCATCAATCGCTGGACGGTATTGCGCTCGCCGCACGTGGACAAGAAATCGCGCGAGCAGTTCGAGATGCGCACGCACAAGCGGTTGATCGATATTTTGAGTCCCACGCCGGACACGGTGGACGCGCTGATGAAGCTCGATTTGCCGCCGGGCGTGGACGTGGAAATCAAGGCCTTCGGGCGCGAGCACGCCGCGAAATGACAACGCGCTGGATGCGTCGTCATCCGGAGTGGAGCGAAGGGTCCGCAAGTTAAGTAAGTACTGAGGACGAGTGAGATGGCAGTCAACGGAATTTTGGGAATCAAACTGGGGATGACGCAAGTGTTCGCCGAGGATGGCGCGTCGATCCCATGCACAGTGCTTCAGGCGGGTCCGTGCGTTGTGGTCGACCGGCGCACGAAAGACAAGCATGGGTACAACGCGGTGCAATTGGGCCTGGTTGAATTCATCAAGCCGCAGCGCGTCAACAAGGCCATGACCGGCCACTTCAAAAAAGCGGGAGTCGCGCCGATGCGCTTTTTGGGCGAGTTCCGGCTCGAGGAATCGAAGGACGAAACAAAAGCAGGCGACCGCGTGCTGGTTGATGGCTTCGCGGTCGGAGAATTCGTGGATGTGGCAGGCACCAGCAAGGGCCGCGGCTTCGCGGGTGGCGTCAAGCGCTGGCACTATCGCGGCGGCGACGCGTCACACGGTTCGATGTTCCACCGCGCTCCGGGCGGTATTGGAGCCAGCTCGTTTCCGTCGCGGGTGTGGAAGAACCAGCACTTTGCGGGACACATGGGCAATGTGCGAAAGACTTCTAAGAATTTGCGCGTCGTAAAGATCGACGCGGACGAGAATCTGCTGCTTGTGTGCGGAGCAGTTGCCGGGCCGACGGGCGGATACATTTACATTCGCAAAGCGAAAAAATCGAAATCGAAATAGCGAGAATAAAATGGCCGTTGTGGACGTGAGAAATCTGGAAGGGAAGACAGTCGGGCAGCTCGACCTGGCCGACGATGTGTTCGCGGCGCGCGTGAATCCGCACGTGTTGCATGAGACGGTGAGGCATTACCTCGCTTCGCAGCGCGCGGGAACGCATAAGACGAAAGCAAAGAGCGAAGTCAGCGGAGCGGGGCGCAAGCTGTGGAAGCAGAAGGGGACCGGGCGTGCGCGCATCGGCTCGATTCGCTCGCCACTGTGGCGGCACGGCGGGACGGTCCACGGACCGGTGCCGCGGAAATACGGGTATCGCCTGCCGCGCAAGGTTTTTCTGGGCGCGTTGCGCTCGGCGCTTTCGGCGAAATTCGCAGACAACAAACTATTCGTGGTAGAGGACTGGCAGCTCGATTCTCACAAGACCAAGCCTTTCCGCCAGGCATTGACGCGGCTGGACGAGGAGAGTCGCAGCCTGCTGCTTGTTGACGCCGCGGACAACGTGAACCTGGAGCGCGCCAGCCGCAACATCGAGGGCGTGAAGCTGGTCCGAACCACGGCGATTCAGCCATACGACTTGCTTCGCCACGAAGCATTAGTGCTCTCGCGCGAAGCTGCAGAAAAACTGAGCCGGGGATTAAGCGAGACGCACGACGGCGGCGATTCGCAGACCGTGCAGATCGAGCACGCGGCGAAATCGGAAAAGCATGCCGCGAAACCAGAACATGCAAAGCATAAAGCGGCGTCCGCGCCAAAGACGCATGCGAAGAAGTCCGAGAAGAAGCCTGCGGCGAAGAAGCAGGCGAAAGCCAAGCCCAAGTCGAAAAAGGACAAGGAATAGGCCATGCAGCCTTACGAAATTATTCGCCGGCCCATCATTACGGAAAAAGGGCTGGGCGTGAAAGAGACGCAGCTTACGGCGGTGTTTGAGGTAGCGCGCGACGCCACCAAGACGCAAATCAAGGAGGCCGTGCAGACCGCGTTCAACGTGAAAGTCGCGGATGTACGCACTGCGATTTACCACGGCAAGATGCGGCGGCGCGGCAGGTCCGAAGGTCACAGGCGCGATTGGAAGAAGGCATATGTGAAGCTGGCGCCGGGCGAAAAGATGATGGAGTACGCAGAGAATTTGTAGCTGGGCATTTTTAAGCCGGTCGCCGGTGCCGCTGCTTGATGCGGCGCATTCGACCGGAAGGCATGAGGCAACAATGGCGCTAAAAACATTCAGACCCTACACACCGTCACGGCGCTTCCTGACCATGCTCGACAAGGGCGAGATCACGAAGCAGGAGCCCGAAAAGTCATTGGTCGAATCGAAGAACCGCACGGGCGGACGCAACTCCCATGGCGAGATCACGTCGTGGCACCGCGGCGGGGGGCATCAGAAAAAATACCGCCTCATCGATTATCGGCGGGAAAAGACGGGAATCCCGGCGAAGGTCGCAGCCATCGAATACGACCCGAACCGCTCGGCGCGCATTGTGCTGTTGCATTACGCGGATGGCGAGAAACGCTACATTTTGCATCCCGTCGGCCTCGAAGTCGGCATGACGGTGCAGAACGGCGCGGCGGCGGACATCCTGCCCGGCAATGCGCTGCCGATTCGCAATATTCCGCCCGGCACGATGGTGCATAACCTCGAACTTTCACCTGGCAAGGGCGGGCAACTCGTACGTTCGGCGGGGGGCGCGGCGCAGTTGCTCAGCAAAGAAGGAGACATCGCGCTGATCAAACTGCCCTCCGGCGAAACAAGGAAGTTCTCTTTGGATTGCATGGCGACAGTCGGCCAGCTCGGCAATTTGGACCATGAAAACGTAACCTACGGCAAAGCAGGACGCACACGCTGGAAAGGCCGACGTCCAACGAATCGGGGCGTGGCGATGAATCCGGTGGATCACCCGCATGGCGGCGGCGAGGGTCGCGTGAAGGGCAACCATCCGCAAACGCCATGGGGTTTTCCGACCTTGGGTGCGAAGACGCGCAAGCGTAAACCTTCTGACAGGCTGATTGTTCAGCGGCGGAAGCCATAACGATTTTGTTTGCAGCATGCAGTGAAAACGGGGGAGACCAAAACACATGATCCCGGCGCGGCGGGTGACTGAAGGCGGAGCAATGAGTGTTACACGAATAACTCGCAGAACGTCACAGCGCGCCGCGCGCGCTTCGAAGCGCGTTCGCCCGGCGGCGAAGCCAGCTCGGAAACTGAAAGTCGTCGTCCCGCAGCCGCAGGTGATGTACCGGATTTGCAAGGCCGGTTGGGCGGTGATTGTGGAGAAGACTCCGAACGCGCAGGGGACGCGCTTCGTTTGCCCGTTTTGCCCCGTATCGCATCGCGTTCCGGGGCCGGTTCGCGGTTTTCGCCGAATGCGCCGCGCGCAGTGGGTGAAGCTGCGCCGCGTTGGAGAATAGTACGGGAATCGCAGAAGACAAGAGGACAGATGCCACGCTCGCTTAAAAAAGGTCCGTTCATCGATGAGCCCCTTCGCGTGAAAATCGAGGGAATGAACGCGCGAAACGAAAAGAAAGTGATCAAGACGTGGTCGCGGCGCTCGACGATTTTGCCGGACATGATCGGCCACACGATCGCGGTGCACAACGGCCGGAAATTCATTCCCGTATACGTCACGGAGCAGATGGTGGGGCACAAGCTGGGTGAGTTTGCGCCCACGCGCACGTTCAAGGGCCACGCGGTGAAAGCCGCGCTCGAGAGGGCGGCCGCGGCGGCGGGTGTAGCTCCTGGGGCGGGAGCGCCGGCTGGTGCCGCGCCAGCAGGCGGAGGCGCTCCTCCCGCAGCGCCGAAAGGATAAGAAGAGGAAACTTGTATGGCGCCCGAAATACTTACGCATAGTTCGCTCGACGGCAGGGCGAACGCGCGATTCATTCGCGTCTCGCCGCAGAAAGCGCGGTTGGTGATTGATTTGATTCGCGGGCATCGCGCCGCGGAGGCGCTGCAGATTCTGCAATTCACGAAGAAGCGCATCGCGCGCGAAATCGGCAAAGTGTTGCGCAGCGCCATCGCCAATGCGGAGCACAAGGCGGATGAATCCGGCGAGTCGCTCGATGTTGACATGTTGTGGGTGACGCGCTGTTTCGTCAATGAAGGCCCGCGCTGGAAACGTTTGCGCACCGCGCCGATGGGCCGCGCGTTCCGCTATCAGAAACGGACCAGCCATATCGTTGTGGAAGTGGCCGAACACGAGCGCGCCGCGGAAGATCGCGCCAAGGCCGCGGAAGCCGATCGCGCCGCTTCGAAGGGCATTAAGGGCGCCGTGCGCAAGGCGCGCAAGACGCTCGAGGACCGCGCCAAGCAGGCCAAGAAGGCGCAAAAGAAGAGGAAATAGGTTTAAAGGGCGGGAGGATCGATTGGGTCAGAAAACGCATCCGTACGGTTTTCGGCTGGGCTACAACAAAACGTGGAAATCGCGCTGGTTCGCGAAGAAGGATTATGCCGACCTGCTCCACGAAGACGTGGAACTGCGGAAAGAATTGAAAGAAAAGCTGAAATCGGCGGGCGTTAATTCGATTGATATCGAGCGCGCGGCGAACAAGCTGGTGGTCCGGATTTATACCGCTCGTCCCGGCATCATCATCGGCCGCAAGGGCGCGGAAATCGACAAGCTCAAGGCCGAAGTTCAGAAGCGTACCAAGCGTGAAGTTCATATCGACATTCAGGAAGTGCATCGGCCGGAACTGGACGCGCAGCTCGTTGCGGAATCAATTGCGTTGCAGCTTGAAAAACGCGTGGCCTTCCGTCGTGCCATGCGCAAGGCGGTTGACTCGGCGCTGCGCTTCGGCTGCAAGGGTATCAAGGTGCGCGTGGGCGGCCGGTTGAATGGCGCGGAAATCGCCCGCAAGGAATGGTATTTGCAGGGCCGTCTGCCGCTGCAAACTCTGCGCGCGGACATTGATTTTGGTTTTGCCGAGGCCCGCACCACCTACGGCGTGATCGGCGTGAAATGCTGGGTCTATCAGGGCGAAAACGCCCCGGAGCGCAAACGCGCCGAGGAGCGCGCCGCGCAAGCAGCGAACGCTTAGAACTTATTGTTAGAGAATTAAGGACACGCAATTATGTTGATGCCGAAAAAAGTGAAGTACCGCAAACAGCAGCGCGGCCGGCGCAGTGGAAAAGCATGGCGCGGCGGCTCGCTGGCTTTTGGCGAGTACGGCCTGAAGGCGCTCGAGCCGGCGTGGATCACGGATCGCCAGATCGAGGCGTCGCGCGTGGCCATCACGCGCTTCATCAAGCGGGGCGGCAAGTTGTGGATCCGCATTTTCCCGGATAAGCCGTTCACGAAGAAGCCGGCCGAAACGCGCATGGGCAAAGGCAAAGGCCCGCCCGAGCACTGGGTGGCTGTGGTGAAGCCGGGGCGAGTGATGTTCGAGATGTCGGGGGTAGATATCGCGTCGGCCAAGGAAGCAATGGAATTAGCGGCGCACAAGCTGCCCATACGGACGAAGTTCGTCAGCCGCGCGGAGGAGCTCTGATGGGCAATCGCATGGAAGAGTTCCGGCCAATGAATCGCAACGAGCTCGAGATTCAGGCTCATGAACTGGGCGAGCAGATTTTTCGTTTGCGGTTCCAGTTGACCACGGGCCAGTCGGAAAGCGTCAAGAAGCTTCGCGAGGCGCGGCGCGATTTGGCGCGCGTCAAAACGCTGGTTCGCCAGCAGGAATTGGGCATTCAGCCCTCGGCTCCGAAGGAAAAGAGCGAGGGGCAAGCGAAGAAGCTTAAGGCGGCGTCTGACGATAAGCGCAGCCACAGGAAACACGACGCGAAAGAAAAAGACTCGAAGAAGCGCGGCGCCAGGGAATCGAAAGAAGCGAAGGACTCGAAGGAATAAATGATGAGGATCACAGATGGCCAGTGAAGCGGCAACAGGCGCGGTCGGCACTTCCGATCGCGGCGCGCGTCAGCAGCTCGTCGGCATTGTGACGAGTTCCAAAATGCACAAGACAATCGTGGTGAAGGTGACGCGCACGGTCCAACATCGCAAGTACTTGCGGGTGATTCGCCACAGCAAGAAATACTACGCGCATGACGAACAGAACGAAGCGCGACCCGGCGATACGGTTCGCATTGTCGCCAGCCGGCCGCTTTCGCGGCTGAAGCGCTGGCGGCTGGCGGAAATCGTCGCTCGCTCGACACGCGTCGCGTGATGTTTTCGGAAATGAGGGAGCACTAGCATGGTTCAGATGCGCACGTGGCTGACCGTCGCCGACAATTCCGGCGCGCGTCAATTGACGGCCATTCTTCCGCTCGGCGGAGATGCAGGCCTCGTGGCGGGATTGGGTGATGTGGTCACCGCTTCCGTGAAAGAAGCGGCGCCCGACAGCCAGGTGAAGAAGGGAACAGTCGTAAAAGCAGTGGTGGTTCGCACGCGCAAGGAGCACCGTCGCAGGGATGGCACGTACATCCGCTTCGACGACAATGCCGCTGTGCTCATCAACGAAGCGGGCGAGCCCGTCGGGACACGCGTTTTTGGTCCAGTGGCGCGCGAATTACGCGAGAAGAAGTTCGCGAAGATCATCTCACTCGCGCCGGAGGTTTGGTAGCCATGCGTCATCGCGAAGCAAGGCAAAAGCCGCGGCCGGTGCTAATTCGCCACGGCGACACAGTGAAGATCATGACGGGACGCGACAAGGGAAAAACCGGACGCGTGCTCTCCGTCGACCCGGTGAAACGGCGCGTCACCATCGAGCACGCGAACATCATCAAGCGCCACACGCGGCCGAATCCGTCGAAAAATATTCGTGGCGGCATTTTGGACAAGGAAGGCCCGATGGACATTTCGAACGTGATGATTCTTTGCCCGTCCTGCGGCAAGCACGCCCGCATGGGCATGAAGATCATGTCCGACGGCACAAAGGCGCGCACGTGCCATCGCTGCGAAGCGACAATTGAAAGTTAAGGGTTGATAGAGGTCATGATTAGCCGTTTACATGAACGTTACCGTAAAGATGCGTTGCCGGCGCTCTCGAAGCGCTTTGGATACACGAACACGATGGCTGTGCCGCGTCTCCAGAAGATCACCGTGAACATCGGTCTCGGCGAAGCCAGCCAGAACGTGAAACTGCTCGATGTGGCCGTGCAGGAGCTGGGCCAGATCACGGGGCAAAAGCCGGTGATCACGCGCGCGAAGAAGTCCATCGCGAATTTCAAGATACGCAAAGGCATGCCGATCGGCTGCATGGTCACGCTGCGGGGCGAGCGCATGTACGAGTTTCTCGACCGGCTGGCCAATATCGTCCTGCCGCGCGTGCGGGACTTCAAAGGGCTGCCGGGAAATTCTTTCGACGGCCGAGGGAATTACACGCTGGGATTGAAGGACCAGCTCGTGTTCCCTGAGATTGATTACACACGCGTCGACAAAATCAAGGGCATGAACATCACGCTCACCACGACCGCCAGGTCCGATGAAGAGGGCCGTGAGCTTCTGAAACTGCTGGGCGTGCCGCTGCGGCCGTAGCGCGGCAGATTAAACGAGAGGCCAGAGGACAAACGATGGCGACCACCGCAAGATGCGCCAAGATGAAGAAGAAGCTGAAGTACAAGATCCGCGTCCGCAACCGCTGCCGCATCTGCGGCAGGTCGCGCGCGTATTTGCGGAAATTCGAAATGTGCCGCATCTGCTTCCGCGGGCTCGCGCTCAAGGGCGAAATCCCGGGCGTGACCAAGGCCAGCTGGTAAGGATAATCGATGACCACAGACCCGATTGCTGACATGCTGACCCGGATTCGCAACGCCGTGCGGGCGCGCCATCCGCGCGTCGATTTGCCGTCGTCGAAAATGAAGATCGAAATTGCGCGCATCTTGAAGGAAGAAGGCTACGTTTCGACTTACAAAGTGGTGGACGAGAACAAGCAGAAAGTTCTGCGCGTCTTTTTCCGCTACACCAGCGACAAGCGCAGCGTGCTGACGGATCTGAAGCGCATATCGCGTCCCGGCTGCCGCCGGTACGTTGGCAAGACCGGCATTCGGCCTGTCGTAGGCGGCATGGGCGTTGCGATTCTTTCCACGCCACGCGGAATCATGACCGGTCAGACCGCCCGCAAAGAAGGCGTGGGTGGCGAACTCTTGTGCGAGGTTTGGTAGAGCTATGTCTCGAATTGGGAGAAAACCGATACCGCTCCCCGCGGGCGTGAAAGTACAAATCGCCGCGGACGCTATCGAAATCCAGGGGCCGAAGGGCAAAATGCACGTACCTGTGCCGGGCAGAATCAAATTTGACCAGAAGGACGGCCAGTTAATCGCCTCGCGGCAAAACGAATCGCAGCGCGCCTTGCATGGATTGGCGCGAGCGCTCGTCGCCAACGCGGTCAAGGGCGTCACCGAAGGATTTAAGAAGGAGCTCGACATCGTCGGGGTCGGCTATCGCGCTGAAGTCAAGGGCAAGACCGTCGTTTTCGCGCTGGGCTATTCGCATCCAGTGCAGTTCGCGATTCCCGAAGGGATTCAGGTCGCCATCGAGAAACAGACGCACGTCACGGTCACGGGCGCGGACAAAGGTCTGGTCGGTCAAGTCTCGGCCAACATGCGCGCGCTGCGTCCGCCGGATCCGTACAAGCAAAAGGGCGTTCGCATCGTTGGCCAGCGGCTGAAGAAGAAAGCAGGGAAGGCTGGAGCGGCAAAGACGGCGGCTTAGCCGGCTGGATTATTTGTGATTTGCCAGAAATGGGAGAAGAAACATGGCTGTTGTCCCGGCAAGAAAACTTTCGCGTGATTTGCACCGCAAGCGCATTCATCAGCGCATGCGGCAAACGCTTGCGGGGTCCGAGGATCGGCCGCGCCTTTGCGTATATCGCTCGCTGAAGCACATTCGCGTGCAGGTGGTTGACGATCACAAACGGCACACGCTTGCGGCGGCCAGCTCGCTCGACGCGGACGTCAAGAACAAGATCAAGGGCGGAGGCAATATCGCCGCGGCGAAGCTCGTGGGCAAAATCATTGCCGAGCGCGCACGTGCTGCCGGGGTCGAGAAAGTCGTCTTCGACCGTGGCGGCTACCAATATCATGGCCGCATTCAGGCGCTTGCCGAAGCGGCTCGAGAGGCGGGATTGAAGTTCTGACGCTTATGTCGAAACAAGAGCTCAAAGATACGCTCGCGATTCGCCGGCACATCGACACGAACCTGGCGAATGTGAAGGATCAGGTCGTTTCCATCAATCGCGTTACGAAGGTCGTCAAGGGCGGCAAGAACTTGAGTTTTTCCGCGCTCGTCGTCGTCGGTGATCAGCACGGCCATGCAGGCTTCGGCATGGGCAAGGCGCGCGAAGTTCCCATGGCCATCCGCAAAGCCATCGAGCAGGCCAAGAAGAACATGGTGAAGCTGCATTTGAAGGGCTCGAGCATACCGCATCAGGTTCTCGGGCGTTACGGTTCGGGCCAGGTGCTCTTGAAACCGGCTCCAGAAGGCACCGGCATCATCGCCGGAGGCCCGGTGCGAGCCGTGATGGAAGTGGCGGGAATTCAGAATGTGCTCACCAAATCGATCGGCACTTCGAATCCGCATAACGTAATCAAGGCTACGTTCGACGCGCTCCTGCACTTACGGGATGCCGCCAGGGTCAATGAAGAACGCGGCAAAACGGCCGAGCCGGTGACCGCGTAAAGGTTCTCAAGACATTATGGCAACGAAGAAAAAGTCAGAGAAATTGAAAATTCGATGGGTGGTCAGTTTTATTGGCTGTCCTCGCGGCATGCGCCAGACCATTCGCGGGATGGGTTTTCGCCGGATGAATCAGCTTGTCGAGCTCGATGATACGCCGTCCACGCGAGGAATGATTGCGCGTGTGCACCACCTGGTGAAGATCGAACATGCGAAAGAAGAAACGAAGAAAGGTGCGAACGCAGCCTAACGGGGCGACACGATGAGCGTGAAACTATCCAATTTGAAACCGCCGCGCGGCTCGCGCCACCGCAAGGTCCGCGTCGGCCGCGGCATGGGCTCGAAGCTCGGCAAGACCTCTGGCGCCGGCAACAAAGGCCAGCAATCGCGCCGTGGCTATTCGCGGCGTCCGGGCTTTGAAGGCGGGCAGATGCCCATGCATCGTCGCATCCCGAAGCACGGTTTCCACAATCCGTCTTCCACGCGGTATGCCGTTGTGAACGTCGAGTCGCTGAATGTGTTCTCCAAGGGTGAAACCGTCACGCCGGATGGCCTCGAGGGCCGCGGCATCATTCATGTTCGTCATGACGGCGTAAAAATTCTGGGTGACGGCGAATTGAAAGTTGCACTCACGGTACAGGCGCACAAGTTCAGCCGTTCCGCGCACGAAAAAATCACCGCCGCCGGAGGCAAGGTCGAAGTCTTGCAATGAGGAAGCTGGTCGAAGCGTTTCGGAATATCATTCTCACTCCGGACCTGCGCAACCGGTGTCTCTTCACGCTGATGATCCTGGCGATTTACCGGCTGGGCGCCTTCATCACCACGCCGGGAATCAACAGCGCGCTGCTGTTGCAATTGTTCCAGCAGAATCGAAACTCCGTTCTGGGCATTGTGGACCTTTTCAGTGGCGGCAACCTTCGCCGCCTGTCAATTTTCGCCCTGGGCATTATGCCGTACATCACGGCGTCGATTATTCTCGAATTAATGGTTGTTGTGTGGCCGTATCTGGAACGCTTGAAGAAAGAGGGCGACCTTGGCCGGAAGAAAATCACGCAGTATACGCGCTACCTGACGATCATTCTGAGCATTTTCCAATCGCTGGCGATCGCGATGGCGCTGCAGCACCAGAATCTTGCCGGCCAGCAGCTTGTATATAACCCCGGCATACGCTTTGTGCTGATGACCATTTTGACGCTCACAACGGGTTCGGCATTCATCATGTGGCTTGGCGAGCAAATCAGCGACCGCGGCATCGGCAACGGCATGTCACTGATTATTTTCGCAGGCATTGTGGTAGGCCTGCCGCGCGCGGTCGAGGACTTGTGGATCATGGCGGGTACCGGGGGCCAATGGGGAGCGCTTGGACCTGTTGCGTTGCTGGCCATCCTCGTTCTGATGGTGGCCGTTGTCGGCTTTATCGTTTTCGTCGAACGGGGCCAGCGGCGGATTCCGGTGCAATATGCCAAGCGCGTCATGGGACGCAAAGTGATGGGCGGGCAGATGACGTATCTGCCGCTGCGCGTGAATTCCGGCGGCGTGATCCCGCCGATTTTTGCCAGTTCGTTGCTCACGTTTCCGCAGACGCTCGCGCTCGTCTTCGCCAACCGCTCGCCTTTCTTTCAGAATTTCGCGCGCACCTTCGCGTGGGGAGAGCCGCTTTATACGCTCACCTACGTGTTGCTGATTATCTTTTTCGCGTTTTTTTATGTGGGCATCATTTTCAATCCCACGGATCTTGCCGACAACATGCGCAAGTACGGGGGTTTCATTCCCGGTATTCGTCCCGGACGCAATACCTCAGAACACATCAACCGTGTGCTGACGCGGCTGACATTCGTCGGCGGGCTGTATCTGGCGCTTGTTTGCGTGCTGCCGGAGTGGATGATCTCGGGTATCCACCTGCAGCATTTGCCGATTGTCGGCGGCTGGATTGACGAGCATTTTTGGCGCTTTGTACTCGAAGGATTGAACGTTAACTTCTACTTCGGCGGCACGTCGCTGCTGATCGTCGTGGGCGTGGCGATGGATACGGTGCAACAGCTCGAGGCGCAGCTCGTGATGCGCAATTATGAAGGGTTCACGCGCCGCGGCCGTTTGCGGGGGCGGGGTGTCTGAACGTGGCGCCTCTGGACGCCAAAAAGGCGCTGGCGCGGGCCGTGATTTTTCTTGGTCCGCCGGGCGCGGGAAAAGGCACGCAGGCGAAACTCGTCGCTGAAAAGCTTCGCGTGCCGCATCTTTCGACCGGCGATATGTTGCGCGAGAATGTCAGCGGGGGCACAGATCTTGGACGTCTGGCGAAGCCGGTGATGGAGCGCGGTGAGCTGGTGCCGGATGACTTGATTTTGCGCATGGTCGAGGATCGGATCGCGCGTCCCGATGCCGCGGACGGATTTGTCTTCGACGGTTTTCCGAGGACGCTGGCGCAAGCTGAAGCGTTGAACCGGATTCTTGAGCGCCAGGATTTCGGTCCGCCCGTGGTGGTTTTTTTTCGCGTTGCGGACGACATTTTGATGCGCCGGCTGGCGGGCCGCCGGATGTGCAAGGTCTGTTCCGAGATTTACAATATTTACGACCATCCGCCAAAGGCAGACGGGCGCTGTGACGTCGACGGCGGCGAATTGGTGCAGCGCGCCGACGACAGAGCTGAAGTGATTCGTGAGCGCCTGGCGGCGTACAACCGGCAAACCAAGCCGTTGGTCGAGTATTACCGCTCGCAGGGCATGCTCGATGAAATTGATGCCGCGGCGGGCATGGGTGCAGTGACCGACTCAGTGTTTGGCGTTCTGGGGAAATCCGAGGGGCGAGCGTGATCATCTGCCGTTCGGCCGCGGAGCTCGACACGATGCATCGCGCCGGCATAATCGTATGGGGCGCGCTGACGGAATTGCGTGAGATCGTACGGCCCGGCGTCTCGACGCTCGAGCTGGACGGATTCGCTGAAGAGTATGCGCACAAGCATCACGCGCGTCCGGCGTTCAAGGGTTATCACGGCTACCCGAAGTCGTTGTGCACGTCCATCAATCAGGAAGTGGTGCACGGAATTCCTTCGGGCAAGCGAGTGGTGAAAGACGGCGACATCCTGTCGATGGATTTCGGCGTCGAGCTGGAGGGGTATTACGGCGACGCGGCGCTCACCGTTCCGGTCGGGAAAATTGATCCGGCACGGGAGAAGCTATTGCGAATCACGCGCGAAGCGCTCGAACGCGGCATCGATCAAGTGCGGGCTGGTAATCGGTTGACGGATATTTCTGCCGCCGTGCAGCAATGGGCCGAAAAGAACGGCCTTTCGGTGGTGCGTGAGTTTGTCGGCCACGGAATCGGCACGAAAATGCACGAGGATTTGCAGGTGCCGAATTACGGCGAAGCAGGACGCGGGCCGAAGTTGCAGGCTGGCATGGTGCTGGCAATCGAGCCGATGGTGAATACGGGCGGCCCGGCGGTCAAGGTGCTTGAAGACAAGTGGACGGCGGTGACGGCAGACGGCAGCGACTCGGCGCACTTCGAGCATACGGTCGCCGTGACGGAAAACGGCCCGTGGATTTTGACGCGCCCGCGCGAGACTCCGGGCCCCGTGTGGTGATGGGCCAGCAAGCGAATTTTCGAATGAGTAGTTTAGTTTGACAGGGGCGCATGGCAAAAAGGCCGCAGGACGATAAGAAAAAGGGCGACTCGGGTAATCCGAAAGAAGACGCCATTGAAGTGATGGCCACGGTGATCGAGCCTCTGCCTAACGCGATGTTTCGCGTGTCGCTCGAGAACAATAAACACCAGGTTCTGGCGCACATATCCGGCAAAATGCGGAAGAATTTCATCCGCATCCTTCCGGGAGACAAAGTGGCAGTGGAGCTTTCACCTTATGATTTGACGCGCGGCCGCATCGTATACCGTTACAAGTAGCTGCGAGGTTTCGCAACAGAGGCAGGCTGTGGGACAGCATAAGAAGGGGAGTTGCAATGAAAGTTCGAGCGTCGGTCAAGAAAATTTGCATGAAGTGCAAAGTGGTTCACCGCCGCGGCGTGGTGCGCGTGGTTTGCAGCAATCCAAAGCATCGCCAGCGGCAAGGCTAATCGTTTTGGTCATTTAGGGAGGCAGCAAATGGCACGTATCGCGGGCGTTGAATTGGCGCCCAATAAGCGTCTCTGGGTCGGCCTGACGGCGATTTATGGGATCGGCCAGGCGCGCGCAAAAACCTTGTGCGCGAAGGCCAAGGTGGACGACTTTAAAAAAATCAAAGACCTGAGCGAAGACGAAATCAATCACGTCCGCCAGGCCATCGAGTCGGAAGGCCGGGTCGAGGGCGATCTCCGCAAGGAAATGCAGATGAACATCCGGCGGTTGATCGAGATTCAGTGCTATCGCGGCCTGCGTCACCGCCGCAATTTGCCGGTACGCGGCCAGCGTACTCACACGAATGCGCGCACGCGCAAGGGTCCGCGCAAGGGTGCGGTCGCGGCCAAGAAGAAAGTCGCGGCTCGCAAGTAATTCTGGTTTAGGAACGAAGGAGAAGAAGACTCGTGGCCAAGGAACCGCAGCAGCAGGACGGCGCCGCCGCACCGGCAACAACCGGCAAACCGACGAAACGGAAGAAGGAGTTTCGCAAGAAGCGCGAGAAGCGCGTGGTGCCGCAAGGCGTCGCGTACGTTCAGGCGACGTTCAACAATACGATCATCACGCTCAGCGATCCCGATGGGCGCGTGTTGAGCTGGGCCTCGGCGGGATCGGTCGGTTTCAAAGGCTCGCGCAAAGGCACGCCGTACGCCGCGCAGCAGGCCGCGATGAATGCTGCGGGAACGGCGCGCGATCAGTTTGGCTTGAAGTCCATCGAAGTGCGCATCAAGGGCCCGGGCGCAGGAAGAGAATCGGCTGTGCGCGCGCTGGCTTCAGCCGGCTTGCACATTCGCTTGATTAAAGACGTGACGCCGGTGCCGCACAATGGTTGCCGCCCACCGAAGCGGCGCCGGGTTTGAGATTGGTTTTTGCACCAGCGACCCGAGGAATGACTGGAATCGGTAAAAGGAGAAGGGCAATTGGCAAGACATCGTGAAGCGGTTTGCCGGCTGTGCCGCAGGGAAGGGATGAAGCTTTTCCTCAAGGGCCTCCGGTGTTTTACGGAAAAATGCGCCATCGAAAAAAGAAATTTTCCGCCCGGACAACACGGGCAGGCGCGGCGTCCAAAAATGGTCGGCTATGGCGTGCAGTTGCGCGAAAAGCAAAGAATGAAGCGCACGTACGGCTTGCTCGAAAAGCAATTTCGCCATTATTACGCGAAAGCCGCACGCGCACAGGGGCCTACGGGCTCAAACCTGATGATTATGCTCGAGCGACGCCTGGACAATGTCGTCTATCGCGCGGGCTTGGCCAGTTCTCGTTCGCAAGCGCGCCAGTTGGTAACGCACGGCCATGTGCGCGTCAGCGGCCGCAAAGTCAACATTCCGAACTATCTCGTCAAGGTGGGCGACGAAGTGGCCATGAAGGAAAAAATGCACCAGAACGCCATGGTGCTCGAAGCGCGCAATCTGGCGCAGAATCAGAATGCCGCTCCGTGGCTTCAAATTGATCGTGAAAACTTCAAGGCGCGCGTGCACGCCATGCCGCGCCGCGAAGACGTTCAAACGCCGGCGCTGAACGAGCAGCTCATCGTCGAGCTCTATTCCAAATGATCGTTTTGTGTCACGGCACGGCGGGCCTAGGCGCTTAGGCGGGTCTACCGGCAGGCATCAGAATTTTTTGCAGGGGGGCCCGCATATCGCGGGCAGGAGGAAAAACAATGTGGAAGGGCTTTCAGAAACCAAAGCGGCTGGCGGCAGAACTCGAATCACTCACCGACAAGTATGGAAAATTTTCCGCGCAGCCGTTTGAGCGCGGCTGGGGCACCACGGTGGGCAACTCGCTGCGCCGCGCGTTGTTGAGTTCGATTGAAGGTGCGGCGATCACGGCCGTAAAGATTGAGGGCGTGCTGCACGAATTCTCGCCGATTCCCGGCGTGGTTGAGGACGCCACCGACATCATTCTGAATCTGAAACAGGTGCCGTTGAAATTGAATTCCGATCAGCCGAAGACGATTATGCTCGTCGTCGATACGCCGGGCCCGGTCACGTCCGCGAAAATCGAGGAAGACGCCGACCTTGCGGTACTCGACAAAAACGTTTATCTCGCCACCGTCAGCGAAGGCGGAAAGTTCGAGATGGAGATCCGCGTCAAGAATGGCCGCGGCTATGTTGCCGCTGACCGCAATTTCGACGAGGATCTGCCGATTGGCTATATTCCTATCGACTCCGTTCACTCGCCCGTGCGCAAGGTGAACTACTCCGTGGAAGCGGCTCGCCTGGGCCAAATGACCGATTACGAAAAGCTGTCTCTCGAAATCTGGACCAACGGCGCAATCACGCCGCAGGATTCCATCGGCCTCGCATCCAAGCTGATCAAAGATCACATGAGCATCTTCATCAATTTCGAGGAACAGCCCGAGCTGCCCGAAGAAGTGATCGAGAACTTCAGCGATCCGCGCCTCGAACACTTGGACCGCTCGGTCGAGGAGCTTGAGCTTTCCGTTCGCTCGTATAATTGCTTGAAGAATGCCAATATTCAGAGCCTTCGCGAGCTGGTGCAGAAAACCGAAGGCGAAATGCTCAAGACGAAAAACTTCGGCCGGAAGTCCCTCAACGAGATCAAGGACATTCTCGTAAAGATGGGCCTTTCGCTCGGCATGAAGTTCGACGAGCACGGCCGCATCATCTGGCCGCCGCTGCCGAGCCAGACTGCGCCGCCGACGCCCGAAGAAACCACCACTTTCTAAGGATCAATTTCTAAGGATCAACCAAAATGCGACACCTTGTATCTGGAAGCAAACTCGGGAAGCAGCCAGCGCATCGGCGGGCGGTGTTGCGCAATCTGGTGACGAATGTCATCGAGCGCGAACGCATCACCACCACGATCGCTCGCGCTCGCGCCGCGCGTCCGCTTGTCGAACAGATGATCACGCTCGGCAAGCGCGACACGCTTCATGCGCGCCGCCAGGCTGCGGCATTTCTTCAGACCACGGACGCCACGAAAAAACTTTTCGGCGTAATCGCGCCACGTTTTTCCGACCGGCCGGGCGGTTACACACGCATTGTCCGCGTGGGCTGGCGCATCGGAGACGGCGCTGAGCTAGCTATCCTCGAACTGATCGGTTCCGAATTGAAAAAGAAGGAAAAGAAAACCAAGAAGGAAAAACTTCAAGAAGCCCCCGAAGCCGAAGCAAAGGCCTAGCAAGCATTTCAAAATTCCTTCTTATGGAAGGCACAGAACTCAGTCTGTGCCCTTTTGTCTTTGAAAGGAGCCGCGCAAATGCGATTTAGGTCACGGGCTTCGGTTTTGAGGGCGGTGCTTTTTTGGCCAGCGAATGAATGTAATTGACGAGATTCCAGATTCCTTCCGGTTTTTGGCGGTCGCCCTCGCCGGTCATATCGCCCTTACCTTTTTGAATGATGTAAAACATTTCTCCGTCGGTCATGTCCTTCAAGGCTGTCGCGTCGCGATAGTCCTTCAGACTTAATTTCATGTCCGCGGCCAGATCGCCTTTTCCGGAACCATTAGGGCCGTGGCACATCGCGCAGTCATAGCTGTACACCTGCTTTCCCTCGGCGATCGATGCCGCAGTCGGCTTAACCGGGTTGGCCGTCTTAGCAATGTCGGGTGGAATTGCGAATGCCGGCGCCGACGTCGCCGGTTTATCCGTTGACGCGGCAGGCTTAGCCGTTTGTTGCGCGGACTTGTCTGCCTGGGAAGGTTTGCTCGCTTGCTGCGGAAAACCAGCGAAACCACAAAGCAATAGGGCAGAAAAAGTTGCGACTTCTTTCCGCATGGCGAACTCCTGATGGATAGATTGCCGCCATTCTACCCCCGCCAGTCAAGCGCGCAAAGTTTCAGACCGGTGCGGCCGCCGCCGCTCGATGCCTTTTCGCGCCCCTGCCCACAAGGCGCCGCAAAATCTGCGCGAACGATGTCGCGCAAGCCACCGCCCTCTACGGCCGCCCCACGGCGTTTCTTGCGGAAGCAGAGTGCAAAATATCCACGCGCGTCACTTGAAATGTGCGCCCCTACTCCAGCCGGTAGTTCGGGGCCTCGCGCGTAATGATAACGTCATGCACGTGGCTTTCGCGCAGACCCGCGGAAGTGATACGAACAAATTTTCCGCGCTCCTGCAACTCGCGAATATTTCCCGCTCCGCAATAGCCCATGCCGCTGCGCAGACCGCCGACAAGCTGCTCCACAAGCCCCGAGAGAGGCCCTTTATAGGGCACTTGTCCCTCGATTCCTTCCGGCACGGACTTGCCCCGCTCCGCGCACTCTTGCGAATAGCGGTCAGCCGATCCCGCCTCCATCGCGCCCAGCGACCCCAT
>DATEHB010000141.1:0-23506 GCA_035279805.1 Candidatus Acidiferrales bacterium
AAGACCCGGGCGGGAGAGGCGCTGGTGAACGCAATTGAAGCGGCCGTGCATGGCGAGGACTTCTTCGCGATCAATTAACACTTTCTTCCCGAATTACGAACGCATTCGAAAGAAAACCTCGCGAAATTATTTATTTTGTCCGCTCCCCAAATTGCTTCCGCTGGCAGGTAAGTCCATGAACCGCCCTTTTCGGGGATCCCATACGCGGAACGTTTCGGCCGGATGCTCGGCCGATAGCTTCGCTATCAACCGTATCGCTTCGTCGCGACCGCGAATTGACTGAACCCATATCGGACCGCGTTCGTGATGACGAAAAATATCGAACGTAGCGTCATGGTCGAGCTGAGTCATTTTTTGACCCCTACTCGCATCGCTGCTAATTCTCAATGTTCCAAATGAATGGTCTGCGCGGCAGCGTGTCACATGGTTTCGCACAGCGTCTGTCGGCTACCCTACGGATATGTACAAAGAGCTGCGGCTCGAAACCCGCGCGCAACGCAAATGGGAGCGTGCACCGCTTGGGAGTAGGCTGTTTGGTAACGACAACGCGCGGTTTCCTTGTTGCATCCTAACCTGGGTGCTAGACTTACCTAGAAAATCCACTCACTCGGGAGGGCCGATTTGCATCGCGCCTTAATGGTGTCTTTTGTGGCGGTTGCCGTCGTGTTCGTGGCAGGATGCCCCAAAGGAAATCAGGATTACAAAGTCGGCCGAAAAGCTGAACTCGCAGGTGATTACGACACCGCCGTTGTGTCTTACACCAGGGCCCTGAAAACGGATCCGGGCAATGCCGACTATAAGCTGCGCAGCATTCGCGCGCGCTTTGAGGCCGGGCAATTCCACGTCGAACAGGGCGAGAAAGCCCTGAACAAGGGTCAGTTAGAACTGGCTCTTGCCGAATTTCAGAAGGCAGAAACCATTGATCCCTCCAGCGCCATTGCCACGCAAGAGGCGCAGAAGACTCTGGACCTGATCGCCAAAGTGAAAGAAGCGGAGCAACCGAAGCCCGCAGGCGTGGCGCCCCCGGAAGACACTGGTCTCATGGCGGCACCGCCGGAATTGAAACCTCTTTCGCGAGAACCCATCAATCTGAAAATGACGAACGATGCACGGGTGGTCTTCGAGACGATTGGCCAGCTCGCGGGCTTGAGCGTGATTTTCGATCCCAGCTATGTTTCGCGACGCATCGCAGTGGATCTCCCGAATGCAACGCTCGAGCAGGCGCTCGATGCCGTATCGCTTGAAGCAGGCGCCTTCTGGAAACCCGTGACGAGCAATATTATTTTGGTGGCCTCGGATACTGTCCAGAAGCGGCGCGACCTGGAAGACGAAGAAGTGCAAACATTTTATTTGCGGAACACGACAACGCCCGCCGAACTCACCGAGATTACCAACGGTCTTCGGCAATTGCTGGATATTACGCGACTGCAACCGGTTGCCTCTGACAATGCCATCGTGATGCGCACCACGCCGGATAAACTGATGCTGGCAAGCAAAATCATAGATTCGCTCGACAAAGCGAAACCCGAAGTGGTAATTCAGGTGGATGTGCTCGAAGCGCGGCTTGATCGGGAACACGACTTGGGAATCCAACCGCCACAGAGTGCAACTCTGTCATTCACTCCGCGAAGCGCCATCCAGCCGGGCCAGACTTCATCGTCCGGAGGTACGCCGACTACTCCGACAACTCCGGAGGTCACTCTGAATAACCTGAAACATCTTTCCACGGCCGACTACAGCTTGACGCTGCCAGGCGCGACATTGAACGCCCTGCTCACCGACAGCACCACACGCATCATCCAGGATCCGACGATTCGAATCACGGACGGAGCAACTGCCAAGCTTTCGATTGGCGACAGGATTCCGATCGCCACGGGCAGCTTCCAAGCGGGCGTGGGCGTCGGAGTCAGCGGCGGTGCGGGGCTGGTGAATCCGTTGGTCAACACGCAGTTCACTTATCAGGACGTCGGCGTGATTATGGAAGTCACGCCGCGGGTTCACCCAAACGGCGATGTGAGCCTGAAACTCTCCATCGAGGTTTCCTCGGTCACAGGCCAGAGCAATATTGGAGGCATTCAGCAGCCCATCATCAGCTCGCGGAAGATTGGTCCCGACGAATATCGCCTGCACGACGGGGAGGTCAATATCCTGGGCGGGCTGATCACGCGAAGCGAAACGAAGTCGCTGAGCGGCTGGCCCGGAGTGGCGCACATTCCCTTTTTTAGATATTTCTTTTCCAATCAGGACAACAAACTCGAGGACGACGAGGTGCTGATTGCGCTCACGCCGCACGTCGTTCGAATGCCCAGCATTACCCCGGACGATTTGCGAACGTTGGCGGCGGGCACGGATGCGAACGTGCGCGTCTATCAGAGGAATATGGACGGCTCGAATCCCGGCGGTGCAGCGCCGAACGCGCCAAGTCCAACGCCGGGCGCACCAGCAGCCACCACCGCCGGCGGAGCAACTTCTCTGCAATTTCAACCCGCAGCCATTTCGCTCAAGCCGGGCGACACGATGACGGTCGGCCTGGCTGTTGATAATGCGCACGATCTATTTTCGATTCCCTTACTGCTGAAATATGACCCGTCGGTGATCGAAATCGAGGACATTCGCAATGGCGGATTCCTTTCCGGGGGCACGCAGGAAATCGCCGTCGTCGAACAAGTGAATCAGCAACAAGGCCAGGCTGTCGTTTCCGCAACGCGGCGTCCAAACACGCCGGGCATCAGCGGCACCGGTACATTGTTGGGCATCGTCATCAAGGCGATTGCTCCAGGCACATCGCAATTGCAGGTGGTCCAGGTGAATGCGCGCGACTCGCAACAGAAACCCATCGCCATCACCAGCGGGACGGCGACCATTCAGGTACAGTGATGGACAAACCTGCCAAGATATCCCCAGTGCGAAATCGACAGCCCATGCGCGCTGCCGCGGGCATGACGTTGCTCGAACTGATCGTGGCGTGTGGAATCCTCATTGTGCTGTCGGGAATGGCCGTGCCCATGGCGCGCGTCCAGATCAAGCGACAGCGCGAGGCGCAACTGCGCTATGATGTCATGCAAATTCGTAACGCAATTGACCGCTACAAAGATGCCGCGGACCACAATTTGATTCGCATTGAAACAGGCACAGAAGGCTATCCGCCGGATTTGCAGACCTTGGTCGACGGTGTGCAATTGGCCGGAGCTCCCGATCGGCATGTCCGGTTCCTTCGTCAGATTCCCGCCGACCCCATGACAGGCACGGCCGACTGGGGTTTACGCTCCGTGCAGGACGACGCCGATACGACGAGCTGGGGCGGTCAGGACGTATTCGACGTTTACAGCAAATCAACAGGCACGGCGCTCGACGGAACGAAGTATTCGGACTGGTAGCTCGGCGGATTAGAAGAGAACTTTATTTATGCGCGCGCGAATCACATCGCTTACTTCACAACCAAAGGCGCTGGGCAATTCCCGGCGGCGTCGCGGCTGCGCGCCCGGATTCACACTGATCGAGCTGTTGATCGTGATGACCATCATTATGATTCTCGCTTCGTTAGCGGCTGTCCGATACGACCGCTCCGTATCTCGAGCGAAAGAAGCGGCTCTGCATCATGATTTGTCGGTATTGCGCGATGCCATTGAGCAATACACGCTCGACAAGCAACAGGCGCCGCAATCCCTGGACGACCTTGTCAGTTCCGGGTATCTGCGCGCCGTCCCGAAAGATCCCATCACGGGAGGGAACAATTGGACCGTGGTCACTTCCGACGTGTTGCTCAGCCCCGAAGAAGCGTCGGGCGGCGGAATTACAGACGTTCATTCATCCTCTGACAGTGTCTCACCTTTCGAAAACACGCCGTACAGTTCGTGGTGATCGCGCGCCAGATATTCAGGAAAAGCGCTTTGAAATTTGACCGCCCTTCGCGCTTCCGCTATGATGATTCCGCGGGGTGGAGCAGCCTGGTAGCTCGTCGGGCTCATAACCCGGAGGTCGTCGGTTCAAATCCGACCCCCGCAACCATTTCCTTCCTGCCATCCACCGAACCGAGTGCACGTCCGAAGGATATAACGGCCGTGAGTTACGTTCCAATGCCGCATACGAGCTTGCCACTGATCTTGGGAGCGCTCGCGGCGAGAACGATCCGCACAATTTGCAGGCCTTATGGCCTCTTGCCTTTCGAGGCCGCTTTGTCGCTATATTGAAAGCGATACGAGACTGGCGGTTGCCCGGAAACGGCGCGAGTGTTGTAACGCAACAAATAGTCGAGATGGCTTGGATCGGTCGGATAGGTAATTCCGCGGGAATAAGGATATGAGGCGAGAGTGTGCGTGGGGAATGGAGTGACCGTGCCGCCGAAATCGGCATAGAAATCCATGTCTTTGTCGAACCCATTGGCGTAGAAAAAATAGTCGCGCACCCAGCCGCGCGCGAGTTTCGGCAGAGATGCAGGATCGAAACTGGCAGCCACTTCGTCGCCGGAGCCGAAGACAACGTATTTTTCGTCGAGCCGCTGGAGAAGGGGCAGCACATCTCCGTACCGCGTGTAATTTCCCGTTTGGTGCGCATACGGTCCAGTCGCGCTGACCTGATCGTAAAAGAAAGACAAATCGCCCGGCGTTTTCCCCTCGACATAATTCGGGTAGCCTCGAAACTGGAGATTCGCATTCGCCAGAGGCACTTCCGTGACGCGATAGGACGCGTCTGAGGCGGAATTGTCGATCCGAATTCGATCCCAGTAGATTTTCAGGTTCGTGACGATGCGAATCTTTCGCGCGTTCGCAGGAAGCTTCCCCGTAAGATCTGCGGTCATGGTGCGTTCGAGGCCGGAAAAGAATCCCATGTCATTGACAACGCGCCGCCAATGACCGTCTGCACCAAGAGCTTCAATGTAAGGAGGAATCGGTTTCAGTCCCGCTTGCCACGCCGAATATAGCGAACTCGCGGAGAAATAATCCGTGAAGCCATCGAGAATCAGGCGCAGAGGACGTTGCGGATTCCAACTGCCCAAATCCAATTCGAGCCAATGTGACTGTGCGAAGCCCGCAAACGGCGTGCTCGCGAAACCCGTTACAAATTGATGGTCGCGTTCGAGTAATGCCGGAAGAACGTTGCGACCCCGATCATCCCATGCACCGAGCGGCAGGCGCGGGGCGCGCGTAACAACCACCTTGAACGCGGGAAACGGAGGATACATCGAGAAATGACCGTTGGGATAGACTTCCACGCCGGCGGGATGGTCTACAGCGAGCAACCGGACCTGATCGAGATAGTCGAGTTCTTCCTCGGGTTCGACCAAGCGAAAGTCGAGCCGACCGTTTTTCAACTGGATGTCTGTGCCGTTGACCTTAAGATATTCGGCCGGATTCGGGATATTCCTTTCGCCCGGCCCCACCCAGTGGCCGACGATTCCCGAGCCGATAATGTCCGCGACAAACTGGAATGTGCGGCCATTCCACGCGAACAGAAGCGGACACGAACTGCCTCGGCGGTCGAGCTCCCTGATCGTCGGGCGCGAGTCGGCCGGAAAATTAATTTCATCCTGCAACACACCGGACGGCCAGAGCATGCGTACGACATCAACTTTGGGCGCGTCATCCAGACCGGCGGTAATGTTCGTGTCACTCTGCCCCAAATATCCTGACGCGGCTGCGATTTCGAATTTCTGGTGAAGCGTTCCGGCATAGATGTCGATTTTGGCGCCGATCGCACTTTTGTTGTCGTTCAGCCCAGCGAGATGCGCCTTCAGCCAATGATTGCGGTTGCCGCCCACATTGCGCAGGAGCACGGGCGGGCCCCCGTTCTGTGTAACCAGGAGGTCCGTGGCGCCCTCGCCGAAAAAGTCCGCAGCTACAATCGAGCGAGGGCGCGTCAGGTGAATTTGGTCCAAGCCAACCTCTGCGGATATATCGCGGAAGCCCGCGGCACCCTGATTTCGCAGCAGAATGATGTGGCCGCCAGAGGAATTTTCTCCCACGGCGGCGAGATCAATCCAACCGTCGTTGTCGTAGTCAAGCGCCGTCAAGCCCCAGCCACGAGTCCAATCGAGTTTTGGCAATTTAACGGGAACAAATTGCTTGCCGTTAACGTTACGCCACAAAGAAATGCCCGGAGCGCTCACATGAGTGAAGGCCAAATCCATCCAGCCGTCTTTGTCGAAGTCAAAAGCAAGCGCGCCGACCGCAGGATATTTCATCGCGGGTGTCCATGGCTGCTCAGCGCGGAATTTCCCTTCGCGCGGATTCAAGTAGAGCGTGGGAGGACGACGAAAAGCGGTGACGACGAAGTCCACAGCGCGATCGTTGTTGATGTCGCTTGCGGTCGCACCCCAGCTTGGACCGTCGCCGCGCAGACCGGATTCCTCGCTGACTTCCGTGAATGTGCCGTTGCCATTGTTGCGCCAGAGTTCGTTCGGCGAGTTCGCGGTGGAAGGAAAAAGATCTCTGCCCGTACTTGCAGGAGCGCGCGCAACGTAAAGATCCAGGTCTCCGTCGTGGTCGTAGTCAACAAACGTGAGGCCCATCGCTTGGCCAGTTACGTGGATTCCCGCGCCGGCGGTGACGTCACGGAACTTTCCATCGCCGTCGTTGTGAAAAAGTGCGACGCCACCATCGTAGCTGACCGCGAGATCAGAACGCCCGTCGTTGTCATAATCGCCCGCCGTGCAACCCATTCCGGCGCCTGGAATTTTTATGCCGGACTGCGCGGTGACGTCCTGGAACTTTCCGTTACCGAGATTGTGATAGAGCGCGGGACGACCGCTGCCGTCCGCATTCACCAGGAAAATATCAGGACGGCCGTCAGAATCGTAATCGACAACGCACGCGCCAGAACCGTAAGAATCCGCCTCCGTCGCCGCGCTTCGGCGACTTACTGGTGACTCTGCGTGAGTTGGTAAGCCAGATTCTCGAGTTATATCCACGAAGTGAACAGGAATAGCGCGAGGAATTTCTTCTCCGCCCACTGATATGATTTCCGCGAGAGAATATTTTCCCTGATCGCCATAGGTCAGGCTCATCGGAGCGCCGAGTTTCGCCGCCACGAGATGTTGGAAGCGGACCAGGTGAGTGCGCGCACGGGGCGTTTCTCCCGAACGCTGGAACGCCTGTGCCAGCGCAAATTCCGCCGAGACGTGAAACGGGTTTATTTTCAGGGCGCGCTCGAATGCGGCGATGGCCTTGGGATATTCATGCAAAACCATGTAATCCTGGCCCAGGAAATACTGTGTGTCAGCGTCATCCGGATCAATGGCGGCGGCACGCTCGAAATCCGCGGCGGATATGTCCGCATGACCCTCGGATTTTTCGAGAAGGCCGAGGTTGTACCAGACGCGTGGATTTTCCGGTTCGTGCTTGGCAGATTCTTCGAGAAGCAGCCGGGCCTGCGAAAACTGCTGGAGGTTCAGAAGAGCGATGGCCTGGTTGAGGAGCGCAGTGTGGAGTTTCGGGTCAAGCGCGTTTGCCTTCTCGAATTCTGCTAACGCGTTCTTCTGCTCCTGACGCTCCATATAAGCAACGCCCAGGTTATTGTGGTGAACCGCGCCGCCTTTTTTTTCGGTCTTTGTTTCGGCCGCCGCGCCTGTCTCGCCCTGAAAGGCGCGGACACGAGAGCGATGGAAGGCGAAGGGCAGAATTGCAAGCGAAACCACAAGCGCTGCACCGAGAATCGCGAAGTTGTGAAGACTTCGACGCATGCGCTCCTCAGTCTTTCTGATACGGTTTGGCGGCGATCACGCCCTGCCCTTCTTTTACCGTAATCGTTTGGCCGGCGGAGATGTTCGTCAGGTGATCTACGCGCCCGCTGGGCCAGTAAATCTCAACTTCAGCGGCTCGCACATTTTGCGCGAGGCCAAACGTCAACACAAGTTCGCTCGAGGAAAGATAGCTAGAGCCGCTTTTCAGCGTGTCTGACTCGCTTGAGCCGCCCGACGTTACCTTAACCACCGTACCGATGCCGTCGCGATTGGATTTTGTGCCGGCCAATTTGATGCGCAGGCTATGATTCGCACCGCCTTCGTTGCGAAAGAGATATGCGGGGCCGGCGTTCGTCGAAATCAAAACGTCGAGTTTGCCGTCGTTGAACACATCGCCATACGCCGCGCCCCGGGCGACGCGCGGAGAATCGAAGGACTCGCCCATCGCCGAAGTAACATCGTTGAATTTTCCGCCGCCGAGATTCCGAAAAAGCAGCGGCCGCTCGGCATAGTGAACTTGTTGCTGCACTTTTTCGATATCCGGATCGATGTGACCGTTTGCGACGAAAATATCGGGCCAGCCATCGCCGTCATAATCAAAGAAAAAACAGCCGAAACCGAGCGTAAGCAGGCTCGCGTGCCCGATTTCGGAATTCGGAGCCTGGTCCACAAACAGGCCGTTTTGCTCGTTGTGATAAAGAGCGAGCATCTGGTTCGAGAAATTCGAAATCAGAATGCTCGGATAACCTGAGCGGTCATAATCGGCGGCATCCGTGCCCATGCCGGCGCGCGCGATGCCGTTCTCGCTGAATCCGACGCCCGCCATGACGGCTTTCTCCGTAAAAGTGCCATTGGCGTTGTTCATGTATAGCTTATTGGGCTCCGTGTCGTTGCTGACAAAAATATCCGGCCAGCCGTCTTGATTCACGTCGAGAATCGTAATGCCGAGACTTTTTGAGGTGGGATCGTACATTCCGGCTTTACGCGTGACATCGGTGAATGTTCCGTCACCATTATTGTGCCAAAGTCGCAACGACGCGCCGTGATACGCCTCCGGCGTGCAATACGATTTCGTCGTGCCGTCAAGCGTGCAGTAAATATCGGTTTGCGGCGTCCACTGGACGTAATTCGCCACAAGCAGGTCGAGACGGCCGTCGCGATCGAAGTCGACCCACGCGGCGCTGGTGCTAAATTCATTTGGGCCCCACAGCCCAGCTCTTTTCGTGACGTCAGTGAACGTGCCGTTGCAATTGTTGCGAAAGAGGTGGCTTTGGCCGAGCGCGGTGACGAAAATATCATCGCAGCCGTCGTTGTCATAATCCCCCACGGCGACGCCCATGCCGTACATCTCCACGGCTAAGCCGGCTTGACGCGTGACATCGGTAAAGGTTCCATTGTGATTGTTGCGGTAAAGCGCCATCGTGGAGTGCGGCCCGGCATGCCCGGGCCAATTCTTTCCGTTGACCAGCAGAATGTCCTGCCAGCCGTCATTGTTATAGTCGAGAAATGCGACGCCAGGGCCCAGCGCTTCCGGCAGCCACTTTTTTCCAAACGCGCCATTGTTGTGAACGAAATGAATGCCCACCGCGCGGGTTACGTCCTGAAAGTTAATGCGCGCCACGGCCGGTTTCTTCGCGCTAGGAGTGGCGAGAACCACCACCAAAAAAATGGCCGTGAACGCCGGCCACAACTTGCCAGGCCGATGGTGCGCCATCAGCGCTCGCCCCTCGCCTTGGTTATTTTGGAAGGTGGACTGACCGCGGAATATCGTGACGCCCTGGGTGCAAGTGGCGCTGAAGTCAACTCGTGAATCGGTTGCCGTTCGTTGTTGTCGTCGGAATGGTCACGGAGATAGGGGCCCAGCAAGGAGCCTTCCGCTTCGTTCGCTTTGAAGCGCAAATAACGCACCTGATAGTCGTGGGCACGAACGGACTGACCCATGCCGTTGTAACAAAGCATGAGGTTGTAATTCGCCTCGAGGTCCTCAGGGTCGATCGCGAGCACGGACTGAAATTCGCGGACAGCCTCAGCATAGCGGCGTTCGAGGAAAAACGTGCGCGCCACGTTGTTGCGCACAACGCGATCGTTTGGATATTGGTCGAGTGCGATTTTGAACTGGGCAATTGCTTCGTCGTAATGGCCCTGGTCGCGCAAGACGTTGCCATAAAAGAAGTGGGCGCTGGCGAGCGACGGGGCTACTTTAAGAGCCTGCAATAGGACTTTCATCGCTTCCTGCAAGTTGCCTTCTTGAAGTTGAACGCGTCCCATGTTGACCCAGCCGTCGCCGCGAGTGGGCGCGGCTTGAGCGACCTTTTCGAAGGCTGCTTCGGCGCCCTGCAAATCGCCTTGAAGCAGCAAACCAATGCCGTAATCGTTCCAACGCTGCCAGTCAGCGGCCTCGACGATGACCTGCGGCTTAGGAGGTTCTGCCTCGGCGGGCAGGACTTGCAATTCGGCTTCATCATGGCTCATCTCAACAATTGGCACCTCCGGAATGCCAGGCCGCTTACCGGAAGCGCCCTTTGTGTCGCCGGTGAAAACCCATTTCGTGTCGTCATAATCGGGCGAGACAGCAGGATTGTACCGGACGGGATCGTGAATGCCGCCAAAAGCGAATTGCGTGAACCACCAGCTAAATTTGCGATAATTCAATTTCGCAGTGAGTGTAATGCGATTGCCGGCATTTGTTGGAATGTACAGCCGATAATGAACCGTGTCGGCGGCGCCGGGCGGGATCAGATGAACGTAGACGACGGCGCGCTCGGCCCAGGCGTTGCGTTTGTTGATGGGATTGCCGTGAGAGTCGATGAGCAAAGCCCGGTAGAATTGCGCGCCAGGATCAACGGGGCCGTTGGTATCGTTACTTTTGCCGGCCTCACCGCTCCAGAAGATTATTCGCCCATTTTCATCCGTTGCCTTCAGCTCGAGCCACAGATCGAAAGCGTCGATGGTTCCACCTGGGAAAAAGTGGCCTACGCCGCGAGTGCGGACGACCACGTCGACTCTAACAGTGTCCCCGCGCCGAACCGCGATGGGAACGCGACCGAAGGGCGCTGTGAGTCGTGACGCGCGACTTGCGAGCCCCTCTTGTCCCTTCGGGGCCGTGAATTCTGATTCCTCACCGACGCCGAAAGTCGTCTGGAGCTGCGGCGCGGCAATCGTACTTTCCGGCAGCAATGCTCGTTTGGATGCGGGTTCCGCGCTTTCGGGCGAAATGCCGAAAATGTCGACGCTCACCTGATTGGCCTTCAGGAATTTCTCGACGGCATCGAGCTGCCCAGCATCTTCATTTTCGTAGGGTACAGCCGTGTTCGCGCCTGGGAAACGGTGCGAATCAATCATGCCCGCGTAATTGCCGAAATCTGTGGAGCGTACTTTGGGCATATGACAATCGGTGCATGTTTGCGGCTTCGGTGGGTAATAAAAAGAACGCGCGCCTTGACCGGAAACACCGCTCGACTGCCAGTTGTCGTATTCGTTGAAGCCACGTGTCCAACGGTAGTGATTGACCGGAAAATCGAGGTGGACTTTGTGGCACGTCGAGCAAAATTCAGCCGTTTGATTCTTAACGAAAGGCCTGAGAAAAGTGCGGCGATGCGGCTCGGGATTCAACTTTATGAGGAAGTCGACGAAATCGTGCACCACAGGATTCTTGCTTGTGGCGAGTCTGTCGAGAGGAGAATATTCGAGGACATAATCTCCCTGCCCCATTGTCGAGGAAACTTTTTGAATCGAATGGCACATCACGCAGCCAAGCCCCGCCTGACCTTCGGGCGTCTTTTCGACGTCGCGAACCGGGCGATTGAACATGCCGGTAAGGAGGAGCGCAGGATCATGACAGCCCGCGCACCATTTTGAAGGCCGAATCCCGACGGTGTCCTGCATATACTCAATGCTCTTGCGATACCACTGATTGTTGAAGGAAGAAAAGTGGTGAGCGGAACCTTCCCATTGACGATAAATGTCCGCGTGGCAAGTCTTGCACGTTTCTGATTCCATGAAGGCTTCATTCGGAATTTTGACGCTCGATTCGACAACCGCGGAGCTGGGGAAAAATGGACCGGACGGTCCGCCGCCTTCTTGATTCATCGTAGCGGGAGCGTCCGGCGGGTTCTTGATTTGATACGAATGTTGCCACTGGACATTGCGGACCCACCAGGCGCCATATGAGACCGTCGCGAATAAAATCAGAATTGCTGCCCAACGCAGTGAAGATGCGAAAGAGGATGCCGCGAGTTGGGCTCTTCGACTTACGTAACTGCCGAGAAGCAAAGCGATGCCGAGAATGCACGCAGCTATATGCACGTAGAGGATCGGGAAGACATTGCGCGGCGTCCCGGTGAAGATAAGTGCCACGCCAATCGCGCCGCCGAGCGCCAGAAAGCTCCATCCCGCACGATTCAAAAGAGTTGAGTTGCGCCAAATGTTCCGGGAGAAGACTAAAAGGAGAAACAGAAACGCGATTCCCGCCGCCAGGTGAAACACAACGAAAACGTAATAATGAATGGCTGGCGTAGGCCAGGCGTAGTCATACAAAGCGGTGAAAAACAGGATCAGTAAGAGTCCGAGACGCAGTTTCTTCATGATTTTCTTCGAAGTCGAAGAATCGCGCGACGGAGCGACGAGATCCGACCACCTGTCAAATTCTTCCCTTTCGAGACCCTAGGAATGTTGTCGAGAAACCCGCGAAGTCGCGGCCTATCACCAACATTGCACTCGCCATGTCACAATAATATAAAAGCACTATACAGCCAGACTACAGCCTTTTAACGGGCCACGCATCCTGTGGATGATACACTTGCTGCCTTCGGCGAAACAGAGGAGGCGGACAAAGTGTCGCAATACGCGCACAGTCAAAAGAAGAGCATGACTTCCCTCTCCGCCAGCGAAATGGCGGCGGCAGTTCGGCGAAGGGAAATACTGCCAACCGAGCTTCTGGAAGCTCACCTGGAACGAATCGGGCGATTGGATCGGCAATTGAACGCGTTCGCCTACGTGGACCTGGACGGAGCTCGACGGCAGGCAAGAGCCGCAGACGCCGTGTTGACGAACCAAGGTCCGCTGGGGCCGCTGCATGGCGTTCCAATCAGCATTAAATGCTCTATCGACGTGGCGGGCTGGCCATGCGACTGCGGCTCGCGTTTGCGGGCGGCGTACGTGGCTGAAAATGACGCCACGCTTGTCACGCGGCTGCGCGATGCCGGGGCAATTCTGCTTGGGAATACCAATGCACCTGAACTTCTGATGGCTTATGAGACGGACAATTCCGTGCGCGGAAAAACAAATAATCCGTGGGATCTTCGACGCACGCCGGGTGGTTCGAGCGGTGGCGAAGCGGCGGCCATAGCCGCGCGCTGCTCGGCTGGCGGTGTAGGAAGCGATGGCGGTGGCTCGATTCGCGTTCCGGCGCACTATAGCGGTATCTGCGGGTTAAAACCGACTCCCGGGCGAATTCCGGCTACAGGGCATTTCCCTGTTTCGAGCGGACCGTTCGCGTTGCTGGGCGTCGTGGGGCCAATGGCGCGTACCGTCTCCGATTTAGAAATGCTCTTCGAGGTGATGGCAGGACTGGATTACAGCGATCCCTCATCGGCGCCTGTTCCCGTTCGATGGCCGGACGAAACGAAACTTGAGCGGTTACGCGTAGGGTTTTTCGAAGAAGATGGCATGACTCCAGTGACGCCGGAGACGCGCGCAGCGGTACGAAATGCGGCTTCCGCGCTGAATGCTGCAGGAATGACGGTTGAGAAATTCTTGCCGGACGGCTTGCCGGAAGCGCGGAGGCTCTGGTGGAATCTCTTCGGGCGCGCTGGAGAGGCGGTCTTAGAGCCCTTCCTAAAAGGCCAGGAATCGCAGTTGAGTCCGACACTGGTGGAATTCATGGGCGTCGTGCGCAAAGAGCCGCGATTAACTGTCAGCGAGTTGATGAACACGTTGCTCGCGCGCGATGATTTGCGATGCAGGTTCCTGCGCCAAATGGAGCGATGTCCGATTCTGCTGTCTCCCGTGTGCGCGATTCCCGCTTTTCAGCACGGCGAGCGCGAGTGGACAGTCGAGGGCCGCAGGGTCGATTATCTGCAAGCGATGAGTTACAGCCAGTGGTTCAATCTTCTCGGTAATCCCGCAGTTGCCGTTCCCGTTGCACGCTCTCCTGAAGGTCTGCCGATCGGAGTGCAAGTTATCGGGCGGCCGTTTGAAGAAGAAATTGTGCTCGCCGCAGCGCGCAAAATTGAAAAAGCTTGCGAGGATCCGCGCGAACCAAACATGCAAATGGCAGACGCCTAGACTGCGGGAATAAAAAGCTCCAATCGGACGCGCCATTTTACCGACTCGCCGGGCCGCAACGAGATCATGCCCGTGTTTCGCCTGCCCCACATTTTTGTATTGAAGGGATCCGCCAGATTAAATTGTGGCTCGACCGCGATGAACTGTTTGTCCAGAGGCGCGTAAACCTGTATGGCCTTTATTTCAGGCGACAGAGCTGCGATTCGCAGCCCATATTTAGCCACAGGATCGGTGATTTCCACGACGGCCCGGCCATCCGCATCGCGCCGCAAATCCGTAAAACAATCGTCCATAAACAAAGAGGACGCTAACGCAATGCCGCCAGGAGCGGCGAAATCATAGGCCGTGCCTTTTACCGCCACGAGTTCTCCCGTGGGAAAGACATCATCGTAGTTGTTGACCACCGCGCGCAGTCTGGCGCGAAGATGGAGTCTCGCCTGTGACCGATCGCCGCTCGGAAACCGGAAATAGGGATGGAAACCGATTCCCATCGGCAGCATTTCGCGGCCTGCGTTTTTTGTCGCCACGTTCAAATCAAGCGTATGATTTTTCAAGGAAATCCGAACATTCACGTCTGTCTTTGAGAGCCAATGGCCGCCAAAGTCTCCACCGTGCAGGCGGGCGACGATTGTTGAAGCGCCCACTCCGTTGCGGAGCTTCACATTTTCAAATTGCGAAGACAGGATGAGGCCGTGCATTGCGTGAGTCTCGGCGACAGTGTTCTTGCCTTTCCAGTTGGCCGGAAGATGGATTTCCTTGCCGACGATGGTCGTCTCAATGGTTTCTCCGCGGGCTGAAAGCTTTCCGCGAATGCGATTGGGATATGGCAGCAAAAAGGCGCTGCCCACGGAAAAGCTCTTGTTTCCGAATGGGTCGCCCGCATCATCGAGTAAGCTTTTTGCGTCGGGCAACTTCGGCGCATTGATTAAATCAATTTCGCCTATGCCGGGAAAATAAGCCTTTACCTGTAGCAAATTCATCCCAAGGCCAGGCAAGACAATCGCTTCGAGGAATTGCGGACTATTTCGGTTTTTGTGCCTGGGCCGCGTTAACCTCACGGCCGGCTGACTTCCGATGGAAATACGAGAAGACTTGAGTCTCATTCCGTTCGCTGACCTGTAGACGGATCTGACCGTGATCTGTGATTGTACGTTCTATCGACGCCGCGCACTCGTGGCGCTGGCAAAATCCGCGACGCCAATTCTAATAACTGTTCCATGAAGCTTCCAGTATTCCGGACTCCCTCTGGGAGGCTGTGGCAGGCGGTCGCCGGCACGCGGCGGCGTGGGCGCAGCCTCCAGTTTGTCAGTCCAGACGCCATAGACGCGGCCGTTGAGCGCGGCGAGCCCGGTGTAATCTCCCAGGAATACTCCCGTTGCGTTGAACGGCTGCGCGGTCCAGGCGTAGTTCCGGAAGGACTTTCCGCCATCGGTCGAACGCGCCAGGGTGACAGTTTCGCTTCTGTTCTGCGGATCGCCTCGCCTATCGTAGAAAACCACGTCGGCCGAGCCGTCCGCGGGATCTACGGCGAGCCACTGAAAAAATTGGTCGGCTCCATTGTGAATCGCGTCTGTGTTTACGCGAACCGCCGGACTCCAGCTCTCGCCGTGATCCGTGGAAGTGGAGCAGAAGACGTCAACGTCGCCATTGCGATAATCGCTCCAGGTCACGTAAAGGCGGCCGCCCTTACCTCCGCCACGAGGATCAATCGCGATTTGCGGAAAACCGTTGGTGCGAGAAAGCGCTTCGATCGTGAACATGGTCGGAGCTGTATCGATTATGTTGCGCGTGCGCGCGAATGTACGGCCACCGTCATGAGAACTCGTGAATACAACGTGATTTCCGTCTCCCCAGACGGCGTAGAAAGTGCTGTCCGGGGCAACGACGCCGGCAAATCCTTCCAGAGCGCCATTGTCGTCGCGTGGCAACCCGGGATTGTTGTCGATCTCGATCGGCTGCGACCAGGTTTTTCCGTCGTCTGTGGAGCGGACGAGCATGAGCTCAGAATCTTTGAGGGTCCACCGCGTCCAACCGATGTAAAGATTTCCGGCGTAAGGACCATGGTTATTGTCGGCGACGATGTAGGGCTTGTCTTCCCACGGAACATCTGAACGATCGGGTTGCACACTGACTGGAATATCATTTGTTTCCCAGTTTGCACCGCCGTCGAGCGAACGCCGTATATGAAGTCCATTTCTTGAGGAATTGTGACCCCAGTAGTTGAATGAGCCGAGCTTGTCGAATGCCATGAAGCAAAGGATCGCGTGGCCTTTGTTATCGTAAGTGACCGATACATCACCGGAAACGCGATAATCGGGCGGCGCAATCCCAGACGCGATCGCCCAATGCTCGCCCGCATCGCCGGAATAGGCGATATGCGCGTTGTCCTGATACGCCGCGACAACCTGCTGAGGGTTATTGGGATTGATCGCTATCGAAGGCTCCGAGAAGAAGCCCGGCTCGGGCGTAACTGTTGTGACCGAGGAACCGGGAGGCTGCGGAAGGGACTGGGGGCTCACGGCAACCGCGAAAAGTCCCAGCGACAGAGCTGCCAGCGCACAGCGGGCCGCGTGCGCCGATCCAATTCTATATAAGCCGCAAGAAAAAGACATAGAGCCCCCAGTTGCGATCGCGTTTTGCGCATCGTCCATGAGCGGCCATTCGCAAACGCTGAAAAGCCGCGTAAGTAGAAGAAGACTTGCAATATAGCGTAGTGCATATATTATGCAAGCCGTTTGTCGCACTGTGTTTATGAGTCGAATCCGCCATTTTTTCAAGCGGAGATCGGAGGGACAAGAACCCTGTGACTTCACGGGCTGATCCTTCAGCGAAGACTGAGCCGACACCAAATGCAGAACCGACGTTTGCTCGAGGGCTCGGGCTCTTTGATTGCGTGATGGTGGTTGTTGGCGTGATGATCGGTTCGGGAATTTTTATCGTTTCGGCCGACATGGCTCGCCAGATTGGCAGCGCCGGCTGGTTATTGGTGGCATGGGCCTTCGCTGGCGTGCTCACGGTGGCGGGCGCTCTCTCTTACGGAGAATTGGCGTCGATGATGCCTCGCGCCGGCGGTATGTACATTTTTTTGCGCGAAGCATTTTCGCCGCTATGGGGATTCCTCTACGGATGGACGCTGTGCACGGTAATTCAAACCGGCACGATTGCAGCGGTGGCGATAGCATTTGCGCGTTTTTCCGGCGTCCTTTTTCCGAGAATATCCGAAGACAATTACGTGATTCATCCCGTCCACATTTCGAGCGGATACGCGTTTTCCCTTTCAACGGCGCAGCTCTTGGCCATTGCGATAATTATTATTCTCACATGGACGAATAGCCGCGGGCTTGAATACGGGAAAATCGTTCAGAATATCTTCACGGTAGCAAAAACAGGCGCGTTGCTGGCGTTGATCGTGCTTGGATTGACGTTAGGCTTGAATCTTGATGTGGTCCGCGAGAACTTTTCGCACGCTTGGACCGCCGTTGGCGTTACGCCGGTCTCTTCGGGCTTGAGCGCCGTGACTGCGTTCGGACTATTTGCAGCAATCTGCGTGGCGCAAACCGGATCGCTATTTTCCGCCGATTCCTGGCACGACATCACATTCACAGCGGGCGAAGTAAAAGACCCGAAAAAGAATCTGCCGCGCGCTTTGGCCATTGGAACGATTGTGGTGATCGTTCTCTATCTGCTCGCGAACGTGGCGTATCTTGTGACGCTCCCACTCTCCGCGATTCAGCATGCGCCATCGGACCGCGTCGCTACGGCGATGCTGCAAAGAATTTTCCCGATAGCAGGCGCCGCACTGATGGCCGCCGCCATCATGGTTTCCACCATAGGGACAATCAACGCTCTTACGCTCGCGGGCGCACGCGCGTATTACGCGATGGCGCGGCATGGATTGTTTTTCCCTGCGGCGGGAAGACTCAATCGCGCGCGCGTTCCGGCGCATGCATTACTGATACAGGGGCTGTGGGCCGCTTTTCTTGTTCTGCCGCGAACATTCAATCCGGTGACGAGGCAGTACGGAAATCTTTACAGCAATTTGCTCGATTATGTGATATCCGCGGCGCTAATCTTTTACATTCTGACGATCGCGGGAATTTTTCGCCTCAGGATCATTCGTCCCAAGGCAGAACGCCCCTACCGCGCTTTCGGGTACCCGTGGCTTCCGGTGATTTATATTATGGGCGCGGCAGCTATCCTGGCGATGCTTTTCACGTATCGCGCGTCAACAACCTGGCCGGGACTCCTCATTGTGATCTTGGGCATCCCCGTCTACGGCGTGCTGGCGCGTTCTGCCGGCGTGCGGGAAATTCAATACGCGGATTCGAGCTCAGAGTCGGCTTAGGAAGAGCGGGCGAAAGATTGATTTCGGGGCGATTAGAGAAATGTACTGAAAATGGTATGAAACCTATCCGAGTTAATAAATAATATGATATCTTCTGCTATGGTTCGCGATGTCCTCCCAACCAAACGCCCATAACGCCATGAATCCCAAGGCAGAAACCCAAACACGCAAGAGTGCGGGTAATGGCATACCCCGGACGTCACTCGCTTCCGCCGTTGCCGATAAGCTCCGCGAGATGATTATCCGCGGCGAAATACAAGAAGGAGAGCAATTGAGGCAGGACGCGATCGCCTCCGATTTCCAAGTGAGCCGCATCCCTGTCCGCGAGGCGATGCGGCAATTGGAAGCCGAAGGGCTGATCACCATAGTGCCGCATCGCGGCGGAGTTGTTTCCGCGCTTTCGCCCGAAGAAATCGAGGAATTATTCGATATTCGTGTTCTCCTCGAAGGCGAAGTGCTGCGGCTTTCGATACCGAACCTGACCGAGGACGATTTCAAGCAGGCCGAAGCCATTCTGCAAACATACGAAAAGGCGCTATGGAAAGAAGAAGAAGTAGGAACGTGGGGACGCCTGAATTGGCAGTTTCATTCAACTCTGTATTCGCGCGCCAATCGTCCGCGTTTCATGGCGATCATCCAGACGATCAATAACAACGGCGACCGCTACACGCGGCTCCAACTTTACTTGACGCAGGCCTTTGAACGCGCGAAACAGGAACATCGCAGGCTTCTTGATCTGTGCCGTGAGCGAAACGTTCCCGCTGCGTGCGAACTCCTTGAGCGCCACATCCATAATGCGGGTAGTATGCTGAAAGAATTCGTAAAACAGCGCCGCGCGTAATTCAGCGATCCGCCTGCCCCGCTTGTCTTCTTTTTTCGTCAAGCCCACATCGTCGACCGAGATGCCTTTCCGAACTATGGCCTCCTCGGAGTAGACGGAAGCCTTCGCTCCCGAATCTCAAAATCTGCTGGCGGCGTGACGCCGAGCAAGTACTGAACGAAATAATCCCAACGGCGCCGGCTGACGTACAGTGCGTGCGGCCCGCTATCGCCGTGAAACATGTTCGGGACATAGAGCATGTCGAAATTCTTGTTGGCGGTCATCAGAGCATCGACGAGGCGCATCGTTTCGACTGGATTCACGTTGTTGTCGATGTCGCCGTGAATCAGGAGCAAGTGGCCCTTGAGACGATCCGCCATCGTGACGTTTGATTGTTCTTCGTAATCTTTTCCGACTGGATAGCCCTGGTATTGCTCGTTCCACCAGGCCTTATCAAGGCGAGGGTCGTGGTCCCCTGACGTGGAGACGCATACTTTGTAGAAGTCCGGAAACTGCAATATCGCATGCGCGGAGCCGTATCCTCCCGCAGAAGTACCGTAAATCCCCACGCGCGTAATGTCCATATATGGGTAGTTGGCCGCCATCTGCTTGATCATTGCGACGTGGTCGGCAAATGAGCCACCGAGATTGTGGTACGAAAATTCGTGAAAGGCTCGCGAACGTCCGGTGGTACCGCGCCCGTCAACCATCACGACAACGAAGCCCAGTTCCGCCATGGATTGCAGCCGAAGCGCCGCGCCGAACGATTTGGGAACGAAAAATCCCTGCGGGCCCGTGTAAACCTGTTCAACGATCGGATATTTCTTCGATGGATCGAAATTCGACGGGCGCACGATCACGCCATATAGGTCTGTCGAACCGTCCAGCGCCTTGCCCTCAAACGGTTCCGGACTCTTCCATCCGGTTTTCGACAACTCGCTCACGTCCGTCTTTTCGAGCACGCGAATTTCGGAGCCATCCTTGCTGCGTCGCAGCACGGATTCGCCCGGCAAATCCACGCGCGAATAGTTGTCAACGAAATACTCGCCGTCCGGCGAGACGATTACCGTGTGACTTGCATTTTCCGGGGTGAGGAGTGTGAGGCCGGAACCATCCAGATTCACGCGGTACAGGTGGGTCAGATAGGGATCCTCATTTTTCTCGCGACCGCTCGCCAGGAAATACACCTGACCGCTTTTTGCATCGACATTCTCGATCTGCCGCACGACCCAGGAGCCTGTCGTGACCTGATTTTTGAAATGGCCCTGGTCATCGTAAAGATACAACTGGTTCCATCCATCTTTTTCCGAGGACCAGAGAATGCCTCCGTGGTCTGGAACAAAGCGGAAGAAATGTTCTCCGGGATCAATGTATAAGCCGTCCTGCTCGCTTATAAGGACTCTTTGGTCGCCGGTTTCGGCATCGACAACTCGCAGTTCGGTCTCTTTGTTTCCGCGCGTGCCGCGCTCGTAAAAAAAGTTCTTGTTATCCGGAAGCCACCTGAAATACCCCGGGCCGCCTTGAAACTCGAGATCGAGTGGAGCTGTTTTCACGTCGACTCGTTTGCCGGAAAGCACGTCAAAGATCATGACGTCAGCGTGCGGGAGGGCCTCGCCGGGCAACGGGTACACATAGTCAAATGCCTTGGGCCGGAGTTGGTCTGGCGGAACAAACTGCAAAGTGGTGAAGCGTCCCGCGTTACGGGAATCGATGCGGAAGGTGATCAGCTTGGAAGAATCGGGCGACCAAAATACTTCCGGATGCGCCTTGACATCTTCTCCATGCCGAATTCCTTCCGTCACAAGAGTTCGAAGGTCGGGCAGCGGCGTTGCATAATCCCATCCGGGCACGCCATCGCGCGTCAACTGCACCACCTCTCCCGTGGAAGTATCGCGAACAAATAAATTGTGATCCTTCAAATAGGCGGCCCATCTTCCATCTGGCGACACATCCTGGTACGGATCTATTTGGGGGCGTGAGCTCTTCGTGCACTCGTAACTCGTCAGCTTGCACGTCCACTCCGCATCCTCAATTTGGAAGCGGATGGCGCTCTCCTTGTCGGTATATTCGAAACTGTAGAACGGCAGCCGCGTGCCTTCGTAGTTTTCGCGCGCGGCACGCGACAGAGCCGCAGCCAGACGCGAATGATCGAACGCTGGAGCGCTGGTATTCTTCGCAGCATCGACCACGATGAATTCCGATCCTTTCGGCCCATCCGTGCGATACCAAAAACGGTCGCCGCCCGCGATCCACGTTGGACGAATGTCGGCAACCGAGATCATCGACCGCATGTTGCCGCCCAGAAAACGCTGGGCGCGCTGATAGTCCGCGAGCGTTCCCTGCGCCGCGGCCAGTGAAGGCAGGAGCAAACAGAGGCTTGCGAGTGATACGAACACACGGCGGCGACAAGAATCCATGAGGCCTCCTCTTTTAGTTCATAAGCTCATCAAGACAGAAAACGGATGCTGATACGCACGCCACAAGAACACACCAAACGGAAGTTCCGCCCCGCCTACGCTATCGTCACGGAATAAACAACTCCAATCTAACGTGCCAGGACACGGACTCGCCCGGCGCCAGCCAATCCATCCCGGTATTTCGGTGTCCCCAAATCTGGGTGTTGAACGGATCCGCCAAATTGAACTGCGGTTCAAGCACAATAAATTCCTTATCGGGTGGCGCGTAGGCTTGAATCGCCTTGATCTGCGGTGAGAGCGCGGTTATGCGAAGCCCGTACTTCGCGGCGGGATCGATCACTTCGACCACCGCGTTGCCAGCGGCATTGCGCTTCAGATTCGTGAAGCAATCATCCATGTAAAGCGTCGGCCCCAAAGCCGCGCCGCCGGGAGCGGTAAAGTCGTACGGCGTGCCTTTGACCGTCACCAGCTTTCCGGTGGGAAAAACGTCGTCATAATTGTTGACAATTGCACGCATGTCGGCCGGCAAATGCAATCTTGCTTGTGCCCGATTGCCGCTGGGAAAATTGAAATAGGGATGGAAGCTGATGGCCATAGGCAGCTTCTCGCTTCCTACGTTTTTCGCCGTGACAATCACGTCGAGCGTTTCGTTTTTCAAAATCATCCGCACGCCCACGTCGGTCTTCGACGGCCAATGCCTGTCAAAATTCCCACCATGCAGAAAGCCCGACACTGTCGATTCCACCGGACCGTTGTGAAACCTCACGTCATAAAAATGCGCAGACATGATCAAGCCGTGCATTGCGTGAACCTCGGCGCCTGGCTTCTTGCCCTTCCAATTTGCGGGAAGCGACAGCGGTTTCCCTGCCATTGTGGTTTCAATTGTCTTCCCGTCTGCCGACAGTTTTCCTCGGATCCGGTTTGGATATGGCAGCAGAATCGCGCCGCCCATGGAAAAGCTCTTGTTCCCAAAAGCGTCGTTCTGATTTTCAAGAAGTTCTTTGGCATCGGGCAAATTAGGCGCGTTGATAACGTCGATGTCTCCTTTACCTGGCAAGTAGGCCCTGATTTGAAGCAGATTCATTCCGTTTCCCGGCAGGATGGTCGCTCCAAGAAATTGCGGCTTCTTTCGGTCCCTTGGCCGCGGGCGCGTCAAGACGACTGCCGCCTCGCCTCCAATAGTAATAGGCGTGACTTGAGCGGTCGGCGAGGCGGAGTTGGCCGCGCGTGACCTGGATCGATGCCTCGGAGAGGCCTGTACGCCAACCAGAGCAGTCGCCATAAGGAAAAGAAAAAACATTCCGGGCTTCTTCATCGAAATCTCCATTTCTTCAAAAAAGACAGCAAAGCAATAAAGCTGCAATCAAAAAATTCGTTCCCAAATTCTTACTCGCTTCTGGTGTCGAATTCGTGGGTAGTGGACCTAACAAACCATTCAGCATTCCCCAAAGAATGTTTGCAGAACGGGATATAATATACGCTTTCAAGCAACGCGCACTAAATACTTTGGTTAGCAGCGATGCGGGCAACAAACGGCTTGTTTTTCTTGACGAGTAAACGTTTTCAGCATAAATAACGGGCGCGGGCTAGGACGCGCACCCCGCAGAGGATCAGAGTCCAATTGTTTTACGGAGGGATTCGCGAAATGACAGCCGGGAACTCTGGGAGGCGTGGCTTTTTGAAGGCAGGACTCGGCGCCGCGCTGGGTGCTGTCGCGATTCCCTTCGCGAGGCCGACGCCCCTGTGGCCGGCTTCGATGATCGAGCCGCAGTCTGCGTCCGCAACCGTGGCCGCGGCTCGAATCAAAATTGATTTTGACCGGAAAATCGGGACGATTGACCGAAACATTTATGGAAATTTTACGGAGCACCTGGGACGCTGCATCTACGGCGGAATTTACGAAGAAGGATCCTCGTTGTCGGACAGCGACGGTTTTCGCAAAGACGTTCTGGATGCGGCGC